>JAJQCO010000231.1 GCA_021202655.1 Clostridiales bacterium | reverse complement strand
ACGAGGCTGTGATTAACGCGTTTGTGCACAATAAATGGGTTAGCGGTAATGAACCAATGATAACTGTATTTTCTGACAGAATAGAAATCCTTTCGCGAGGTTCTCTTGCTCCAGAACAGACGATGGAAGGCTTTTTTGCAGGCGAATCGGTGCCTGTGAATAAGAAACTGTCGGAGATTCTTCTCCAGCTTCATATAAGTGAGAAGACAGGCAGAGGTGTGCCAAGAATTACGCAGAGGTATGGGAGAGAGGCATATGAGTTCAGAGAGAACTCCATCGTTGTAACAATTCCGTTTAGTTGGATCAATGTTATGGGCGACAAAGCGGGTAATAAAACGGGCAATAAAGTGGGTAATAAAAACGCCGTTGCAGGATCAAAGGAAGCGGCATTGACTAAAACGCAAGTGCGAATTCTTGCAGAGATAAGGAATAATCCCAATATTACGAAAGCACGAATTATGGAGAAGCTTAAAGTTGGCAAAACAACAGTCGATACCGGGATTTCAGCATTGAAAAAATTGGGCTATATTGAGCGAGTGGGTTCTAATAAGTCCGGTTATTGGAAAATTCTGAAATAGAGATTCATATTGGTCTGATGGATATGTTTGCACAGACAACCGCTCTACATGTGACATCAATATCGTTTTCTCGTGCCATGTGGAATGCTGTGTGAAACTGGCCAGAATGTAAAGAAGTATTATGCTTGAAACGGCAGTATTGATGTCGCGCGTTAGCAATGAGCCATGCAAAAACAGCAACCAGCTTTTCAGGTGACTTTAAAAAGTCGTTTGCTTGTGTTACAATACCCATGTACTAAATGCAGAGTAATGGAGGCAGGTAGCATGAATTTGAGAGAATTTATCGGAGAATCTACAGAATACGATAAAAAACAGGCCGTGGAAATGGAAAAACCGAAGAGCTGGCTGAAAAGCGTCAGTGCCTTCGCCAATACGGCAGGAGGGATGCTCATTTTCGGCGTTACGGATGATGAACAGGTGATTGGTCTTGAGGATATAAAAAGTGCGCCGGAATATGTCAGTCAGATGGTAAAGGAGTGTATTTCTCCGTTTCCTCAGATTGTAATGCAGCTTTACACGGTGGAAGATGGAAAAGATATTTTGATGGTTCGTGTTCTGGCTGGAACGGATACGCCTTACTATTATACGGCGGATGGCGTCATTGAGGCGTATATTCGAATTGGAAACGAAAGTGTCCTTGCTGATTCAATGGAGCTAAAGCGCCTTGTCCTTAGAGGCAACCATTCATTGGATGATGCTCTTATTTCGCCATATGATTATGAGGATTATTCCCTCAGAAAGCTGTGTGAACGATACAAAGCCTGGACAGGAAACAGTATGACAGAAAAGCGGTGAATGATGGCTTGAATGAGCTTAAACGGTCTCCCGGAACATGTTCCGCAGCAGGATCACTGCTGCGATGGCGAGAACAACCTCCGCGCAGGTTTGGGCGTAAGCGAGCCCGTACAGGGGCCAGATCCGGTTTAAAAGGAACAGCGCGGGAATTTCCAGCACAATCTTTCGGAGAATGGCAAAGATCAGGGAGGATTTTCCCATACCGCATGCCTGGAATACGCCGACCGCCAGGAAATCAACCGTCAGGAACACCAGGCCGATGCACATGCCGTGGAGGAAACGGCTACCATAGGCGACCACCTCTTCATTTTTCATAAACAGTCCAATCAGCTTCTCCGCACCCAGGTAATAAGCGGTTGTCATCAGAAGAATAAAAGAAATGCTTATTTTTGCGGTAAATGTGATCGCTTCCTTCATGCGGCCGCGGTTTTTGCTGGCGTAATTATAACCGACCAACGGCATGATGCCCTGGGAAATCCCCATGGTGATATACAGCGGAATCAGATTGATTTTCTGGGTAATTCCCATGGCGGCAACGGCGGTAGAGCCGTAGACAGCGGTAAAGTTATTTAATACTGTCATGCCGGTCACGTTCAGCAGATTCTGAATGGCCGCGGGGACGCCGACGGCACAGATCTGGCTGAGGATTGTCATGTCAAAGGAAAAGACCCGCGGATTCACACACACCAGAGTCTGTCTGCGCCGGATCCATAACAGCACAAAAAAGTAAATACAGGCCGCGCAGTTGGAAAGAAAGGTAGCCAGGCCGGCGCCGGCGGCTCTCATGCCAAAGCCGTATGGGAGGATGAAAAAGGGATCCAGGATGATGTTGAGAAGACAGCCGCTCATGGTTCCGATGCTGGCATGGAGAGAAGAACCTTCCGCGCGTACCAGATTTGCCAGGACTACGTTCAGAATGGCCGGGATGGCGCCGCATACCGTCGTCCATTGCAGATACTGCCAGGTGGCCGCCGCCGTATCTTTGGCAGTACCCAGAATCCCAAGCAGCGGTGTGTGGAACACGGCAAATGACAGGGAAAATAAAGCGGAGAATCCCAGGGCGCAGTAAAAGCTGATGGCGGAGCTTTTGCGCACGGCTGCGTATTCTTTTCGCCCCAGATAGCGGCTCATCAGGCTGGAGCCGCCTATGCCAAACAGGTTAATGACGGCGTTAAAAGCCAGAAGCACAGGCGCGGCCAGCGTGACCGCCGCATTTTCTATGGAATTGTTCAGCATTCCCACAAAGTAAGTGTCGGCCAGATTATAAATAACCATGACAAGAGAACTGAGCACGGTGGGAACGGCCATCTTCAGGACGGCCTGTGGGATCGGTGTTTTTTCAAACAACTCTGCTTTCTGTGCTTCCATGGACATTTCTTTTTTATCAGACATAGGAGATTCTCTTCCTTTTCTCTACTTTTGCATCCTTTTTATGATACCATTCGCGGAATGAAATAGCAACCGGCAACCGATATGCACAGAGAGTGAAAAAATGATTGATGAGTGTCCCTGTTTTTCGTATAATAAGATGGAAAAGTGGTTTTTCCGGCAGATATGGCGGTATCTGAATAAGTGAAAAAATTGGCAGAAAGCCAGTATAAAGCAGAAGGAAAACCATATGAAGAGAAAAACCGGAAACAAGTGGATGACAGGAATTGAGATAATGAAGGAAGGAAACCGGGATGCGGATACAGATGCCTGCCCAGGTGGAGCAGATTATCGGAAAACTGAACGAGAACGGTTATGAGGCGTTTGCGGTGGGCGGATGTGTCAGGGACAGTCTGCTGGGGCGGGAGCCGGAGGACTGGGATATCACGACGTCGGCGCGGCCGGAGCAGGTGAAGGCGTTGTTTCGCCGCACGGTCGACACGGGGATTCAGCACGGAACCGTGACGGTGATGATAGGCCGGATCGGCTACGAGGTGACGACCTACCGGATTGACGGGGAGTATGAGGACGGACGCCATCCGAAGCAGGTGGTGTTTACCTCGAATCTTCTGGAGGATCTGAGGCGGCGGGATTTTACGATCAATGCCATGGCCTATAGTTACGAAACCGGGATGGTGGACGCTTTTGGCGGCGTGCAGGATCTGGAGAAGAAGGTGATCCGCTGTGTGGGCGATCCGCTGGAGCGGTTTACGGAGGACGCGCTGCGGATTCTCCGCGCGATCCGCTTTTGTGCGCAGCTGGGATTTGCGGTGGAGGCGGGGACGCGGGAGGCGATTCCGGTGATTGCGCCGAATCTCGCGAAGGTCAGTCGGGAGCGGATTCAGGCTGAGCTCACGAAGATCTTGTTGTCGGATCATCCGGAGCAGATAAAGGCGGTCTATGCGACTGGAATCAGCCGCTATATTTCCCCGGCCTTTGCGGCGCTCCCATGGGAGCGCGTATCCGTCCCCGCGACTTTGCCGCGGGAAAAGTATGTGCGTTGGGCGGCCTTTCTGCGCGGAAATGAGGGAAAAGGAGACGCAGAGGACTGCGGCAGGCAGGCGCGGTCAGAGACGGCTGTCCGGGTTTTGCGCGATCTGAAGATGGACAATGACACGATCGCCAGAGTGAAGCTCCTGGTGGCCTGGTCCGGCGTGGAACCGGCCGCGGAGTCGGAGGCGGTGCGGCGGGCGATGGCGCAGATGGAGCCGGAGCTCTGGGACGCGCTGTCAGATCTGAACGGATACGGCGAGGAAATTCGCGCCCTTACGGCAAGGATCCGCGCGGATGGAGATTGCCTGTGGCTTAAGGATCTGGCTGTGAAGGGCAGGGATCTGATCGAAGCAGGCATAAAGCCGGGAAAGGAGATCGGAGAGATCTTATCGAGGATGCTGGACCATGTGTTATCGCATCCGGAGGACAATCAGAGGGAGATCCTGCTTCGCATAAAATAACGAATAATCTGTTTTCGCCGCTCATACCATGAAACAGTTATGAAGGGATGCAGGGGTCAGAGGAATCTGGCTTTTGTGATACCAGGCATCAGAGTGGAGGGGTGGGCGTGTACGACAGTTATCTGGAAGCGTTGCAGCACTATGAGGGAGAGACCCTCAGTATCCGCAAGGGAAGGGGAGCCTGGATCTGTCAATGGTCTGACGGCAGCGTGAAGCAGTTAAAGGAGTATCGGGGAACAGTCCGGCGTCTGGAATTTGAGACGGCTGTTCTGGAGGAGCTGGGAGAGCGGGGCATTGCCCTGACCGACCGCTATGTGAGAAATCAGGACGGAGAGCTTCTCACAGTCGCGGAGGATGGGACGAAATATGTATTGAAGGAATGGTTCAGCGACCGGGAATGCAGTTTGCGGGACAGCCGGGAAATGCTGGGAGCGGTCTCCCACATTGCCCGGCTGCATCAGGCGATGGGAGAGATTGCCTGGCGGGACGAGTGGGATCTGCGATCCATGCTTCCGCCGGGGCCTTTGAGCGAGATGCGGCGCCATACCCGGGAGATGAAGCGGGTACGCACCTTTATCCGGAATCAGAAAAAGAAGGGCGATTTTGAGCGGTGTGTGATTGCCCATTTTGATTCCTATTATGAGGAGGCGCTGCAGGCACAGGAGGGGCTGGAACATCTTCTTTGCCCTGGCATACGCAAGGAGCCGCCGGTGGCAGGTCCTGTAGTTTGCCATAGCATACGGAAGGAGCTGCCAGTGGCAGGTCCTGTAGTTGGAAATCTGCTGGATATCAGGATGTCGACCGGCGCGGAGACGGGAAGGGACGGGGCGCGCGAAGAAAAGGGAGAAAATGCCTGTCTGCCGCAGGCGCTCTGCCACGGCGATCTGGATCAGCATCACATTCTGATCCGTGGCCCGGAGGCGGTTTTTATTGAATTCAATCAGATGCACCGCGGCATTCAGATGACGGATCTGTACCGTTTCCTGCGCAAATGCCTGGAACGGCAGGATTGGGACGGAGGGCTTGGACTGGCGATGATCGAGCGCTACGACCGCGTCCGGCCGATTTCCCGGGAGGAGCGAAAATGTCTGTATTATCTGTTCTTATATCCGGAAAAATACTGGAAGCAGCTGAATTATTATAACAGCGCCAACAAGGCGTGGATACCGGAGAAGAACGTGGAGAAGCTGAAAGCCATTGAAGCCCGTCAGAAATCCAGGAAATTGTTCCTGTCAAAAATAAATCTGTGATTTTTGCATACTTTTTCCTTCCTTTTTCCGGCAGCCTGTTATATAATAGGTTCATGTATTAAAATGAATCCGGGATAATTTTGTGCATATTTGCAGATTGCTGTGCCCGGGAACTACCGACAGGAGGGAGTATTTGGTTATGAAAGATTATATGAAGATCTATCAGGAGTGGCTTGACAATCCGTATTTCGATGAAGCGACGAAGGATGAGCTGAGAGCGATCGCAGGGGATGAGAACGCGATCAAGGAGCGCTTCTATATGGATCTTGAGTTTGGCACCGCCGGTCTTCGCGGAGTGCTTGGCGCAGGCATCAACCGGATGAATATCTATGTGGTGCGCCGGGCTACGCAGGGCCTTGCCAATTATATTATCAAGCAGGGAGGCGCGGATAAGGGCGTGGCGATCGCATTTGATTCCCGCCGGATGTCTCCGGAGTTTGCGGATGAGGCTGCCCGCACCCTGGCGGCGAATGGGATCCGGGCTTATAAGTTTGAGTCTTTGCGCCCGACGCCGGAGCTGTCCTTTGCGGTCCGCGAGCTGGGATGCATTGCCGGTATCAACATCACTGCGAGCCACAATCCGCCGGAGTACAACGGCTACAAGGTTTACTGGGAGGACGGCGCACAGTTCACCCCGCCTCATGACAAGGGCGTGACAGAGGAAGTGCTGGCCATTGAGGATCTGTCCACCGTGAAGACCATGACCGCGTCCGACGCGAAGTCTCTTGGCCTTTACAAGGTCATCGGCGCTGACATGGATGATAAGTATCTGGCGCAGGTTGAGGCGCAGGTGGTGAACCAGGATGCCATCAACGCGATGCAGAAGGATATTAAGATTGTTTATACCCCGCTTCACGGCACCGGTAATATTCTGGTTCGCCGTGCGCTGCATGACATTGGTTTCGAGAATGTATATGTTGTCCGTGAGCAGGAGCTGCCGGACGGTGAGTTCCCGACCGTCAGCTATCCGAACCCGGAGGCGGCGGAGGCATTCGCGCTTGGCTTAAAGCTTGCGAAGGAGATCGACGCGGATCTGGTTCTGGCGACCGATCCGGATGCAGACCGCCTGGGCGTTTATGTGAAGGATACGAAGTCCGGCGAGTATATTTCTCTGACCGGCAATATGTCCGGTTCCCTTCTGTGCGAGTATGTGCTGAGCCAGAAGAAGGCGCAGAACGCGATTCCGGCTGACGGCGAGGTGGTCAAGTCCATCGTCAGCACGAACCTGATCGACGCGGTTGCGGCGGGCTATGACTGTAAGCTGGTGGAGTGCCTGACCGGATTCAAGTGGATCGGACAGCAGGTGCTCAAGGAGGAGAGGACAGGCGTCGGCCATTATATGTTCGGTATGGAAGAGAGCTACGGCTGCCTGATCGGCACCTACGCGCGCGATAAGGACGCAGTTTCCGCGACGGTTGCTCTGTGCGAGGCGGCTGCGTACTACAAGACCCAGGGCAAGACTCTGTGGGATGCGATGATCGATATGTACAATAAGTACGGCTACTATAAGGACGCCGTCAAGTCCATCGGTCTGGCAGGCATCGAGGGTCTGGCAAAGATCAAGGCGATTATGGAGTCCCTGCGGAACGATCCGCCGACAGAGGTGGGCGGCTATCAGGTTCTGTCTGCCCGCGATTATCAGAAGGATACGATTCAGAATATGGCGACCGGCGAGGTCACTCCGACCGGCCTTCCGTCCTCCAATGTTCTTTACTATGATATGAACGATAACGCATGGATGTGCGTAAGACCTTCCGGAACAGAGCCGAAGATCAAGTTCTATTATGGAGTGAAGGGCGCTTCTCTGGAAGACGCCGACGCGAAGTCCGCGGCGTTTGGCAAGGCAGTGGATGCGATTGTGACCGAGCTGACGAAATAAGCGACTATGCTAAGTTCGAGCATCGTCTTACGACTCGCTCTCGCTAAGCGCCGCTGCATACATGGAAGTTGCCAATCATCCTGCGCCTAACGGCTTGGATTCTTGGACTTCCATTGTAATTTCCTGGAGTTTACGATGGAATGTTCCGCCGTATGAGTCCGAAGATGGGCTCATGCGGCGGTTTTGGTATCCGGAGCTTTTAACGGCAAAGATTCCGGTCTGGCGAAGTCGGCGGTCGCCGATTATAAGGATGATTTATGGCCGGATATTGTTTTGTTCTATTTGACAGGGATTTTGTCGTGTGCTATTTTATAGGAAAGTGTGATACAAAACTTTTTTGACAACAAGGAGAGAAAAGAGGAGAGGAAAGATGAAAAAGAGATGGATGATGACACGTGTTCTGACGCCGGTCGTGCTGGGAGCTCTGGCGCTTACCGCCTGCGGAGGCAGCACCGCGGCGACGGAAGCAGCGGCTGAGACAGAGGCAGTAGCTGAGACGGAGGCGGCTGCCGCGGAAGCAGAGCCAGCCGAAACCGAGGGCGCGGAGGCGACGACGGATGAGATCACGACGGTGATGTGCGCAACGGACGGTCATACGGTGAAGTTTTCTTATGTGGATGAGAATGGAGAGCTGGCCGGATACGAAGCCGATCTGCTGCGGGCGATTGATGAGATTCTGCCTCAATACGAGTTCGAATTTGAGATCACGGAGTTTGAGAGCATTTTCAATGGCATCGACACGGGGCGCTATATGCTGGGCTTCAACAGCCTGAGCTGGAATGAGACGAGAAACGAGAAATATATTTTCCCGAAGCATTATGACCGCTATGAGGCGTCCGGTTTGTATGTGAGAGAGGGTCTTCTGGACGAGCATCCGATCAATGGGCTGGATGACCTGGGCGGACTGAAAACTGTGAGCAACGCGAAGGGAGACGCATGGCAGCTGTTCCTGGAGAATTACAATGCGGAGCATGCGGACAACCCGATCGAGATTCAGTACGCGGATGCGGACTGGTCAAGCTTTTATATGCAGCTTTACCAGGGAAATTTTGATTTTATGATGGGCGGTGAGTCGAATCTTCAGGTATACGCGGATGAGTATGGCTATGATTTTGATTTCGTAGCGCTTCCGGACGAGGAAGCGAGCAAGCTTCAGAATCCAAGCACCTGGTTTGTCATCGCGAAGACAGAGGAAGGCCAGAAGCTGGCGGACGCCATCGACGGCGCGATGGAGACATTGAAGGATAATGGCACCCTGACCGAGCTGTCTGTGAAATATTGGGGGAAGGATTATTCCGGTATTGACAGGGCAGACTGGTAAAAGCGCAGAGGGGTTGAAGCATGCCAAATTTATTTAAACCATCCATTATTCTGGAAGATATCGGACCATTGCTCCGGTATCTTCCGATCACATTGGGGATCGCCCTTGTCTCGATTTTTTTTGCGCTGCTTCTGGGCTTTATCGTGGCGGTGATCAAGATCAACCGGGTGCCGGTCCTCGAGAAGATTGCGGCGTTTTACGTGTCGTTTATGCGTGGAACGCCGATTCTGGTGCAGCTTTATCTGTCCTATTACGGGATCCCGATCCTGCTGCAGTACATCAATTTTTACTTCGGTATGAATCTGAATATCAATAAGGTGCCCAATGTGGTCTTTGTTTTGGTCGCCTTTTCGCTCAACGAGGCCGCCTACGCGTCCGAAAATATCCGTGCGGCGATCCTTTCTGTCGATAAGGGGCAGAGAGAGGCAGGGCTTTCGATCGGCATGACGACCTTCCAGACTTATATGGAGATTATCATCCCGGAGGCGTTGATTGTGGCCATCCCGTCTCTGGGAAATGAGCTGATCAATATGGTTAAGAGCACTTCTCTCGCCTTTGTCTGCGCGGTGGTGGAGATGACGGCTCAGGGCAAGCTGCTCGCTTCCAGGAATGTGCGTTATTTTGAGATGTATATTGCGCTTTCCCTGATTTACTGGGCGATCACATTTGTCCTGGCGAAAATATTCAGCCTGATCGAGAGGAAGCTGAAACGCAGCGAAGGGAGGGAGAGAAGCCGTGCTTAACCTGACGGGATTTTATAAGAGCTTTGGCAGGACGGAAGTGCTGAAGGGTGTCGATATGTCGGTGGAAAAGGGCGATATCGTCGGCGTGATCGGCTCCTCCGGTTCCGGAAAATCGACGCTTCTCCGCTGCATTAATTTCCTGGAGCGGGCGGACAGAGGACACATTGAGCTGGATCAGGTATCGTTTGATGTGAGAAATCCGGGCAAGAAGAATATTCTTTATATGCGCCGCAATACTGCCATGGTATTTCAGCAGTTTAATCTGTTTCGGGAAAAGGACGCCAGAGAGAATGTCATGCTGGGGCTGATCCGTGTTCAGAAGAAGCCGGAGGCGGAGGCCAGACGCATCGCGGATGAGCTGCTGGATAAGGTGGGGCTTTCCGATCGGAAGGATTTCTTCCCGTCTCAGCTCTCCGGCGGTCAGCAGCAGCGGGTTGCACTGGCCCGGGCGATTGCGCTGGATCCGAAGGTGATCCTTCTTGACGAGCCGACCTCTGCGCTGGATCCGGAGATGATCGGAGAGGTGCTGGACGTCATCCGGCAGCTGGCGAATGAAAAGCGGACGATGGTGATTGTCTCCCATGAGATGAATTTTATTTACCAGATCTGCAATAAGGTGCTCTTCATGGATGAGGGCGTGGTTCTGGAGTCCGGGACGCCGGAGGAGGTATTTATCCACACGAAGGAGGAGCGGACGAAGCAGTTTCTGTCACGTGTATATATTCCGCAGGAGACGATTGGCGCTGCGGAGAAAGGATAAGGCGAGGGTGAATATGGTGGTGAAAGACAGGGAAGGGAATCCGGACAGCCGGTTCCTTCCGAGAAGCACGCCGTCTCAGCTTGCCATTGACAGCCAGGGAGTCATGGATTTTCTGGACGCGTTGGAACATCACGCGATTGATATCCATTCCCTGGTTATTTTGCGTCATGGGAAGGTAGCGGCGGAGGGATATTGGACGCCCTATGCCCCGGAGAAACCGTATACGCTGTTTTCAGCGTCCAAGACATTTACGGCGCTGGGAATAGGATTTGCGGTGCAGGAGGGACGGATCCGCATGGATGACCGGGTCGTCTCTTTCTTCGGGGAGCATCTGGACGGGGATGTCTGCGAGCATATGAAGCAGGTCACGATCCGGCATCTTCTGACGATGTCGGTGGGCTTTGACGAGGATCCTCATGATTTCCCTTTTGAGGGGAGGACGGACTGGATCCGGAATTTTCTGACCGCATATGTGCCGAACGAGCCGGGCAGCCGGTTCGTTTACAGCACGCATGCCTCCTATATGCTTTCGGCCATTGTGCAGAAGGTGACCGGCTGTACTTTGTGGGATTATCTGAAAGAAAGGCTTTTTTGCCCGCTCAGCATCCGGGGCGAATGGTGGGAGGAGAGTCCTCAGCATATTTCAGTCGGCGGCTGGGGGCTGATGCTGACGACGGAGGACTTCGCCAGGCTGGGGCAGTTTCTGTTACAGAAGGGAAGCTGGGAAGGAAGGCAGCTTCTGGATCCCGGATGGGTACAGGAGGCGGTGTCCGCCCAGGTATCCAACGCGGCGCATCCGACGTCAAATCCTGCCGATGCGCCCGACTTTCACGGCGGCTATGGTTATCAGATCTGGCGTCTGCGAAAAGAGGACGCCTACATGGCAAGCGGCGGCTTCGGCCAGTATATGATGGTATTTCCGAAGAAGGATGCCGTGGTGGCCATGACCTGCGGCACACATGCCGATCATCTGTTTGAAAGCGTGTGGAATCTGCTGTATCCGGCTTTCCTGGAGGAGAAGGACGATAGGAGCCAGACGGATGAGGATGCCAGGAAAAGGGCAGATGCTGACGAGAAGATCCTTTTTTCCAGGCTCGCATCCTGCCAGATTCCGCTTCCGCAGGGAAAGGCAGAAAATCGTGCCGTGGAAGAGCGGTACGGCGACGTGCGCTATGTGTTTGGCCGTAACCGCCGCGGCTTCCGGGCGATGACGTTTTGTTTCGGCGGAGACGTTCCGGAGATTTTTCTGGAAACCGAGGATGGAGATTTTCGCGTATCGGTCGGCTTTGGACGATGGATTGAGGGAACGACAGGAATTCGCCTGGAGGATACGGACACCGACTGGAATGTGCTGTATCCGGAGGTTTCCTGCGCCGGGGCATGGGAAGAAGACGTTTTTGTGCTGAGAATGGTCTTTGACCATACTCCCTTTTATGATACCTTCCGCGTCGCCTTCTGCGGTCCGGCGCTGGAGATTTGTGCGGAGCGGAATGTATGGCATTACGGAGAATATATCGACCCGGTTTTGTACGTCTTCAGGCAGGAGGTGGCGGGTGAATTCAGGAGGGAAAAGAGAAAATGAGATTTGTTGCCTGTGGGGATTCCCTGTTTTCCAGTAAAAATCTGGTGAACCGGCTGGATCCGAAGCTGATTGCGTATCTGAAGGAGGCAGATGGAGTTTTTACAAACGCGGAATTCTGCACTCCGCGGCCCGAGACGCCGCCGGCGCCCGGAAGAGGCTACATGACTTCGGTCCGGGCGGACCGCCTGGATGAGTTTGTGGAAATGAATATCCGGCTGGTTTCTTTTGTGAACAATCATTCCGGGGATTATGGGTGGCAGGGGGTGATGGACACCATCCATGCGGCGGAGGAGAGGAAGCTGGTTCCCTGCGGCCTGGGGCGGAATCTGCTGGAAGCGCGTTTGCCGAGATTTCTGGATACGGCAGCCGGACGCATCGGGGTTGTAGCGGCTGGCTCCACCCGCTCGGAGGTGTTTGCGGCGAGCGACGAGGGTGCCGGTGTGGCGGCCCGACCCGGAGTCAATCCACTTCGCTGGAAGCAGTCCTACGTCTTACCGGAACGGGAGTTTGAAGAGCTCAGGCGGATTGATACGCTTTTGGGGACAAAGGCCAGTGTGGATGAGGGGAATCGTATCGAGACCTTCCCGCCGTCCGATGAGAATCATTTTCAGTTTGGCTCTCTTTATGAAGGGAATCTGAAGATTGAGAAGGGCGATCGGGCCTATGTGAGAACCTTTGCCAATGAAAAGGACGCGGAGGAGATCAGGAAGAGTGTCCGTGATGCATCCCGCCGCGCGGATCTGACGGTGTTCAGCCTTCATACCCATGAGGGCGTGAATGAAAACTGGTATTCGACGGAACCGCCTGCCTTTATTGAGTCGATCTGCCATCAGGCCATCGACGCGGGCGCCGATACGGTGATCGGTCATGGCGCTCATTTCATGCGTGGGGTGGAGATTTATAAGGGAAAACCGATTTTCTACAATCTGGGAAGTCTTCTCATGGAGTTTGAGGCCGGTGAGTCTATCATTGCCCCGGAGATGTATGAGAGCTACGGCTATGATCCCGGCTGTCGGCCATCGGATCTTCACGGAAACCGCGTAAAGGACAGGGAGGGACATTTCATCGGTTTTGCATCCGAGCGCCGTTTTTCCGAGAATGCGATGGTGCTGTTTGATAAGACGGAGGAGGGGATGACCTGGAAAATGATCCCGCTGGATCTGAAGCTGGATGCGGAGCAACCGTTAAAGCGGGGACTTCCGACTCTGGCGACGCCGGAGGTCGTGGCGGGGATGGCAAAGCGGCTTCAGGCGATCAGTGCAAAATACGGGACACAGTTTGTCTGTGATGAGACAGACGGATCGATCCGTTGTCGGTGATTGGTTCTTTTGTTTTATTACGATTCACGGGGGTCGCTCAGACATTCGCAATCCTGTGAATCGTAATATTGTTTTGACAGAATAATAACAAAATTGACATACAAATCGACAGATGCTATGCTTATGGTGTTAAGATCTTGCAAAGAAATTGCGATGCCATGAGGTCAGATACATCTGGCTCCGGTATCGCATCATAACAGGGGGTGTGATGATGTCAGAGGGGAAGGGACTTCATCCGATCACGTTTGGTCTGCCGTGGTATCTTGCCGTGGGGGCGGCGCTTGTCGCCATTGTCGCGGCGATGACGGGGGCGCTATCTACGGATGCGGCGGGGTGTTTTGCGCTGATGCTGGCGATCGGAATTATCTGTAATGAGATCGGAGAGCGGATTCCGATCTGGAATACTTACATAGGGGGCGGGCTGATGCTTACCTTTCTGGCGTCGGCCTGTCTGTTTTCCTGGCAGATCATTCCGCATGTCTATGCGGAATCCATCCGGAGTGTGATGAATCTGGCGGATTTTCTGACGCTGTATATCATCATCGTCATCACCGGCTCCCTCCTTTCGCTGGATCGAAATCTGCTGATCCGTTCCTTCCGGCGGTATATTCCGGCGATCCTGGGCGGTCTGGCGGGGGCGTCGCTGTTCGGCGCGATGGCGGGCGTGCTGTTTGGCGTGCAGCCGTTAGCGGTGATCCTTAAGTATATGCTTCCCATTATGAGCGGAGGCAACGGAGCGGGAGCCATTCCTCTCAGTCAGATTTATCAGACAGTGACCGGCGCTCCGTCCGCGGGCTATTATACCTTTGCGATTATGATTCTGACGGTTGCCAATGTCTTCGCGGTGCTGATCGCCGCGCTGCTTGACCGGGTCGGGAGGAAAAACCCGGAGTGGACGGGGGACGGAAAGGTGCTGCTCAGAAAGGGCGGTGTGGCGCCGACGGATCGTAAGCGGGTCGGCTGCAGCGTGCGTGATCTTGGGGGCGCGTTTTTCCTGGCGCTTGGATTTTATGCGCTTGGTCGACTGCTTTCGGTGGCGGTTCTGCCGAAGATCCTTGGGGTCCCGATTCATGCCCTGACCTGTATGATCGCGTTGGTACTGGCTGCGTCCATGCTGGGAATCATTCCGGATCATATCTGCGCGGCAGCCAGAAGGTTGCAGGCATTTTTCAGCACCAATATGGCGCTGATTCTCATGGTTGGCGTCGGTGCGGATACGAATGTTGATATTATGTTTCGCGTGCTGACGCCGGCCAATGTGGTGATCGCGCTGGCGATCGTCCTCGGCGCGGTGATCGGCTCGGCGATTGTGGGATGGCTGGTCGGGCTGTACCCAATCGATTCGGCGATCACGGCCGGGCTGTGTATGGCGAACCGGGGCGGAGCCGGTGATCTGGCGGTGCTGGGAGCGTCCGGGCGTATGGGTCTGATTTCCTACGCGCAGCTGTCGACGCGCCTAGGCGGAGGGATCGTACTGATCCTCGCGGGCATTCTCTTCGGGCAGTTTAGCGCATTCCTTAATTGACAGGACGGAATCTTTGTTCAAATTTGACCTTGCATTCAAAAATAACTTGTGCTAAGATGTTAGAAATCTGGTGTTCGGCGACATGCAGATGTCTGGGAACACGGGAAAGGCTGAGAAGGAGACTCTTGCCAGCAGGACTTCGACAGGGAGAGGGCGTCACCGACTGAGAGCGCCGTCAGGTTGGACGTGGCAGAAGGGAACACTCCGGAGCCGGTATTTCGAAAGAGCCGGAGAGGCTGCCGCATGAGGCGCGCGGCAGGGCGGCTGCGTAGGGATACCCGTCAGGTCACGTTACGGCTTAAGAGTGGAAGGCTGCAGTTCCGGTTGCGGGCGGCGGCGTTCAATGCGGGTGGTACCGCGGGAAGCATAGAGGAGATATGTCCCGTCCCGGAATATGTGACAGTATTCCGGGGCGGGATTTTTTACTATGAAAGCCCAAGAATTCAAGCCGTTAGGCGCAGAATGATTGGCTGCTTTCATGTATGCAGCGGCGCTTAGCGAAGTCAAGCCGCCAGGCGCAGACTGAGCTTAGCATAGTCGCTTACTATGAAAGTGTTGCCAAGCGGCTGTACGGACTGCGTGCTTGCACGCAAGGACGTACAGACATTTGGCAACCAAGCCGGTATGAGCAAGTAGGGCGGTGCTGAGCGCCGGTGGCGCTCGTTTAGCACCGACCGAAGCGGAGCGGAGAAGCCCGGATTGCGAATACTGGCGGCGATGACGAGATAAGTGAGACAGGAAATCTGTGATTTCCGTAGTCGAACTTATACAAAGTAGCTCGCAGAGCGGAGTCATCGACTTTCATACTAGACAGAGAAGACAGGAGGAAGAGATGGAGTTTTTGACAGGCGTAAAGGAGAAGGAGACGATCGGTATCCGCGCGATTCTGGACGGGGATCTTGTGGGCAAAACCGTGAAGATGGAAGGCGCGGTACACAATATCCGCGATATGGGAGAATTCGCCTTTGTGATCCTGCGCAGGGCGGACGGCCTGGTGCAGTGTGTCTGCGAGGAGGGCAAGACGGCGTTTGATGTGAAGAATCTGAAGGAGGAGGCGGCGGTCGTGGTGACCGGGACCGTTGCGACGGAGGAGCGGGCGCCGCATGGATTTGAGTTGCGTTTGAGTGAGATCCGGGTGCTGTCTGAGCCGGCGGAGGGGCTTCCGATTGCGATCAACAAGTGGAAGCTGAACACTTCTCTTGAGACGAAGCTGGCGCTTCGTCCGATCACGCTCCGCAATGTGCGTGAGCGGGCGAAGTTCCGCATCCAGGAGGGTCTGGTCAGAGGCTTCCGCGAATTTTTGTCCTCTCAGGGCTTTACGGAGATTCACACGCCGAAGATCGTATCCCGCGGCGCGGAGGGAGGAGCGAACGTCTTTAAGCTGAATTATTTTAATAAAAAAGCGGAGCTGGGGCAGAGCCCGCAGTTTTATAAGCAGATGATGGTGGGGGTATTTGACCGGGTGTTTGAGACCGCGCCGGTGTTCCGCGCGGAGAAGCACAACACGACCCGACATCTGAACGAATACACCAGCCTGGATTTTGAGATGGGTTATATTGAGAGCTTTGAGGATGTTATGGCGATGGAGACCGGTTTCTTGATTTATACCATGGAGCTCCTTGGAAGGGAATATCAGACGGAGCTTAAGATCCTGGGCGTCGAGGTTCCCCATATCGAGAAGATTCCCCAGGTTCGGTTTGATGTAGCGAAGGAGCTGGTATCGGAGAAATACGGGCGGAAGATCCGCAATCCGTTCGACCTGGAGCCGGAAGAGGAGGGACTGATCGGACGGTATTTCAAAGAGGAATACGGCAGTGATTTCGTGTTTGTCACGCATTATCCCAGCAAAAAACGTCCCTTCTATGCGATGGACGACCCGGCGGATCCGCGGTTTACTCTGAGCTTCGATCTGCTCTATAAGGGTCTGGAGATCACGACCGGCGGACAGAGGATTCATGATTATGCGATGATCCTGGATAAGATGGAGAAGCGGAATATGGATCCTGCGGACATCAGCGATTATCTGATGATCTTCCGCTATGGGATGCCGCCGCACGGTGGCCTGGGCATCGGCCTGGAGCGTCTGACCATGCGGCTTCTGGATGAGCAGAATGTGCGTGAGACGACCCTTTTCCCGAGAGACGTCACCCGCCTGAACCCGTAGAATCACGAGAAAAGGAAAGGAGCAGCAGATGGCAAATATCATCAGCGATGAGACGATAGAGTATGTCGGCATTCTGGCAAAGCTGGAGCTTTCGGATGCGGAAAAGGAAGACGCGAAGAGGGACATGGGACGGATGCTGGATTATATTGATAAGCTGAACGAGCTGGACACGGACGGCGTGGAGCCGATGTCTCATGTGTTTCCGGTGAACAATGTGTTCCGGGAGGATGTGGTGACCAACGGGGATGACCGGGAAAACATCATCCTCAACGCGCCGCAGAAGAAGGACGGGCAGTTTATGGTGCCGAAGACGGTAGAGTAGGAGGGACGACGTGAGCTTATTGGATTTGACGGCCGTGGAACTCGGCAGGAAGATAAAAGCGGGCGAAGTGAGCGCCGTGGAAGCGACGAGAGAGTCGCTTGCCCAGATCAAGGCGTTAGAGTCGACGCTGAACTGCTATGTGACGATCGACGAGGACGGCGCCCTGAAAAGAGCGGAAGAGGTGCAGAAAAAGATCGAAGCGGGAAAGCTTTCCGGCCCGCTCGCCGGTGTGCCGGTGGCGATCAAGGATAATATGTGTACGGAGGGGATGCTGACGACCTGCAGCTCGAAGATCCTGTACAATTTCCGTCCGACCTTTACGGCGGAGGCGGTGGCATGCCTTGAGAAGGCGGGAGCGGTCATCCTTGGCAAGACCAACATGGATGAGTTTGCCATGGGAAGCACGACGGAGACCTCTGCCTTCGGAGAGACGAAAAATCCGTGGAATATCGGACATGTTCCCGGCGGCTCCTCCGGCGGCTCCTGCGCGGCGGTTGCGGCAAATGAATGCTTTTACGCTCTGGGCTCGGATACGGGCGGCTCGATTCGTCAACCAAGCTCCTTCTGCGGCGTGACCGGCATCAAGCCGACCTATGGGACCGTCTCCCGCTATGGCCTGATTGCTTATGGCTCTTCGCTTGACCAGATCGGGCCGATCGCGAAGGACGTGACGGACTGCGCGACCGTCCTGGAGGCGATCGCGTCGTATGACAGGAAGGACAGCACATCGGTGAACCGCGACGATACGGATTTTACCTCCGCCCTGGTGGACGATGTGAAGGGAATGCGGATTGGAATTCCGAGAGATTATTTTGGCGACGGCCTCAACGCTGAGGTGAAGGAGGCGGTTCTCGCCGCGGCGAAGGTGCTCGAGTCGAAGGGAGCCGTCGTGGAGGAGTTTGATTTAAGCCTGGTGGAATACGCGATTCCGGCATATTATGTCATTGCCTCCGCCGAGGCCAGCTCGAACCTGTCCCGCTTCGACGGCGTGAAATATGGTTATCGGACGAAGGAATATGACGGCCTGCACAACATGTACAAGAAGAGTCGTTCCGAGGGCTTCGGCCCGGAGGTCAAACGGCGGATTATGCTGGGCTCCTTCGTTTTAAGCAGCGGTTATTATGACGCGTATTACCTGAAGGCGCTGCGCACGAAGGCGCTGATCAAACAGGCCTTTGACCGTGCCTTTGAAAAATATGACGTGATTCTGGGTCCGGCGTCGCCGACGACAGCGCCGAAGCTGGGAGAGTCGCTTGGCGATCCGCTGCAGATGTATCTGGGCGATATCTATACGATATCCGTGAATCTGGCCGGGCTTCCGGGAATGAGCGTGCCCTGCGGTCTGGATTCACAGGGACTTCCGATCGGTTTACAGCTGATCGGCGACTGTTTCCGGGAGAAGAATATCATCCGCGCCGGATACGCCTTTGAGCAGAGCAGGAGCTATCAGGCGCCGGAAATCGCACGCAGCATCGGCGTGCATGACCCCGCGGACGGGGCGTCTCATGGAAAGGAGGCGAAGTAAATGAGCAGACAGTATGAGATTGTCATCGGACTGGAGGTCCATGTAGAGCTGGCGACGAAGACCAAGATATTCTGCGGCTGTTCGACCGCGTTTGGCGGCGCGCCAAATACGCATACCTGTCCGGTCTGCACCGGCATGCCTGGCTCCCTTCCCGTGCTGAATAAGCAGGTAGTGGAATATGCCCTGGCCGTCGGGCTGGCGACAAACTGCAGCATCAACCAGTTCTGCAAATTTGACCGCAAGAATTATTTCTATCCGGATAATCCGCAGAATTACCAGATTTCTCAGCTGTATCTGCCGATCTGCCATGACGGCTGGGTCGAGATTGAGACGGCGGCGGGAAAGAAGAAGGTCCGCATCCATGAGATTCATATGGAGGAGGATGCGGGCAAGCTGATCCATGACGAGTGGGAGGACTGCTCTCTGGTGGATTACAACCGAAGCGGCGTGCCGTTGATTGAGATCGTGTCAGAACCGGATATGCGCAGCGCTGAGGAGGTTATCGCCTATCTGGAGAAGCTGCGCATGACGATCCAGTATCTGGGCGCTTCCGACTGCAAGCTTCAGGAGGGCTCCATGCGCGCCGACGTGAACTTGTCGGTTCGTGAGGCGGGAGCGGCGCAGTTTGGCACGAGAACAGAGATGAAGAACCTGAATTCCTTCAAGGCGATCGCCCGCGCGATTGAAGGAGAGCGGACGCGTCAGATCGAGCTTCTTGAGGATGGAAAAAAGGTCATCCAGGAGACGCGCCGTTGGGATGACAATAAGGAATCCTCCCACGCGATGCGCTCGAAAGAGGACGCGCAGGATTACCGCTATTTCCCGGACCCGGATCTGGTGCCGGTGATGATCAGCGACGAATGGCTGGATCGGGTGCGGGCGGCGCAGCCGGAGCTGCGCCCGGAGAAGCTGGCCCGCTATCAGGAGGAATATGGCCTGCCTCTGTATGATGCGGATATCCTGACCGGTTCCAAGCACCTGGCGGATGTCTTTGAGGCGACGGTGGCCTTAAGCGGCAAGCCGAAGGAGGTTTCAAACTGGCTGATGACGGATGCCATGCGTCTGCTGAAGGAGACGGAGAAGGATCCGGAGGATCTGAATTTCACACCGGCGAACCTGGCAAAGCTGATCGGTCTGGTAGACCGGAACGTCATTAACCGGACGGTGGCAAGGACCGTTTTTGAGGCGATTTTCCGGGACGACGTGGATCCGGAGCTTTATGTGGAAGAGCATGGCCTGAAGGTGGTAAACGACGAGGGAGCGCTGAAAAAGACGATAGAGGAGCTGCTTTTGAAGAACCCGCAGTCGGTGGCGGATTTCAAGGCCGGCAAGAAAAAGGCGATGGGATTTATCGTCGGACAGACCATGCGCGCCATGAAGGGCAAGGCCGATCCGGCGGTGGTCAACCAGCTGGTAGAGGAACTGATGAGCAGATAGAAGGAGGATAATGCAATGCAGCCATATGCGGAATTGAGTCTGGAAGAATTGCAGGAATTGAGAACACAGCTTTCGGCAAAATACAGGGAGTTTCAGCTGAAGGATCTGAAGCTGAACATGTCCCGCGGCAAGCCCAGCGCCGAGCAGCTGGATCTGTCGATGGGCATGATGGATGTGCTGAACAGTGATGAGGATCTGATCTGTGAGGACGGCACGGACTGCCGCAATTACGGCGTCCTGACCGGCATCCGGGAGGCAAAGATCCTGATCGGCGATATGATGGAGGTTGCCCCGGAAAATGTGATTATCTATGGGAATTCCAGCCTGAACGTCATGTTTGATACGGTTTCCCGTTCCATGACGCACGGCGTGATGGGCTGCACCCCGTGGTGTAAGCTGGACAAGGTAAAATTCCTCTGTCCCGTGCCTGGGTATGACCGTCATTTCGGGATCACGGAGTATTTCGGCATCGAGATGATCAACGTGCCGCTTCTCGGCGACGGCCCGGATATGGATATGGTGGAGAAGCTGGTGGCGGAGGATGATTCCATCAAGGGTATCTGGTGCGTGCCGAAGTATTCCAACCCGACCGGAAACAGCTATTCCGATCAGACGGTGCGCCGCCTGGCCCGTTTGAAGCCGGCCGCTCCGGATTTCCGGATTTACTGGGATAATGCCTACGGCATTCATCACCTTTATGACCATGATCAGGATCATCTGATTGAGATTCTGGCAGAATGTAAGCGGGCGGGAAATCCGGATATGGTTTATAAGTTTTCTTCCACCTCGAAGATCACCTTCCCGGGCTCCGGCATCGCGGCGATCGCGGCTTCCAGCAACAACCTGGAGGATATCGAGAAGCAGTTAAAGTATCAGACGATCGGCCACGACAAGGTCAATCAGCTGCGCCATGTCCGCTTCTTTAAGGATATTCACGGTATGGTGGAGCACATGCGCCGGCACGCGGATATCCTGCGCCCGAAGTTTGAGGCGGTGGAAGAGACGCTGGAGGAGGAGCTTGGCGGACTGGGGATCGGAACCTGGACGAAGCCGAACGGCGGATATTTCATCTCGTTTGATTCCATGGAAGGCTGCGCGAAGCACATCGTGGCCAGATGCAAAAAGGCCGGACTGGTGATGACCGGCGCCGGCGCGACCTTCCCCTACGGAAAGGATCCGCATGACAGCAACATCCGCATCGCGCCGTCGTATCCGCCGTTAGATGATTTAAAGATTGCCATGAAGCTGTTTGCGCTCTGCGTGAAGCTTGTGAGCGTCGAAAAGCTGATTGTAGACAAAAAGGCTGCGGAGGTCTGAGCGCCCGTCGTATCCGGAAAATGAGGGCATGATGATTGGAAGTTTGTGGAAACGAATATGGGATAAATTTGTGAACAGGGAGACGATTTCCTATCTGATTTTTGGCGTGCTGACGACACTGGTTGACTGGATCAGCTACTGGGCGTTGCGTCAGGGGAGCGTCGATTACCGGATCGCGACGGCTCTGTCCTGGGTGGCGGCGGTTCTCTTTGCCTTTGTGACGAATAAGCTGTTTGTCTTTCAGAGCTGGGATCTGCACCCGGGGAAGGTCTGGTCGGAGTTCGCTCCGTTTGTGGTGTGCCGGGCGGCGACCGGCGCGTTTACGATGGCAGCGATGATTGTTATGGTGGACGGACTGGGAATCACGCAGGACATGCTCTGCAAGATTGTGGTGTCGGCGATTTCCCTGGTGCTTAATTACCTGTTCAGTAAATTGTTTATCTTTAAGAAGGAAAAACGTGCCATATGAAGGAAGTGGAGAAAGAAAACGGGACGGAGGACGGCGCAGAGACGCCGCGAAGGAGTTCCACCGCCGAGCTTCTGGATGAGATGGATGCCGCCATCGCCGTCTTTGAACGGCCGGTGAGACGAAGAGAGGCGGCAGACGAGCCGGGAGAGACGAGCCGGGCGGATGTGGACATGACAGAGGAAGAACCGGAGGAGCTGCCCTTATCCGACGTGGAGACGGAGCATGAGGAAGCGCATCGGCATGACAGCGAAGCAGAGGTTGGGGAGCTGCCGGAGTCGTATGAGGAGTCTTTCTATGAGCCGGACGATACCTGGGCCTGTTCCTGGGGCGGCCTGGCGATTGCGTTTCTGGTTCCGGTCTTCCTGATGATTGTCATTTTCATCCAGCGCGGAATCTTCCCTTTCGGGGAGGAGACCTTCCTGCGGACAGACATGTATCATCAGTATGCCCCGTTTTTCTCGGAGTTTAAGTATAAGCTTGCCACTGGCGGAAGCCTGCTCTACAGCTGGGATGTGGGCATGGGGGTGAATTTTTCCGCCCTCTATGCGTATTACCTGGCGAGCCCGTTCAACTGGCTCCTTCTGCTCTGCCCGGCGAAGTATGTCATTGAATTTATGACATACTCCATCGTAGGAAAGATCGGTCTGAGCGGCCTTTCGATGGCATATTATCTGCGAAAGCACTGCGGCACGAGGGATTTTGGCGTCGGATATTTCGGCATTTTTTATGCGCTGTCCGGTTATATGGCGGCCTACAGCTGGAATATTATGTGGCTGGACTGCATCATTTTGTTCCCGCTGGTGATGCTGGGGCTGGAACGGCTGGTAAAGGACGGAAAGACGCTTTTATACTGCCTGGCGCTCGGCTGCTCGATCCTGTCCAATTATTACATTTCCATCATGACCTGCATTTTCATGGTGATTTATTTTATTGCGCTTCTGGTGCTGGATGGAGAGATGAGCTGGGAGAAATTCGTGGGGCGGAGCTTCCGTTTCGCGTTTAGCTCTCTGCTTGCGGGAGGGCTTGCCGCGGCTGTGCTGTTGCCGGAGATCTACGCGCTGCAGGTGACGGCCTCCGGGGAATTTTCATTCCCGAAGACCTACACGCAGTATTTTCCGATTTTTGACATGATCGCGAGGCATATCGGCAATGTGGAAGTGGAGATCGGGCTGGAGCACTGGCCGAATCTTTACTGCGGCGTGGCGGTGCTGATGCTGTTTGTGCTGTATCTGCTGAACCGGAGAATTTCCGCGAGAGAGAAGGCCGTATCCTGTACGATCCTGCTGCTGTTTATGGCCAGCTTTTCCATCAATGTTCTGAATTTTATCTGGCACGGGTTTCATTATCCGAACAGCCTGCCCTGCCGTCAGTCTTATATCTATATTCTTCTTCTGCTGACGATGTGTTATCGGGCGTACATGTATCTGGATGAGACGCCCTGGCAAAAAATCACGCTTTCGTTTGCGGCCGCGGTGATTTTCGTGCTGATGGCGCAGAAGCTGGTGACAGGGAAGGATTTTCATTTTCTTGTATTTTATGTGGCAATTCTGTTTCTCGGGCTGTATCTGGGCGCGATTGCCATGTACCGCAGGGGAGGAGGATTCCGCCAGGCGGCGTTTTTGTACACGCTGATGGTCGTGGCGGTGGAAGCCGGGATCAACACGACCGTGACCAGTGTGACGACGACCAGCCGCACGGCCTATACCGAGGACAATGCGGATGTGGAGGCGCTTGTGGCGTCGCTGACGCCAAACGATACCTTCTTCCGGATGGAGAAGGTGTCGCGCAAGACGAAAAACGACGGCGCGTGGATGCATTTCCCGTCCGTGTCCCTGTTTTCCTCCACGGCGGATGCGAACCTGTCGGATCTGTTTCGGAAGCTGGGATGTGAGTCGTCGACGAACGCTTACAGCATCACAGGCAGCACGCCGCTTGTCGATTCTCTGTTTTCTGTGAAATACGGGATTTATTCGGAGGAACCGACGGCCTCGGGGCTGCGCCGTTTTCTGGCGAGAGAGGGCGATACGTGGCTGTATGAAAATGTCTGCACGCTGCCGGTCGGATTTGCGGTGGCGTCGGATTTTGAAAGCCGCTGGAATCTGGAGTTTGACAATCCGGCGGACGTCCAGAACAGTCTGGCGGACGCGGCGGATGCGTCGGTTGTGCTGGAAATGCAGATGGATGTCGATCCGAATGCGAACAGCGTGACCTTTTATCCGCAGGAGAATGGAGAGTATTATGCCTTTATCGGCAATAAAAAGATAGAAAAGGTCTCGGTGTCGACCATGTCCTTAAATAAAACCGTTTCCAATGTCGACCGCGGTTTTCTGGTGGAGCTTGGCTTCTGTTATGCGGGCGAAGAGGTGACGTTAAAGGGACAGGATACCTCGGAGGCGCTGAATGCCAGCGTATACCGTTTTTCGGAGGAGGGTCTCAGGGAGGTTTATGCGGCGCTTTCCCGGCATCCCTGGCAGATCACAAGCTGGACGGATACCCATCTGGAGGGAACGGTTTCCTGCGAGGAGGCCGGGTATCTGATGACGACGATTCCGTATGACAGAGGATGGACGATCACCGTGGATGGAGCAAAGCAGCCGTCCTGCCGGATGATCGGGGCCTTTACGAGCGTCTGGATGAATCCGGGAAGCCACACGGTTTCCATGGATTATGAGCCGGAGGGACTTTCCGCCGGGTGGCTGATCACGATTGGGAGCGCGCTGATCCTGACGGCAGTCACGCTGGGCGAGTGGATGTACCGGCGATATGCAGGCCGGAGCGGATACGATAACGAAGATGAGGAGTGAATGAAAATGAAATTATGGGGCGGACGCTTCACGAAGGAAGAAAATCAGCTGGTACACAATTTTAACGAGTCCCTTTCCTTTGACCGGAAATTTTACCGTCAGGATATTCAGGGGAGTCTGGCGCATGTGTCCATGCTGGCAAAGCAGGGAATTCTCTCAGAAGAAGACTGCCGGGCGATCACGGAAGGCCTGGAGGGGATCCGCCGGGATCTGGATGAGGGCAGGCTGGAATTCTCCGAGGAATATGAAGACATCCATTCCTTCGTGGAGGCGATTCTCACGGAGCGGATCGGAGAGGCGGGCAAGCGCCTGCACACGGGCCGCAGCCGCAACGATCAGGTGGCGCTGGATATGAAGCTCTATTGCCGGGATGAGATCGACGAGATCGACGGGCTTTTAAAGAAGCTTCTGGAGACGCTTTATGCGGTCATGCAGGAAAACCTGGACACCTTTATGCCGGGATTCACGCATTTGCAGAAGGCACAGCCGGTGACGCTCGCGCACCATATGGGCGCGTACTTTGAAATGTTTGTCCGCGACCGGGGGCGTCTGGCGGATATCCGGCGTCGGATGAATACCTGCCCGCTGGGAAGCGGGGCGCTGGCCGGGACGACGTATCCGCTCGACCGCGCATGTACGGCGGAGCTTCTTGGTTTTGACGGGCCGACATTAAACAGCATGGATTCTGTTTCTGACCGCGATTATGTGATTGAGCTCCTTGGCGCGTTGTCGACGATCGCGATGCATCTGAGCCGGTTCAGTGAGGAGATCATCATCTGGAACAGCAATGAATATCGGTTTGTGGAGCTGGACGACGCCTACAGTACCGGCAGCAGCATCATGCCACAGAAAAAGAATCCGGATATCGCCGAGCTGGTCCGCGGCAAGACCGGGCGTGTCTATGGGGCGCTGGTTTCCATCCTGACGGTGATGAAGGGCATCCCGCTGGCCTATGATAAGGATATGCAGGAGGACAAGGAGCTGACCTTTGACGCGATTGATACGGTGAAGGGCAGCCTGGCTCTCTTTACCGGCATGCTCTCCACGATGAGCTTCCGCAGGGATGTGATGGAGGAGAGCGCAAAGCGCGGCTTTACGAACGCGACGGATGCGGCGGATTATCTGGTGAATCACGGTGTTCCCTTCCGTGACGCTCATGGGATCGTAGGCCAGCTGGTGCTGCACTGCATTGAGAAGGGCATCTCGCTGGATGATATGACGCTGGAGGAGTTTCGGGCAGTCAGTCCGGTCTTTGATGAGGATGTCTATGAGGCGATCAGCATGAAGACCTGCGTGGAGAAGCGCACCACCATCGGAGCGCCGGGACGCGCGGCGATGGAGCAGGTGCTTGCGGTCTATCGGGACTATCTGGATAAGGAATGACCGGCAAAAAGTCGGAGGGGAACCCGATGGAGAGAAAAGAAATTCTGAAATACGAGGGGTGTGCGATGTGAAAACGCTGGGGAGAGAACAGATACAGGAGCTGATTGATATGGCCATCCGACAGCTGGGGCATTCCTATGCCCCGTATTCTCATTTCCATGTGGGAGCGGCGCTGTTAGCCCAAAACGGTGAAATTTATACCGGCTGTAACATTGAAAATGCCGCTTATACGCCGACCATCTGCGCCGAGCGCACCGCCTTTTTTAAGGCGGTCAGCGCGGGAACGCGGGAGTTTCGCGCCATCTGCATCGTGGGCGGGAAGGACGGCGTGCCGACGGAATATACGCCGCCCTGCGGCGTCTGCCGCCAGGTGATGATGGAATTCTGCAGGCCGGAGGAATTTCAGATTATCCTTGCGGTGAGCCGGGATCAGTATGAGGTGTTTTCGTTAAAGGAGTTGCTTCCGCTCGGTTTTGGGCCGGGAAATCTGGCGTAGCGGTTATGATTATCGAGCAGACTGTGTCCGGTGTCAGCTGGACGCAGCCCTGTGTATGTAAGACAGCTGGGGGAATCAGAATGGACAGATTCAGGCGGATCTTTGTGATTGTGCTGGACTCGCTGGGAGTCGGGGAGATGGCGGATTCGAAGGAATTCGGAGATGTGGGAGTCAATACGCTGGAGCATATCTCAGAATCCGTGGAGCAGCTTGAGATTCCAAATCTCCGGAGAATGGGAATGGCGAATCTGAGTCATCTAAGGCAGGCAGAGCCGGTCGCGAAGCCGTTGGCGTATTACGCGAAGCTCAATGAGAGGAGCCGCGGCAAGGACACCATGACCGGCCACTGGGAGATGATGGGGCTGGAGGGAAAGAAACCGTTTATCACCTTTACGGAGACCGGTTTTCCGCCGGAGCTGATCCGGGAGCTTGAGGCGCGCACCGGCCATAAGGTCATCGGCAACAAGAGCGCCAGCGGCACGGAGATCCGGGAGGAGCTGGCGGAGGAGGAGATCGCCACCGGCCATATGATCGTCTATACCTCGGCCGATTCGGTTCTGCAGATCTGCGGCAATGAAGAAACCTTTGACTTAAAGGAGCTCTACCGCTGCTGTGAGATCGCGCGCGAGCTTACCATGCGGGATGAGTGGAAGGTCGGGCGCGTCATTGCCAGACCGTATCTGGGCCGGAAAAAGGGAGAGTTTGTGCGCACGGCCAATCGGCATGACTATGCGCTGAAGCCGACCGGAAGGACAGCGCTGGATGTGCTGAAGGATGCCGGTCTGGATGTGATTTCCATCGGAAAGATCCGGGATATCTTTGACGGCGAGGGCATCACCCGCGCCTTAAAGTCGCAGAGCTCCGTCCATGGCATGGAACAGACGATCGAGGTGGCAAGGGAGGATTTTCATGGCCTCTGTTTTGTCAATCTGGTCGATTTTGACGCCCTCTGGGGGCATCGGCGCAATCCCGACGGCTATGCCCGGGAAATCGAGAAGTTTGACCGCAACCTGGGGCTGCTGTTACCGCTTTTAAAGCATGACGACCTTCTGATTCTCACCGCGGATCACGGCAATGATCCGACTTATACCGGCACCGACCACACCCGGGAAAAGGTTCCCTTCCTCGCCTACTCTCCGTCCATGCAGGGGAGCGGGCCGCTGCCGGAAAAGGATACCTTCGCCGTCATCGGCGCGACCATCGTCGATAACTTCGGGCTTTCCATGCCGGAAGGGACGATTGGATATTCGATTCTGGAGGAATTGAAGTAGGAGATCCGTGGTAAGAGATGGATGAGAGTAACAGAATGTTATAACAGTTATATTCAACAAAAGAGAGGGACTGTTTTTGTATATACTGACGAAAAAAAAGGAAAAAGGCAAAACAGGATTGACATGTTGCAGATAAAGCGTTATAACAGTTATATGAAGCAAAATGAAAACAACGGAGGGGAGTGGATGGAAGAACAGAACTTTCAGACAGCGTCGGACATTGCTTACAGGATTATTTCGAGAAAGATTCTGGCAGGCGAGTATCCTCCGGGCATGAAGCTTTCCAGGAGGAAGATGGCGGAGGCGACCGGCGTCAGTGTGATCCCGGTGATCGAGGCGCTGAAGAAGCTGGAAGAGGATATGCTGGTGGAGTCGAAGCCGCAGTGGGGTTCTTTTGTAACGATCCCCACGCTGGATAAGATTCATCAGAGCTACCAGCTGAGAGAGGCGATTGAATGTCAGTCGGCCCGATATCTGGCAGAACATATGACAGAGGAGCAGGATGCGGAGCTTCGCAGGATGGCGACGGAGTTGGATACCGTTCCTTACGACGCACAGTCCGCCATCAATACGAGCGATACGCATATCGCGTTTCATACGAAGCTGACACAGTTTACGGGCAATCCGCTGATGGTTGATGCGCTGAAGAAGATCAATATGTTTTATATCCTGTGCAAGGCGATTCAGACGAAGGCGCCGAAGTGTGAGTATCCGAGATACTGGCACAGGCTTCTGATGGATCGGATCGAATCGAAGGATTGTCAGGTCGCGGAGGATGCGATGCGGATCCACGTGTATGATTCGCTGATTGCGATAGATGAGAGCTGGCCGGGCGAGGCATGAAGACAGGAAGAAAAGTCTGGTGATGATGGCAGACTTCTTTCTTTTGACATAAATGTTATAACAGTTATTTCTGTTTTTGCGTGAAATAACAAAAGGGGACATTACGCTCAGAGCGGACCGGAAAGGATTTGGCGGAGCGTTTTGTAAATAAATCATAAAGGTGAGGGTGAAAAGATGAAGAAGAGTGTATGTAAGAAGGCAGCGGCGATTCTGTTGGCCACGTCCATGGCAGCGGCGATGATGGCGGGATGTTCCGGCAGCTCCGGAAGTTCAGAAAGCGCGACAACAGAGGCGGCGAAGGCGGCAGAGACGGTCGACGGGGCAGGACAGGAAGCGGCAGAGGAAACGATCGATTATCCGACGGACGCCATCCAGGTGATTGTTCCGGTCAGCGCCGGCGGCGATACGGATGCGAATGCCCGTCTTCTCGCTCAGTATATGGAACCGGAGCTTGGCGTATCCATGCCAATTGTGAACGTCTCCGGTTCTTCCGGGACGATCGGGATGGAACAGGTTCGGACTTCAGAACCGGATGGTTACACCTGTCTGTTCTTCCATGCAGAGGCGATGATTCCCGAAATTACAGGCCTGATCGATTATCAGCTGGATGAGTTTAAGATGGCGGGGGTCTGCCTGCAGGCAAATACGACGCTTCTGGTTACGCATAATGATTCCGGTTTTACCACATTGGACGAGTTTCTGAGCGCGGCGAAGGAGGCGCCCGGAACGATTGAGTTCGGCATGGCGACCGGCGGTTATCCGAATCTGATTGGTGTGGCTTTGGAGGAGACGGCAGGAATTGATCTGAACCTGGTGGATATCGGAGGCAATGCAGATAAGATTGCGGCGCTGGCGGGTCATAATACAGATGTCATTAATGTGGAATATGCCCTTGTAAAGGATTATCTGGAGACCGGAGAATTCATTGCGCTGGCTGTGTTAAATGAGGAGAGAAATCCGTTGTTTGATGAGATCCCGACCGCGAAGGAGCAGGGGCTGGACATGGTATTCGGCAAATTCTTCTTTGTGGCATTCCCGAAGGATACGCCGGATGCGATTGTGGATCAGTTCAGCGCAGCGATGGAAAAGGCGGTGGCCAATGAAGGATTTATCGAGCAGGCGGAAACTTCCTATGCTCTGACCTGCGTCTATATGGATCCGGAGGAGGCGACGGCCTACGCGCAGAGTCAGTATGAGCTTCTGAACACCTACAGAGATCTTCTGCGGGCACAGTAAAAGGTTTGTAGCATTGGATCATGGCGGGTGCGGGAACGTGTTCCCGTTCCCGCTCTGTAAAACAAGAGCGGTAGGAGCGGCCTGTATGATGAGTAAATGGAAGGATTTGACAGTAGGAATCTGCGGTATGGTCTTTGCGGCCGTCCTTTACGGGCTGAGCGTTGCGGTTGGCCAGAAGGAAAACCAGGTGATGGGCGCAGATTTCTTCCCGAAAATTGCGGCGGTTGTTCTTTTTGTCATGTTTCTGATCCTGGCAGTTCGAGGATATCAGGAGATGAGCGCCGGGCATGAGGAGAAGGCGCCGGGATATCCGGCAAACTATGTGGGGGTTGTGCTCACATTTATCGGGATGATTTTGTATGCCATGTTTTTGAGTAAGGTCGGATTTATCATCACCAGTATGATATTTCTGTATTTCGCCATCTTTATGATGACGAAGAAGGAGGAATGGAAGCCGGTAAAATCATTGATCATCACGGTGATCACGGTTCTGGCAATCTATTTTATATTCACCGGAATCTTTGGAATTCGTCTTCCAAAGGGGCTTTTGTAAAGGAGGGAGAAAGAAATGTCGGCAGAAATTTTGGCGGGGATCGTGTCCGTATTCGCCCCGCAGATCCTTCTTTTGATTCTCCTTGGTGTGTTCATGGGAATTATCATCGGAGCGATTCCCGGCCTGTCGGTCACGATGGGCGTGGCGCTCTTCCTCCCTCTGACTTATGGGATGGAACCGGTGGCGGGTCTGTCGCTGCTCATGGGGTTGTATATTGGAGGCACCTCGGGCGGCCTGATCTCGGCGATTCTGCTCAGCATACCGGGAACGACGGCGTCTGTCGCCACAACCTTTGACGGGCATCCCATGGCGGCGAAGGGCGAGGCGCAGAAAGCGTTGGGAGTCGGCATTGTGGCTTCCTTCCTGGGGGGCATGGTCAGCTATATCATCCTGATGATGCTGGCTCCGCAGATCGCCAAGGTGGCTCTGCAGTTTGGCCCGTATGAGTATTTTTCCATTGCACTGTTTTCGCTTACCATGATTGCGGGGCTTTCTTCCGGATCACTGGTAAAGGGGATTATCGCCGGGATGCTCGGCGTGGTGTTATCCTTTGTGGGAATCGCGCCGATCACAAGCTTTACACGTTTCACATTCGGGATCACGGAGCTGAACGCGGGATTCGCACTGCTTCCGTTTCTGATTGGTCTGTTTGCGGTGTCACAGGTGTTGTCGGGCATTGAGGAAAAGTTTAAAGAGGAAGAGGTTATCGTCCAGGACTATAAAATCAAGGGATTTGGTTTTACGAGGGAGGACGTAAAGGGACAGGGCTTCAACTTCTGGGTGTCGACTCTGATCGGAACCGGGATCGGGATTCTGCCCGGATTGGGAGCGGGCATCTGTAATATTATCGCTTACTCCGTGTGTAAAAATCACTCTAAATATCCGGAAAAATTCGGAACCGGGATCGTGGATGGGATCATCGCCTCCGAATCCTCCAACAATGCTTCCACGGGAGGCGCTCTGGTGCCGCTTCTCACCCTGGGACTTCCGGGAGACAATACCACCGCGCTGATCCTGGCCGGCTTCATGATTCACGGGATTACGCCGGGACCGCTTTTGTTCCGTTCGCAGACGACGCTGGTATACGGGATTTTTACGGCTCTTATTATCGCCAATATCATGATGCTGATTGTAGAATTTGGCGGAATCCGTATTTTTACGAAAATACTGAATGTGCCGAAAAATCTGCTCCTGCCGATTGTCATGATATTCTGTGTGGTCGGCGCTTACGGAAATAATAACCGGGTGTTCGATGTGTTTGTGATGATTGCAGCGGGACTGATTGGTTACGGGCTTAAAAAGCTCCAGTTTCCACAGGCTCCGATCATTTTGGGATTTATTCTGGGATCGACGCTAGAAACGAATCTGCGGCGTGGGTTGCAAAAGAGCCAGGGAAGCTTTCTGCCGTTTGTAACTTCTCCGATCTCGCTGTTCTTTCTGGTAATTACAGTGGTCGTGCTGGTTCTGACCATCCGGGGAGAGATAAAGAACAGAAAAACGGCAAAAGAGTAGACGTATCTGACAGGTGTAGTAAACGACTATGCTAAGCTCAGTCTGCGCCTGATGGCTTGACTTCGCTAAGCGCCGCATGCATACATGAAAGTTGCCAATCAGCGTTCGCCTTCGGCTCCGCTTCTTGGACTTTCATAGTAAATTTTAAGTGAAAGCAGGATTTGAAATTATGGATAGAAATGTATTGAGATATCATTTGGAACACAACATTCCGACGATTGGAACCAGAATCCAGTCTACCTGGCCGATGGTGATAGAGGTGGCGGGTGCGACCGGTCAGTATGATTATATTGAGTTTTCTGCCGAATACGCGCCGTATGACAATTATGACCTGGAAAATATGGCCCGTGCGGCAGAGGTTCATCAGATGGGCAGCATGATTAAGGTAGACTATCAGAATCGTTTCTATGTGGCCCAGAAGGCGGTCGTGTCCGGATTTCAGGCTGTCCTGTTCTGTGATCACCGGACGGCGGAGGCAGTGGCGGATACGCTGGACAAGCTGACGCCGGAGTCGCCCGAATATGGCGGACATATGGGATTTGTAAACCGTCGCTGGATCAGCAACCGCATGTCCATGAACCAGGAAGAATACCTGAAGATGGCAAGTGAGCCGGTGAAGGCTTTTATGATTGAGAAGGAAGAGGCGGTGCGAAACATCGACGAGATCTGTTCCGTGCCGGGCGTGGATATGATCCAGTTCGGACCGAACGATTATTGTATGAGTCTGGGGCTCGACCCTGCGGAGAACAGGACAATGCTTCGTGACGTGGAAGCGCGTCTGATTGAGACTGCTATGAAACACGGCGTAGCTCCGCGGGCGGAGATGAATACCGTGGATGACATGAAATTTTATCTGGAGCTGGGCGTCCGCCACTTCAATATCGGCATGCAGCTTCGCGTACTGGGGAACTTCTGGAGCGAGCAGGGCGAGGCTGCGAACGAGCTTCTTCGCAACGTCGGTCTAAAATGAATCTGAATTACAGGACCTGCCACTAGCAGCTTCTTCCGTATGCTTTGGTAAGTAAAAAACAGGCCTCCGAAATGTTTTCGGGAGCCTGTTTTGCCGTTCATGATGAAAACAGGTCCTCTTCCGTCTTTGCCACTGTCTTCAGATTCATGTGCGGCCTTCTTTTTCAGATTTTAATTTATATACTTACGAATAGTATACTCTTGATTCAACTTTTTTGCAAGAAAGGTTTTTGTAATCTTTTCCTGTAAAGACCAGGTTTGCTGTCCCTTTGATGCAGGAAGGAGCGGCCTGGCCGCCCCTCTTTCCCTTGCAACGATTGGGGTTTAATGGTATAATCTCCACGTCAGCATGGAACAGTGCGTGAAAAAGGAGCAGGCTATTTGATGTCAGAGGATACGGAGTATGCCATCCAGGTAGAGGATGTCAGCAAGATATACAAATTATATGAGAAGCCCATCGACCGCCTGAAGGAGTCGCTGAGCGTGACGCACAAGAATTATCACAGAGATTTTTTTGCGTTGAACGACATCAGCTTCCAGGTGAGGAAGGGCGAGACGGTGGGGATTATCGGGACGAACGGTTCGGGCAAATCGACGATCTTAAAGATCATCACGGGCGTCCTGACGCCGACGAGCGGGAGCGTGCGGGTGACGGGGGTAATCTCGGCGCTTCTGGAGCTGGGCGCGGGATTTAATATGGATTACACGGGCATTGAGAATGTCTATATGAACGGGACGATGATGGGCTTTTCCCGGAAGCAGATGGATGAGAAGCTGCCGGATATTCTGGAGTTTGCGGATATCGGGGACTTCGTGAATCAGCCGGTGAAGACGTATTCGAGCGGAATGTTTGTGCGGCTGGCCTTTGCGCTGGCGATCAACGTAGATCCGGAGATTCTGATCGTGGATGAGGCGCTTTCGGTGGGCGATGTGTTCTTTCAGTCAAAGTGCTATCGGCGGATGGAGGAGATCCGGAGGAACGGGACGACGATTCTGATGGTGACGCACGATATGGGGAGCGTGATCAAGTATTGCGACCGGGTGATTCTGTTAAACAAGGGGAACTTTATCGCCGAGGGCGCGCCGGGGAAGATGGTTGATCTGTATAAGAAGATCCTGGCAAACCAGATGGAGGATCTGGAGGAGGAGCTTCAGGAGATGAACGATTTTTCCGGCGGAATGATGGAGCCGAAGCACGTGTCCTCCCATGGCGGCCTGATGAAGGAGCATATTACGATCAATCCGAGCCGGACGGAGTACGGAAATGGCAAGGCGGAAATCTATGACATGGGATTGTTTGACGAGAGAGGGAATCTGACAAATCTGCTGCTCAAGGGCGAATATTTTGTGATACGGGAGAAAATCCGCTTTCTGGATACGATTGAAGCGCCGATTTTTACCTATACGATCAAGGATAAGAAGGGGACGGATTTAAGCGGGACGAATACGATGTTCGAGGGAGCAGACGTCCGTCCGGTGAAAAAGGGCGATGAATATGAGGTGGATTTCCGCCAGAAGATGACGCTGCAGGGCGGAGAATATCTGCTTTCCATGAGCTGCACGGGGTTTGAGCAGGGAGAGCACACGGTGTATCATCGCCTGTATGATGTGGCGAATATTACGGTGATTTCGAATAAGAATACCGTGGGGGTATATGACATGGAATCCGAAGTCCGGGTGACGAGGAAGGACAGCGAAGATGCGAAGAATTGACGATGAGATACAGGCGCTCTTAAAGGAGCATCATGGCGACATCAGGGAAATCCTGGCGGGGAACACCCGGCTGGATGTCCTCTACGCCCTCTCGGAACAGAGGGAGCTTTTGCTGGAATGGTATGATTTTAATCCGGAGGGAGAGCTCCTTCAGGTGGGGGCGGATTATGGGGCGATGACCGGTCTCTTCCGGACCAGCGTGAAGCAGGTGACGGTGCTGGATGAGGAGGAGAGCGCCCTTCTCACGGTGCAGATGCGCAATCCGGGGGCGGCCAACATCCGCTATGAGAAGGGCAGCCTGCCGGAATATCTGAGCCGGGTCAACGGAAAGACTTACGATTACGTGGTCCTTGCGGGGACGTTAGAGGCGCCGTACCGGGAAAATATTGAGGCGGCGAAGGCGCTTTTAAAGGACAGCGGCGTGCTGATTCTGGCGGCGGCGAATACCCTTGGCATGAAGTATTTTGCCGGAAGCCGTGAGGAAGAGCATTCCTTCACGAAAAAGCAGCTGTCGAGGCTTCTTGAGGAAAAAGAGTCCGGCCAGATGCGCATGCGGTTCTATTATCCGATGCCGGATTACCGGACGCCGACCAGTATCTATTCGGATTATTATCTGCCAAAGAAGGGCGACCTGACGAGGGTAACGCCTGCCTATGACTATCCGCCGTATCACATGATGGACATGGGCGAGAAGTTTGACGCGGTCTGCGAGGCGGAGCTTTTCGACCAGTATGCGAATTCCTATCTGGTATTCTGGAGCAGGGACGGCAGGCAGGTTTACGGAAACGACAGGCGGATTTATATCAAGTACAACAAGACCCGGCGCGAGGAGTTCCAGATCAAGACCTGTATCTGTGAGCGTATGATGCCGGAGCAGTATGTGCGGGAAGCGGAGGCGGCAGAAGATATCGGGCTGGCGCAGGAGGCGCTCATCCGCGCAGGCGATACGGAGACCGGGTCATCGGTGAATGCCCGGATGACGTGGATGCGTTATGTGGAGAAGGCGGCGCTCAGCCTGGACGGCTGCGCCCATATTGATTCGTTCCGGGATAAGTATGAGAAGCTGACAAGGCAGCACCGGACGCTTCGGGCGGCGTTGCCGATGTACCGGGACGACCGGAATTCGGCATTTTTCCCGTATCTCATCGGAGAGACGATGGCGGAGCGGCTGGGGGCGCAGATTGAGGGCGGTCGGATGCCGCTTGATGCGCTCGCCTCGGCGATGAATCAGATTTATGACATCGACGAGCGTTGCCGGAGCGCTTTTTCGCGGACGGATGCGTTTCTGGAGGTGTTCGGGGCGGGGCTTTCCGAAGAGGAGCTTGCCGTGCTGGACCGGGACACGGCCTGCGAGGTTTCCAATATTGACGCGCTGTTTGAAAATATGATCCTGACGGAGAAGGGAATCTATTGCCTGGATTATGAATGGGTATTCCTTTTCCCGGTGCCGGAGCATTTTGTCAAATATCGCATCCTGTATTATTTTTATGAGCAGTATTCCAGTGTGATGGGGCGGACGGCCCTGGAGACGATCCTCGATGCGTTTGATATTTCGCCGGAGATGGCGGACGTGTATCAGAAGATGGAGGAGAGCTTCCAGAATTATGTTCATGGGGAAAACCGGCAGCTCTATCTGGGCAATTACATGGTTTATTCGCGCGGAATCCGGGAGATTCGTCAGACGGAGAGCGATCTTTCGCGTGCGCGCGAGCGGATCGAGCAGATGAAAATCCACAGTCGGGAGAAGGATGTGGAGATCCGCAAGATCACGGAGATTCAGCGCCTGACAAACAATCACGTGACGAACCTGGAGACGATCATCCGGGATCTGCGCCATGAGATTGACGAGATGGGAAAGACCCTGACGTATTTAAACAGCCATGAGGCGATCCTGTCAAAGTGCCGGCGCAGGCTGGGAGATAAGTTTAACGAGAAATATCCGCGCGGCTCGATGCAGCGAAAGAAGCTGCAATACCGCAAGGAATATCTGCTTCATCCGATTCGGTCGAGGCGGCTCTACGGGACGCCGGAGGGGAAGAACCTGCGGGACGGCGATTTTCATATCGGAGATATTTATAAGGAACACGGGAAGCTGCATTTTGAGCATGTGGAGGATCCGACAGTTTCCATTATCATTCCGGTTTACAATCAGATCTCATACACCTATGCCTGTCTGCTTTCCATTTTGCAGCATACGACGGATGTTTCCTATGAGATTATCATTGCGGATGATGTGTCGACGGATGCGACGGAGCGTCTGGCGGATTTCGCGGAAGGGCTTGTGATCTGCCGCAACAGCACAAACCAGGGCTTCCTTCGCAACTGTAACAGCGCGGCGCGGCACGCGAAGGGCCGTTATATCATGTTTCTGAACAATGACACGCAGGTGACGGAGGGCTGGCTTAGCTCCCTCGTTCGTCTGATCGAGTCAGATCCGACGATCGGTATGGTGGGGTCAAAGCTGGTCTATCCGGACGGACGCCTGCAGGAAGCGGGCGGCATCATCTGGAGCGACGGATCCGGCTGGAATTACGGACGTCTGGATGATCCGGACAAGCCGGAATATAATTATGTGAAGGACGTAGATTATATTTCCGGCGCGGCGATCCTGCTTTCGACCGATCTGTGGAAGCAGATCGGCGGCTTTGACACGCGCTTTGCCCCGGCATACTGTGAGGATTCTGATCTGGCGTTTGAGGTGCGCAAGGCAGGACTGCGGGTGGTCTATCAGCCGCTCTCGAAGGTGGTCCATTTTGAAGGCGTTTCCAACGGCACGGACGTGCAGGGGACGGGCATGAAACGCTATCAGGCGGTGAACGCCAGGAAGTTAAAGGAGAAGTGGGCGGAGGAGCTGAAGCTTCAGTGTGAAAATACCGGGAATCCGGATCCCTTCCGCGCGCGTGAGCGCAGTATGGGGAAGAAAATCATCCTGGTGGTTGATCATTATGTGCCGACGTATGACCGGGACGCGGGATCGAAAACGACCTTCCAGTACCTGAAAATGTTTTTAAAGAAGGGCTATCAGGTGAAGTTCCTCGGGGATAACTTCATGCATGAGGAGCCGTACACGACGACGCTTGAGCAGATGGGGATTGAGGTCCTTTACGGGCCGGAATACCAGACGAAGATCTGGGAGTGGCTGCGAAATCACGGGGACGATATCGCGATCGCGTATCTGAACCGGCCGCACATTGCGTCGAAATATATTGACTATATCCTGGATAATACGGATACGAAGGTGATTTATTACGGGCATGATCTGCATTTTTTGCGGGAGAGCCGCGAGTATCAGATTACCGGCGATCCGAAGATCCGGGAGGATGCGGAATACTGGAAGTCTGTGGAGCTGACGCTGATGAGCAAGGCGGCGGTTTCCTATTATCCGTCCTGTGTCGAGCGGGACGCGATCCGCGAGATCGACCCGACTATCTGCGTGAAGGATATCACGGCCTATGTGTACGATGAGTTTAAGGACGACATCGAGGAAGACTTTGCGAAGCGGGAGGGGCTTCTGTTTGTCGGAGGCTTCGCGCATCCGCCGAATGCCGACGCGGTTTTGTGGTTTGCGAAGGAGATTTACCCCGGGATTCGGCAGCGTTTTGAGCAGGCCGGACAGACTCCGCCGGATTTTATTGTCGTGGGATCGCGGGTGACGGACGAAATCCGGGCGCTGCAGCAGCCTGACAACGGGATTATCATCCGCGGCTTTGTCACAGAAGAGGAGCTTGCAGGGCTCTATGCGAGCTGCCGGATTGTCGTCGTCCCGCTGCGTTACGGCGCCGGTGTGAAGGGAAAGGTCGTCGAGGCGATTTACAACGGCGCGCCGATTATCACCACGTCGGTCGGCGCGGAGGGAATCCCGCAGGTCGAGGATGTCCTGATCGTCGAGGATGCGCCGGAGAAGTTTGCCGAGGCTGTGGTCGCGCTGTATCAGGATGAGGAAGCCTGCCGGAGGCTGTGCGAAAAGACGCAGACCTATATCCGGAAGCATTTCAGTATGGACGCCGCCTGGCGTATGATTGAGGAAGACTTCGAGCAGGAGAAATCATAAGGATTCCGGACAGTTATTAAATTTTTATGATGATGGTAGAATCTTACGTGCAAAGATGCTATACTGAGAAAGTCCAAGAGGCGAAATCTGATTGGCTTTGAAGGAAAAGAAAGGAGTCATGGTATGGTGATTCGGGGAAGGGCGCCGCTGCGCGTCAGCTTCGGCGGCGGCGGGACAGATGTCTCTCCGTTTTGTGAGAATCAGGGCGGGGCGATCATCGGAAGTACGATCAACAAGTATGCGTACTGCTCGATCGTGCCGAGAGAAGACGATCAGATCATTGTCCATTCCCTGGACTATGACATGACGATCAAATACAATACGAACGAAAATTTTGTCTATGACGGCAAGCTGGATCTGGTGAAGGCGGCGATGAAGGAGATGAAGATCCGCCAGGGCTGCGAGGTATTTTTGCAGTGTGACGCACCGCCCGGATCGGGCCTCGGGACCTCCTCGGCGGTGATGGTGTCGCTTCTGGTCGCGATGGCGCGCTGGAAGGGCGTGGAGATGGACGCCTACCGGCTGGCAGATCTGGCTTATCAGGTAGAGCGCGAGGATTTAAAGATTGACGGCGGTTATCAGGACCAGTACGCGTCGACCTTTGGCGGGTTCAATTTTATCGAATTTCACGGCCGCAATCAGGTCGTGGTAAACCCGCTGCGGATAAAAAAAGACATTTACCATGAGCTTCAGTACAATCTGCTGCTGTGTTATACGGGCAAGGTTCATGTGTCCGCCAACATCATCCAGGACCAGGTGAAAAACTATGAGGTCAGAGACAGCTTCGAGGCGATGTGCGAGGTGAAGGCGCTGGCCTACGCGATGAAGGACGAGCTGCTGAAGGGAAATTTAAACAGCTTTGGCCGTCTGTTAAATTACGGCTGGGAGAGCAAGAAGCGGATGAGCAGCAAGATCACGAATCCGCAGGTGGATGAGCTGTATGAAGAGGCGATGAAGGCCGGAGCCCTGGGCGGCAAGCTGCTGGGGGCAGGTGGAGGCGGATATCTGCTCGTGTACTGTCCGTACAATGTGAAGCATAAGGTGGCGGCCAGACTCGAGGCGCTGGGCGGTCAGCTGACGGACTGGGTGTTTGAGCTGCGCGGCGCGCAGACGTGGATTGTGGATGAAGACCGTTGGGATTACAGGAATGTAAAGGTGCATCTGCCAGACCGGGATTATGTGTTCCCGGTATAAAAAGCCAGGTTGAATTTTTCGTGTCGACAGGGCTTGCGAAACAGGGATAACTGGAGGATTTATGGTATTATCGGAAAAGGAACAGGCGATTCTGGACGAACTGATCGAGCGGTATCCGCGGCTCTTGCCGATCTGCTCTCAGATCCGGATGGCGTTTGAGGTTCTCGTAGAGTGCTATTCCCACGGCGGCAAGCTTCTGATCGCCGGAAACGGCGGGAGCTGCGCGGACGCACAGCATATTGTGGGCGAGCTGATGAAGAGCTTTAAGAAGAAGCATCCGCTGTCGCGTGAGCTGAAGGACGCGATGAGGGAGCTGGATCCGGAGCATGGAGCGATGCTGGCGGAGGGCCTGGAATGCGGCCTCCCCGCGATCGCGGTGACCGGGCATGTATGCCTGACCACGGCGTTTGCCAACGACGTGAATGCGGATATGACCTATGCGCAGCAGGTGAATGGCTATGGCGCCAGGGGAGATGTCTTTCTTGGCATCTCGACCTCGGGAAATGCGAAAAATGTGGATTACGCTGTGACGATGGCAAAGGCGAAGGGGCTCAAGGTCATCGCGCTGACCGGAAAGGATGGCGGCAGGCTGGGACAGCGCGCCGATGTGTCGGTGATTGTGCCGGAGACAGAAACCTACCGGATTCAGGAGTTTCACCTGCCGATCTATCATGCGCTGTGTCTGATGCTGGAGGAGCATTTTTTCTGATGAGAAAACATACCTTTGCAGTCTGCGCTTATGGCGATTCGCCTTATCTGGAGGCGTGTATCCGCTCTTTAAAGCGTCAGTCCGTCCCGTCGAGGATTATACTCTGCACTTCCACGCCGAGTCCTTATATTGAGGCGCTGGCAAAGTCTTATGCGCTTCCGCTGTTTGTCCGAAAAGGGCCGGGAGGAATCCAGAACGACTGGAATTTTGCGTATCAGAAGGCAGGGGACGGTCTGGTGACGATCGCGCATCAGGATGACTGCTATCACAGGGATTATGCGAGGGCGGTGCGGGAATGCTGGCGGAGGAATCCGGATACGACCGTCTTTTCGACCGACTGTGTCATCATAAAGGAGAACCGGATTCAGAGACAGGGGCTTGTCCATCTTGTGAAACGGCTGCTTCGCCTGCCGTTAAGGCTTAGACGGCTGTCAGACCGGACATGCGTAAAGCGCGCGGCGCTTCTCTTTGGCAATCCGGTGATCTGCCCGTCCTGCACCTACGATAAGGATGCGCTGGGGGAACCGCTGTTTGATTCGCCGTTTTCCTTTGCGCTGGACTGGGACACCTTATGGAAGCTGGCGGGGAGGCCGGGGCGTTTTGTCTGCGCGGAGAGGCCGCTTTTGTATCACCGGATTCATGAGGGGCCGACGACAAAGGCCTGTATTCAGGATCACACGACAGCTGCGGATGAGACGGCGATGTATTAAAAGATCTGTCCGAAGCCGATCGTGAAGCTGCTGATGTTTTTTTACAGGGGCGCATACCGCGCATATGGGGAGAGTCAGAAAAAGTCCGGCAGATGAGGATGCCGGGAAGGTTCGCAAAGTCAGTTCGAATGCAGGGAGATTGTTACGAGATGGAAAAACAGTTGGATCGGACAGGAAAAACACAGGGAGAATCCCTCGGCTACAGCTGGTTTCGGCATGCGCTGCAGTGGCGGACGGAGCTTCTGGTGCTGGGACTGCTGGCGGCTTTTGCATGCTTTGTCAACCGGGACATGAAGATGGAAGGACTCTACATGGACGATCTGTACCAGTGGTACAGCTTTCATTCGGTCGGTTTCCTACAGGCGATCTTTACCTTCGGCGGGACAAGATGCCGGTTCCTTTATAATCTGGCGGCGTATCTGGAGATGGCCGTGTTCGGACCCAATGTAAACTGGTATGTCCCGTTTAATATTCTGCTCAACACACTGATTGCCTATACCATTTATTGGATGTCGCACCGCTTCAGCCGCTCGCCGTATATGGGCGTGGGATGCGGGCTGGCCTATCTGATGTCGCGGATGGCCTATTATCAGATCGGTCAGGCGCTGGGGCTGATGGAGTCCATGGCGCTGTGGCTGGCGATCATGATTTTGTATCTGCTGTACGAATATCTGAACGACGTGGACGGGCAGGGGGAAAAGCGGTTTTTACCTGCCCTGGGTCTGTACTTGGCGGTCTGTTTTGTCCACGAGCGTTATATGGTGTTATTGCCGCTGTTTTTCGTGGTGCTTCTGTTTCGCAGGTGCAGGGATATCAGGCTCTGGATCGCGTCCGTCGCCAGCTTTGGCGCGGTGCAGCTGATCCGTTTCCTGGTAATCGGAAGCGTATCGCCGGCTGGGACCGGCGGGACAAATGTGGCTGACACGGTTTCTGTGTCCGGCGTGATCAAGTTCGTGCTCAGCCAGGTGGCCTATCTGTTTGGCGTCAATGCCGGTCCGGAGCACCTGAACGGGCAGAACTGGCGCGAGGCGCCCATGTGGGTAACGATCCTGATTGTCTTTGCCGATCTGATGCTGATCCTGTTTGTCATCACCTTTCTTGCACGGCAGATCCGCGTTCGCCGGAACCGGATTCTGCATCTGAAGACGGCGACGCTCTTTGTCATGTTCATCGGAGCCTGTATTGTGTGCTCCAGCGTGACGATCCGGGTGGAGATGCGGTGGATTTACGTCTCTTATGCGGCGGCGCTTCTGTTCCTCTCATGGATGTACGGCGTGCTGACGGAAGGGACGATGGAGAAGGGCAATTATGTGAAGGCGATTCCCTTTCTTGCCATGTTCACGCTTTATGTCGTCTTCATGCTGCCGGTGGAGCAGTATTACCGGGGGCTTTATCCGAACCTGTATTATTGGGCGGAGCAGGAACGCTACAATTCGCTGGCAGAGGAAACCTTCGGCCAGTACGGCGTCGGGATTTTCGGGAAAACGATTTTTGTCATCGGTCATGATTTTGAGATGGAAGAGTTTACAGAGCAGAATTTTTTCAAGGTGTTTGACCGGCTGAAACGCGAGGACAGCACGAAGGTGGTTCACATCGACGATATCCGGGATATCGGCCTGATTGATACGGATCAGATGCTGGTGATCCAGGAGGATCCGGAGAATAACCGTTTTCAGGATGTGACGCACACGGTGAAGCTGTTCAAATGTCGTCCGCTTTACGGATATTACGACGACGGATGGCTGGATGAGAAATCGTCGGTCCAGGTGATGGCGGGAAGCACGGGAACCATCAATCTGGCGTTTACCTATCCGAGAGATTTACAGGAGGACCAGTGGCTGACGGTCTATCTGAATGACGAGCCATATGAGTACATTCACTTTACGGAGAATACCATGGGACTTTCGATCCAGGTGGATCCCTATGAACCGGTAACGCTCCGGTTTGAGACGAACTTTTACGTGCCGAATGCGCTGGAGGTGCGCGGAGATACGAATCTGGCGGTTCTTCTGACCATGCAGGCAGACTGAGCGCAGACGGGGAGTGGCGCGCGGACGGATGAAAAATCCGGACGGCGGACGGATGGACGGACATCCGGGAAAGGATGAAGCATGAAGGTAGTGATCCTGGCGGGCGGCCTGGGGACGAGGATCAGCGAGATGAGTCATCTGATGCCGAAGCCGATGATTGAGATCGGCGGCAGACCGATCCTCTGGCATATCATGAAATATTACTCAGAGTTCGGCTTTCACGAGTTTGTGATCTGTCTGGGCTATAAACAATATGTGGTGAAGGAATTTTTTGCCGATTATTTTCTCCATATGTCAGACGTGACGTTTGACCTGGCAAACAATCGGATGGAGGTTCACAAGAACAGTACGGAGCCGTGGCGGGTGACGCTGGTTGATACCGGCGTGAACACCATGACCGGCGGACGGGTGAAACGGATTCAGCCGTATATCGGCGACGAGCCGTTTATGCTGACCTACGGGGACGGCGTCTGTACCGTGAATCTTCACGCGCTGGCGCGGTTTCATGCGGCTCACGGGAGGGCAGCCACCATCACGACGGTCAATATCGGGCAGCAGAAGGGCGTTCTGGACATCGGAGAGGATCACGTAGTCCACTCCTTCCGGGAAAAGGCAGACCGGGACGGCGCCCTGATCAATGGCGGATTCATGGTGATGAATCCGGAGATCTTTGATTATCTGGAGGATGATACGACCGTGTTTGAGCAGGGGCCGATGCAGCGCCTGGCCGAAGAGGGACAGCTGATGTCCTTTTATCATGACGGATTCTGGCAGTGTATGGATACACAGAGAGAGATGAAAAAACTGGAGGAGCTGTGGCAGTCCGGGCACGCTCCATGGAAGATTTGGAGTTAGATGATGTATAATCTGGAGACATGCAGGGCTTTCTATGAAGGAAAACGCGTCCTGGTGACGGGACATACGGGGTTTAAGGGAAGCTGGCTTTGCCGGATCCTGACGCTTGCGGGCGCCAGGGTGACCGGCTATGCGCTCGACTCGCCGACGGATCCGTCCCTGTTTCGGATCGCGCAGATTGCGGATGAGATGGAATCGGTCACCGGAGATGTGCGGGATTTGTCAGGATTGAAACGGATTTTTGAGAAGACGCGCCCCGAGCTTGTGTTTCATCTGGCGGCGCAGCCGATTGTGAGGGATTCCTATAAGGATCCGGTGCTTACCTATGAGACAAATGTCATGGGCACGGTGCATGTGCTGGAATGTGTGCGGCAGACCGATTCGGTCCGCTCCTTCCTGAACGTGACCACGGACAAGGTATATGAAAACCGGGAGTGGGAATACGGTTATCGGGAATGTGATCCGCTCGACGGATACGATCCGTATTCAAACAGTAAATCGTGCTCGGAGCTTGTGACGCACTGCTATCGGAAGTCCTTTTTTGAGGATGGGCGCTGCGCGGTGTCGACTGCGCGGGCCGGCAATGTGATCGGCGGCGGCGATTTCGCAAATGACCGGATTATTCCGGACTGTGTCCGTGCGGTGGCGGCAGGCCGGGAGATCGTGGTGCGCAACCCTTATTCGACCAGACCGTTCCAGCATGTGCTGGAACCGCTGTTTGCGTACCTGATGATCGCCCAGAGACAATATGAAGACGGAGCCTGCCAGGGATATTATAATGTGGGGCCGGATGATGTTGATTGTGTGACGACGGGAGATCTGGTTACGATGTTCTGCGATCTGTGGAACGAGGGCGCAGGGACAAGGGCGTCGTGGATAAACCGGCACGACGGGGGGCCTCATGAGGCGAATTTCCTGAAGCTGGACTGCTCGCGGATCCGACATGTATTCGGCTGGCAGCCAAAGCTTCACATCCGCGAAGCCCTGGCGCTCACGGTGGAGTGGTCGCGAGCCTGGCTGGACGGCGAGGACGCAAACCGGGTCATGGATGCCCAGATCCTCGAATACGGGAAACAAAAGGAGTGAAATCGGAATGGAGAAATCACAGGAGCAGGCGCGCCAGGAGATCCTGGATCTGGTAGCGGATTACTGCGAGACTTATCATATCAAAAACAGAAAGCCATACGAGGAGGGCGACCGGATTCCCTACGCCTCCCGTGTCTATGACGCGGCGGAGATGGTGAATCTGGTGGACAGCGCGCTGGAATTCTGGCTGACCTCCGGGCGCTATACGGATGAATTTGAGCAAAAGCTGGCAGAATATCTGGGCGTGCGTTTCTGCTCGCTGGTGAATTCCGGCTCCTCGGCAAACCTGTGCGCGTTTATGGCGCTCACCTCCCCGCTTCTGGGGAAGCGGCGAATCTACCGCGGCGACGAGGTGATTACGGTGGCGGCGGGCTTTCCGACGACGGTGACGCCGATCCTCAATTACGGCGCAGTGCCGGTCTTTGTGGATGTGACGATTCCGCAGTACAACATTGATGTGTCGAAGCTGGAGGAAGCATACACGGAGCGGACGAAAGCAGTGATGCTGGCCCATACGCTCGGGAATCCCTTTGATCTGGCCGCGGTGAAGGCATTCTGTGACCGTCATGAGCTCTGGCTGGTGGAGGACAACTGTGACGCCCTGGGAAGCCGTTATCAGATGGACGGCGTGGAGCGCTTCACCGGCACATTTGGCGACATCGGTACGTCGAGCTTTTATCCGCCGCATCACATGACAATGGGAGAGGGCGGCGCGGTATACACGGACAATCCCCTTTTGCATAAGATTGTGCGCTCGATGCGCGACTGGGGCCGCGACTGCGTCTGTCCGTCCGGGAGAGACAATCTGTGCGGACATCGCTTTGACCGCCAGTACGGGGAGCTGCCGGTGGGGTATGATCATAAGTATGTATATTCTCATTTCGGATACAATCTGAAAGCGACTGATCTACAGGCGGCGATCGGCTGCGCGCAGCTTGACAAGCTCCCGTCCTTTACAGAGCGCAGGAGGCATAATTTTGAGCGGCTGCGTGAGGGGCTTTCGGGAATGGAGGACCTGCTCATTCTGCCGGAGGCCTGCAAGCATGCAAAGCCGAGCTGGTTTGGTTTTTTGCTTACCTGTAAGGACGGCACGGACCGTCAGGCGATGGTGCGCGATATCGAGGGAAAGGGAATCCAGACGAGGATGCTCTTTGCCGGAAACCTGACGAAGCATCCCTGCTTTGACGAGCTGAGGGCAGGCGGCGAGGGCTACCGCATTGTCGGCGGCCTGGATGTGACGGACCGGATCATGAAGGATACCTTCTGGGTCGGCGTCTATCCGGGAATGACGGACGAGATGATTGATTATATGGCGAGGACGATCCGGGAGGCGGCGAAAGGGCAGGCCGGGTAAGGAGAGGCAGGCGGCGTCTTTTTTGGAAAGCGAAAGGAAACGGTATGGAGTATGACCTGACAAGGGTTCATGAGGCGAACCTGAAAATTTTAAAGGAGATCGACCGCATCTGCAGAAAGCATGGGATCCGCTATATGCTGGATGCGGGGACGCTTCTCGGGGCAGTGCGTCATCAGGGCTTTATTCCCTGGGATGACGACGCGGATGTCGCGTTTGTCAGGGAAGATTATGACGCCTTTTTAAAAGTAGTCAGGCGCGAGCTGCCGGATACGATGGAGCTGGTGATGCCGTGGGATTATCATGGAGGAAAGGCGTTCTATGACTTTACGGCGCATGAGGACTCGGAGGAGATGCGTTATTACGGCGGGAAGCTGAATCATCTCTGGGTCGATCTGTTTACGATTGACGAGCTGCCGACGTCGAAGCTCGCGGCGCAGTGGACGCTGCTTTTGCATAAGATCATTTATGGTCTGTCGATGGGACACCGCTATCGTCTGGATTTTTCGAAATACAGTCCGTTTCATAAGCTTGCGGTCGGCGGAATGTCACTCATCGTACGCCGGATTCCGATGAAGACGCTGTTTGGCCTGCAGCGTATGACGGCGGTCAAGGATAAAAAGGGGAAACGCCCGCTGCGATATTACAGCAATTATCAGCCGGATTATCTCTATGTGACCCTGCAGAAAAAGTGGTGCGATGAGATCATTGATCTGAAATTCTGCGACACGAGGCTGATGGCATCCGGCTACTGGCATGATGTGCTGACCTGGATTTACGGAGACTACATGACGTTGCCGCCGGAGGAGAAGCGGATACCGTCGCATTCGACGATTGAGATTGAGGTAAAAGAAGGAACATGAGCAGATTGCTTTCCGTGGTGGTGTCTGTGTACAATGAGGAGCAGGCACTGCCGCTCTTTTATGAGAAGACCGTGCCGGTTCTGGAGGGACTTGCGCGAACGGGGGACGGCTCCCCGTCCGGAGACTGGGATTATGAGCTTTTGTTTGTCAATGACGGCAGCACGGACGGCAGTATGGAGATCCTGGCGGGGTTTGCGGAAAAAAATCCGAAGGTGAGGGTGCTTGGCTTTTCGCGCAATTTCGGCCACGAGGCGGCCATGATTGCCGGGATTGACTATGCGACGGGAGACGGGATTGTCTGTATGGACGCCGATCTGCAGCATCCGCCGGAATGTCTGCCGGAGATTGTCAAGCGGCTGGGCGAGGGCTATGGCGTGATCAGTATGGTGCGGACGAAGAATCCTTCGGCGGGGCTGGTCAAAAACATCACCTCAGCGGGTTTTTACGCGCTGATCAATGTTCTCTCTGATGTGAGATTCGAACCGAATGCATCTGACTTTTTCGCGATCTCGGCGAAGGCGGCCAAGGTGCTGCGGAAAAATTACCGGGAGAAGGTGCGTTTTCTGCGCGGGTATGTGCAGAATCTCGGCTTTCGGAAGACGACGATCGAATATGAAGCGCATGACCGGGTGGCGGGACACAGCAAATACAGCATCCGTAAGCTGTTTCTGTTTTCCGTCCACACGATCCTTTGCTTTTCCAATCTGCCCTTAAAGCTCGGAATGTTTGCCGGAATCTTTGCGGCGCTTCTGGGTGTGGCGGTGATGGTCTATACGCTCTGCACGCGGCAGGGCGCGCCCAGTGGATACGCGACGATTGTGATATTGAATTGCTTTATGTTTGCCATCCTCTTTGTCATCGTGGGCATCATCGGAGAGTATATCGCGATCCTCTTCTCGGAGCTCAAGGATCGCCCGATCTATATTGTCGACGTTGAGAAAAATATCGCACAGGATGATACCAGAGGCAAGAAGGTATCGTTCTGATTTCACATTTGCCTGCATATATCTGGCATGAGGATTATGCGGAGACTGGGCATGGAACGATGGGGAATCAGGACGAGGGCGGCGCTTCTGTTCGCGATTCTTTTGCTGGACGGCGCTCTGTTAGGAGCCGCGGCGGGCGCTGTTTCCGCCCGGGAAGTCAGAAAAACGGTACACGTTTCTGCGCAGGTGAAACCGGTTGCGCTGACATTCGACGACGGGCCGGATCCGCAGTGGACGCCGCTCCTTCTGGACGGGCTGGCTGCGCGGGGCGTCCGGGTCTCCTTTTTCCTGATGGGACAGCACATTGAGGGCAATGAAGACCTGGTGGCGCGGATGCATCAGGAGGGTCATCTGATCGGCAACCACAGCTACCGTCACATCCAGCTGACGAAGGCGGGAGAGGAAGCGGTTCTTGAGGCGGTGGAGCGGACACAGGAGCTGGTGGAGGAGATCACCGGCGACCGGCCGCAGTATCTGAGACCGCCCTACGGTGACTGGAACGAGTCTTTAGAGGAACAGGTTGATTTAAGCACCGTGCTGTGGTCGGTGGATTCTCTGGACTGGAAGCTTAAGGATACCTCCCGGATTGTCAGCCGTGTGCTCGCGGATGTGGAGCCGGGCGATATTATTCTGATGCACGACATTTTCCGCACATCCGTTTTAGCGGCCTTCGAGATTATTGACCGGCTTGAGGCGGAGGGCTATGTCTTTGTGACGGTTGACGAGCTTCGAATCGACTGAAACCGTTTCTGTATGGATGTTTGGGAAGCGGCATTTTCAGAAAGCGATAAAAAAGTGCTTTCCTTTTTTGGTAAAACGTCCTATAATAAAGATCAATAAGGGTCGAGGGCGAAGGATTTGCCTTCCGAAAGAAGAATCAGAATTACTCTGTATTTCATATCACTTATTCAGTGCTGAAGCAACAAAGAAATGGAGAAAAATTAATATGCGAGAAAAATTACAGACTTTGTCTCTGGCTCAGCTGAAGGAAATGGCGAAAGCGCAGAAGATCAAAGGGTCTTCTACCATGCGGAAGGCAGAGCTGGTCAATGTGCTCTGTAAGATCGCCGAGCAGGAGGATATTTTAAAGACTGCGGTGGCGCCGCCGAGACGCCGCATACCAGAGGAAAATCAGGGAAATATTCCGGCAGCTGGAGCGCCGCAGACAGAGCTTTCGGCCACAGCGGCCAGACAGGAAAGCCGCCAGGAGAACAGTCGGGCAGATTTTGCAGGTCCCAATTCAGTATCTATGACATCGTCCGACCGCACAGAGACCGGACAGGGCAGCTCCTTTGGCAATCGCCCGGATGGAGGCACCGAGGCTTCCTCCTACAGCCGTCCTCATACCGGCTATGTAAATCGCCAGGAAAACGGCAGCGGCGGATACAACCGCCATGAAAATAATTCCGCTTCTTCTTATAATCGAAATGACGGAGGCGCCGGGAATTATAATCGCCCGGATAACAGTCGTCAGGAAAACAACCGCCAGGATTATCGCCAGAACACGCCCTACCGTCCGCGCGCACAGCGCCCGCAGCAGGAGGCGCTTTCCGCTCAGGAGGTGGCAGAGCTTGACAGCGGGCTGGAGGCAAACGGGATTCTGGAGGTCATGCCGGATGGCTTTGGCTTTATCCGCTGTGAGAATTTCCTCCCCGGGGACAACGACGTCTATGTCGCCCCGTCTCAGATCCGCAGATTTAACTTAAAAACGGGCGACGTCATTGTCGGAAACCGCAGGGTGAAGACCGCCGCGGAGAAATTTGCGGCGCTGCTTTACATCCGCAATGTCAACGGCTATCCGATCAGCGTGGTGGAGAAGCGTCCCAATTTTGAAGACCTGACCCCGATCTTTCCGAACCGGCGTCTGCATATGGAGAACATCGGTAGAAGCTCGACCGCCATGCGCATTGTGGATCTTCTGACTCCGATCGGAAAGGGACAGAGAGGTCTGATTGTCTCTCCGCCCAAGGCCGGCAAGACGACGCTGCTCAAGCAGATTGCGCAGGCGATCACGACGAATCACCCGGACATGCACCTGATCATTCTGCTGATTGATGAACGTCCGGAGGAGGTGACGGATATTAAGGAATCTGTCACCGGCGATCAGGTCGAGGTGATCTATTCGACCTTTGACGAGCTGCCGGAGCGGCACAAGCGGGTGTCGGAGATGGTGATTGAGCGTGCCAGGAGACTGGTGGAGCATGGCCGCGACGTGATTATCCTGCTCGACAGCATTACCCGTCTGGCGCGCGCGTACAATCTGGTCGTACCGCCGAGCGGCCGCACGCTGTCCGGTGGCCTGGATCCGGCGGCGCTCCATATGCCGAAGCGTTTCTTCGGCGCCGCGCGAAACATCCGCGAGGGCGGAAGCCTGACGATCCTTGCGACAGGACTGGTGGAAACCGGAAGCCGCATGGACGACGTCATTTATGAGGAATTCAAGGGAACCGGCAACATGGAGCTGGTGCTCGACCGGAAGCTTTCCGAGAAGCGGATCTTTCCGGCAGTGGACATTTTAAAGTCCAGTACCCGCCGGGACGACCTGCTCCTGACGCCGGAGGAAGCAGAGGCGGTGGAGATCATCCGCCGCGCGACGAGCGTCCAGAAGCCGGAGGAGGCGGTCGAGCATATCCTTGACCTTTTTGCGAAGACCAAGACCAATAAGGAGCTGATTGAGAATATCAAAAGGACCCGCTTTTTCTAAGACAAACCGCAGCGGCAAAGAAAGGTAAAAAACAGATTTAGGGGCTTGTCAAGCCCCTTCTTTTCTGCTATACTGAGAGAGCTGTGAAGACGTGACGTGATTTTAACGGTACAGGTGAGACCGTTAGACGATCACAGGCGACATATAATCTGAGAAAGTGATGAGGTGACAAGTATGAGAGAGGGAATTCATCCGGCGTATTATCAGGCCAAGGTGACCTGCAACTGTGGCAACGAGTTCGTAACCGGCTCGACCAAGAAGGAGATCCACGTGGAAGTTTGTTCCAAGTGTCATTCTTTCTATACCGGCCAGCAGAAGGCGGCCCAGGCTCGCGGACGTATTGATAAGTTCAACAGAAAATATGGCCTGAATGCTTAGTTTTGCAGAGGAAGACGAAAAGAGGTTGAGATAGAAGTGGCGACGCTTTGTCTCAACCTTTTCGCTTTTTTTCGCCATAGCATACGTGCAGAAGCTGCCGGCGACAGCTTCTGTAGTCGCATCTGATGATGAGAGGGGATACCATATGAAATATTCCGGTATTGGCGGCCAGGCCGTCATCGAAGGAATTATGATGAAAAATCAGGACGATTACGCGACGGCTGTCCGGCGGCCGGACGGAGTGATTGAGGTGAAAAAGGACACCTACGTCAGCATGACGGAGAAGGTAAGGCTGTTTGCCCTGCCCTTTGTCCGCGGTGTGTTCAGCTTTGCGGATTCCATGATTCTGGGAATGCGCACGCTCACATTTTCCGCGAGCTTTTTTGAGGACGATGAGGATTCGGAGCCGGGGAAGGTAGAGCTGTGGCTGGACCGGGTCTTCGGGGAGAATGTAGAGAAGGTGCTGATGGCCTTTGTGATGGTATTTTCTGTCGTGGCAGCCGTGGTTATTTTTATGCTTCTGCCGCTTCTGATTGCCAGTGCGTGCCGACGCCTGATCCATTCGGAGACGGTCATGGCGATCCTGGAGGGATTTATCCGCATCGCGATTTTTGTCGCATATATCAAGCTGATATCCAGAATGGAGGATATTCAGCGAACCTTTCGCTATCATGGGGCGGAGCATAAATGCATCAACTGTATCGAACACGGTATGACGCTGACGGTGGATCATGTGCGCGGGAGCTCCCGCTTCCACAAGCGCTGCGGCACCAGCTTCCTGCTGATCGTCATGGTGATCAGCATCCTTTTCTTTATGGTGATTCGCGTGGATCGGATCTGGCTGCGGATGCTGAGCCGGATCCTGCTGATTCCGGTGATCGCTGGCGTGTCGTATGAATTCCTGCGGATTGCGGGGCGCAGCGACAACGCGCTCGTTGATCTGCTCAGCAGGCCGGGCTTCTGGATGCAGGGACTGACGACGGCTGAGCCGGATGATTCCATGATTGAGGTGGCGATCGCGGCGGTGGATGCGGTATTTGACTGGCGGGCGTATCTGCGTGAGAACTTCCCGGATACGGTGATTCCGGAAGACGGATCGCAGGCGAACGGGTCGTGTGAGCTCGCAGAGGACAGAAAAGAGAAGAGCGTGCCGGGGGAGCTCGCAGAGAGCGGGGCGGCACAGCTATGACGCTTTATGGCCTGCTTGGCGAGGGATGCGCATGCCTCAGAGCGGCGGGCGTTCCGGACGCGGAGCGCGACGCACAGCTTTTGCTCCTTGCGGCGTTCCAGACCGATCTGGCGCGTTTCCTCCTGATTCGGGGCAGGGAGCTTTCGGACGATGAAGCAGATATGTCCCGCATAAAGCGCTATCGGGAGATGATCCGGGAGAGGGCAGAGCGAATTCCGGCACAGCAGATTCTGGGAAGCCAGGATTTTATGGGGCTGGAATTTGAGGTGAACGAGCATGTCCTGATCCCGCGCCAGGACACGGAGACGCTGGCAGAGCTGGTGTTGGAGGAACAGAAGGAGAAGGAAATCCGCCTGCTGGATCTCTGCACCGGTTCCGGGTGTATTGCGATCAGTCTGGCGGTCAGAGGAGGATACCGGTACGTCGCCGGGACCGATCTCTCGGCGGAGGCGCTTGCCGTGGCGCGGCGCAATGCGCGGCGGCTGACCGGAGAAGACGGGAGAGTCACATTTTTTGAGGGCGACCTGTTTGGCGCTCTGCCTGCGGATGTTCCTGCCTTTGATGTGATCACGGCAAATCCGCCCTACATTCCGTCTGAGGTGATCCGGACGCTGGAGCCGGAGGTGCGTGAGCATGAGCCGCGTCTGGCGCTTGACGGCAGTGAGGACGGCCTGATATACTATCGGAAAATTGCACGGGAGGCGGTCTGGTATCTGGCGCCGGGAGGCAGCATTTATCTGGAAATCGGCTGGGATCAGGCGGCTGTTGTGAGCGCCCTGCTTGAAGAACATGGATTTGAGCAGATCCGGGTAGTGAAGGATCTGGCAGGGAAGGATCGCGTGGTTTGCGCCCACTTTGTGAAGGAGAAAGAAAACGATGTTTGATCGATTAGATGACATTCTCATCCATTTCGAAGAGATCATGAACGCGTTGGCGGAGCCGGGCGTGACGGACGATCCGGCCCGTTTTCGCAGACTGATGAAGGAGCAGGCGGATCTGACGCCGATTGTGGAGGCCTACCGCGCCTATCGCAAGGCGAAGCAGGATATTGAGGACAGCCTGGCGCTTCTCGACGAAGAGAGCGATGAGGAGATGAGAGAGCTCGCGAAGGAGGAACTCGCGGACGCCAAGAAGCGTGTGGAGGAGCTTGAGCAGAAGCTTAAGATTCTGCTGCTTCCGAAGGATCCGAATGATGATAAGAATATTATCCTGGAGATCCGCGCCGGCGCGGGCGGCGAAGAGGCGGCTCTGTTTGCGGCGGAGCTTTACCGGATGTATGTGAATTACGCGGAGAGCCAGCGCTGGAAGGTGGAGATCATATCTTTAAACGAGAGCGGCATCGGAGGCTTTAAAGAGGTTCAGGCGATGGTGACCGGCAAGGGCGCTTATTCGAAGCTGAAATATGAGAGCGGCGTACATCGCGTCCAGCGTGTGCCGGAGACCGAGTCCGGAGGTCGGATCCACACCTCCACGGCGACGGTGGCGGTGATGCCGGAGGCGGAAGAGGTGGATGTGCAGATTGATATGAACGACTGCCGGATTGATGTGATGCGCGCCTCGGGCAACGGCGGACAGTGTGTCAACACGACAGACTCGGCGGTGCGGCTGACGCACATGCCGACCGGGATTGTGATTTACAGCCAGACGGAGAAATCGCAGCTGCAGAATAAGGAGAAGGCGTTTCGCCTGCTCCGCTCCAAGCTCTATGACCTGGAGCTGGAGAAGCAGCAGAGCGCGGAGGCAGCGGAGCGCCGCAGCCAGATCGGTACGGGCGACCGCTCCGAGAAGATCCGCACCTACAATTTCCCTCAGGGGCGGGTCACCGACCACCGGATCGGGCTGACGCTCTACCGGCTGGATAAGATTCTGGACGGCGATATCCAGGAAATCCTGGATGCCTGCATTGCGGCGGATCAGGCCGCCAGGCTCGCAAAAATGAATGAAGCGTAAAATACGCCGGAGGGCATCCGGCGAAGGATAAATGCATATAAAAACATAAGGAGAATCATTATGAAGGGTATCATACTGGCGGGCGGTTCCGGGACGCGTCTCTATCCGCTGACTAAGGTAACATCCAAGCAGCTGCTTCCGATTTATGACAAGCCGATGATTTACTATCCTCTTTCCGTGCTGATGAACGCGGGGATTCGTGACATCCTGATCATCTCGACGCCCACGGATACGCCGAGGTTTGAGGCGCTCTTGGGCGATGGCAATCATTTCGGGATTCATCTTCAGTATGCGGTACAGCCAAGCCCGGACGGGCTGGCGCAGGCCTTTATTATCGGCGCTGATTTTATCGGCAGTGATTCTGTGGCCATGGTGCTGGGAGATAATATTTTCCAGGGACACGGGCTGAAGAAGCGTCTGCGCGCAGCGGCGGCCAAAACCTCCGGCGCGACCGTGTTCGGCTACTATGTGGACGATCCGGAGCGGTTTGGCATCGTCGAATTCAACGAGGCCGGCAAGGCGATCTCCATCGAGGAGAAGCCGGAGCACCCGAAATCCAATTACTGCGTGACCGGCCTGTATTTTTATGACAATCGCGTGGTTGAGTACGCGAAGAACTTAAAGCCTTCTGCCCGCGGCGAGCTGGAGATTACGGATTTAAACCGGATCTATCTGGAAAACGGCGAGCTGGATGTGATTTTGCTGGGGCAGGGCTTTACCTGGCTGGACACCGGCACGCATGAATCTCTGGTGGAGGCGACCAATTTCGTGAAAACCGTGGAGACTCACCAGCACCGTAAGATCGCCTGCCTGGAGGAGATCGGCTACAACAACGGCTGGATTTCCAGGGAAGATGTGATGAGGGTATACGAGGAGTTAAAGAAAAATCAGTACGGCCAGTATCTGAAGGATGTCCTGGACGGAAAATACGTGGATAAGATCCACGAATCGTTCTGACATGTTCTGCCATATCATACACAGGCTGACAGGGGCTTTCCGGAGTGAAAGCTGCGGGGAGAGCGACAGCCGAGGAAAAAATCAGAAAGGATTGGAAATAGGATGAATGTGATTGTGACCGGCGGCGCCGGATTCATCGGAGGTAATTTTGTATTTCATATGCTGAAGGAGCACCCGGAGGATCGGGTGATCTGCCTGGATAAGCTGACCTATGCGGGAAATCTCTCAACACTGGAGCCGGTGATGGATCAGCCAAACTTCCGCTTTGTCAAGGCGGATATCTGTGACCGCGACGCCGTGTATCAGCTTTTTGAGGAGGAGCATCCGGATGTGGTGGTGAACTTTGCGGCGGAAAGTCATGTGGATCGCTCCATCGAGGATCCGGGCATTTTCCTGCAGACCAATATCATCGGCACGGCAGTCTTAATGGACGCCTGCCGCAAGTATGGGATTACCCGTTACCATCAGGTGTCAACCGATGAGGTGTACGGGGATCTGCCGTTAGATCGTCCGGACCTGTTCTTCACGGAGGAGACGCCGATTCACACGAGCAGTCCGTATTCGAGCTCCAAGGCAGCCGCGGATCTTCTGGTCCAGGCGTACCACCGGACATACGGTCTGCCGGTGACGATCAGCCGCTGCTCGAACAACTACGGCCCATATCATTTCCCGGAGAAGCTGATTCCCTTGATGATTGCGAACGCGCTAAATGACAAGCCGCTTCCGGTGTACGGGGAAGGCCTGAATGTGCGCGACTGGCTTTATGTGGAGGATCACTGCCGTGCGATCGACCTGATCATTCACAAGGGACGGGTCGGCGAGGTCTATAATGTGGGCGGACACAATGAGATGCGCAACATTGACATCGTGAAGCTGATCTGCAAGGAGCTTGGAAAGCCGGAGAGCCTGATCACCCATGTGGCGGACCGCAAGGGGCACGACATGCGCTATGCGATTGATCCGACGAAGATTCACAGAGAGCTTGGCTGGCTTCCGGAGACAAAATTTGCGGACGGCATCCGCAAGACCATCCGCTGGTATCTGGAAAACCGCGAGTGGTGGGAGACGATCCTTTCGGGAGAGTATCAGAATTACTATGAGAAGATGTACGGAAACCGCGGGCAGGCGTGATCGGGAGGCGATAAGATGAAAGTATTTGTGACAGGCGTCGGCGGCCAGCTTGGCCATGATGTGATGAATGAACTGGCCAGGCGCGGCCATGAGGGAGTCGGTTCTGATATTCAGCCGATGTACGGCGGGGTGGCGGACGGTTCCGCAGTGACGACGGCTCCCTATGTGCAGCTGGATATCACAGACCCGGACGCAGTAGAACGCGAACTCACGAAGGAGCGTCCGGATGCGGTGATTCACTGCGCCGCCTGGACGGCGGTCGATCTGGCGGAGGACAGCGATAAGGTGGAGAAGGTTCGCGCGGTCAATGTCGGCGGCACGAAAAACATCGCCGCGATCTGCAAAAAGCTGGACTGCAAGATGCTCTATCTCAGCACGGATTACGTCTTTGACGGCCAGGGAACAAAACCCTGGCAGCCGGACTGCAAGGACTACAAGCCCCTGAATGTTTACGGGCAGACAAAGCTGGAGGGCGAGCTGGCGGTATCCGGGACGCTGGAAAAATATTTCATTGTCCGCATTGCCTGGGTCTTTGGCCTGAACGGGAAAAATTTCATCCGCACCATGCTGAACGTCGGCAAGACGCATGATACGGTCCGGGTGGTGAACGACCAGATTGGCACGCCGACTTATACATATGACCTGGCTCGTCTGCTGGTGGATATGATTGAGACGGAAAAATACGGCTATTATCATGCGACGAACGAGGGCGGTTATATCAGCTGGTATGACTTTACGAAAGAAATTTTCCGACAGGCCGGTTACACGACAAATGTGGTTCCGGTCACGACAGAGGAATATGGACTGAGCCGGGCGGCCCGGCCCTTCAACAGCCGCCTGGATAAGAGTAAGCTGGAGGCATCCGGATTTACGCCGCTTCCGACCTGGCAGGATGCCCTCGCCCGTTATTTGAGGGAAATGAAGCAGGCGGAGTAGAAAGCGCCGCGGGTCGGCTGGAGGCGTGAGCGCTTTAAAAACTGACGCAGAATGGAGAATGCAGCATGGGAAAATATTTTGGGACAGACGGTTTCCGGGGAGAAGCCAACGTGGATCTGACGGTAGAGCATGCGTACCGGGTGGGACGTTTTCTGGGCTGGTATTATGGAACCCGCTGCACGGAGACGCCGGAGAATCCGGAGGGACGCTGCCGGGTGGCGATCGGGAAGGATACCAGGCGAAGCAGCTACATGTTTGAGTATTCGCTGGCAGCCGGACTGACGGCGTCCGGAGCCGACGCCTATCTGCTTCACGTCACGACGACGCCTAGCGTATCCTATGTGGTGCGCACCGAGGGCTTTGAATGCGGGATCATGATTTCCGCCAGCCACAATCCCTATTATGACAATGGGATCAAGATTATCAACGGAAGAGGAGAAAAGCTCGACGAAGAGGTGATCGGCGAGATTGAGAGGTATCTGGACGGCGAGAGCGGAGAGCTTCCCTTCGCCCGACGGGACCGGATTGGTCGCACCGTGGATTTCGCGGCGGGCAGAAACCGTTATATCGGTTATCTGATCTCCATCGCGACCCGCTCATTTAAAGGGAAAAAGGTGGCGCTCGACTGTTCAAACGGCAGCGCCTCGGCGATCGCCAAGAATGTTTTTGACGCCCTGGGAGCGCAGACCTTTGCGATTCACAATCAGCCGAACGGGCTGAATATCAATCTGGACTGCGGCTCGACCCATATCGAGGCGCTGAAGGCCTTTGTAAAGGAAAACGGCTGCGACGTCGGATTCGCCTATGACGGCGACGCGGATCGCTGCATTGCCGTGGATGAGAATGCAAACGAAGTGAACGGCGACCGGATCCTCTATATCTGCGGGAAGTACATGAAGGAGACCGGCGCCCTGTTCAATAATACCGTAGTCACGACTGTCATGTCGAATCTCGGTCTTTATAAGGCGTTTGACCGGGAGCATATTGCCTATGAAAAGACGGCGGTGGGCGATAAATACGTCTATGAGAACATGTCCAGAAACGGCAACTGTCTGGGTGGAGAACAGTCCGGCCACATCATTTTCAGCAAGCATGCCACGACCGGAGATGGGATTCTGACTTCCTTAAAGGTGATGGAGGTCATGCTGGAGAAAAAGGAGACGCTTGGCAGGCTGGCGTCCGAGGTGAAGGAATATCCGCAGGTCCTGAAAAATGTCCACGTGTACGATAAGCAGGCCGCGCAGGAGGATCCTCTCGTCCAGGCAGAGGCGCAGAAGGTAGCCGAAAGGCTGGGAACGGACGGCCGCATCCTGCTTCGCCCGTCCGGCACTGAGCCGTTGGTGCGCGTGATGGTGGAGGCCGGGACAGAGGAGCTCTGCGAGTCATGCGTCAATCAGGTGATTGCGGTCCTGAAAGCGCAGGGCCATGTGCTGGAGGACGTGTAAATGGCCCGGAATCATGCGTCGGAAAATGGCCGGAAAATGCGCAAAGAAGCTTGCGTGTGGATGGGAAATATGGTAAAATAAAAGGACGTTGCGGCAGAGAGGCCGGAGAGCTACCGGGTGCAGTCTGCGCCCGGTTTGTTCTTATCACAGCACAAAGAACGTGTTTTGCAGTGATCCGCCACGGGCCGCTTCGGAATCTGAAGCAAAGGGATGATGTAGAGATGGGGCTGAACCCAAACGCGTGACGATTTTTGTCGTCAAGAACTACGGCGTGGTTTACCGACTGCGCAGCCTGAAGCGGCGCACATAATATAGACAGATATCGAAACAGACAGGTTCACCGGGGAGGAGTCAGGCACACCCGGCTGATCAGATTCAGGCTGACAGATGATGACATGACAAGAGCAGGAGGAGAAAAACCATGTTAAATTATCAGAAATACAGGAAGAATCCGGTGGTTGATTACCCGGAGAGAGAATGGCCAAATAAGGAGATCACGAAGGCGCCGGTCTGGTGCAGCGTGGATCTGCGCGATGGCAACCAGGCTCTGGTGGAGCCAATGGTCGTGGAGGAGAAGGTTGAGTTTTTCAACATGCTGGTGAAGCTGGGCTTCAAGGAGATTGAGGTCGGTTTCCCGTCTGCCTCCCAGATCGAGTATGATTTCCTCAGACAGCTGGTAGAGCGGAAGATGATTCCGGACGACGTCCGAATCCAGGTGCTGGTCCAGTGCCGGGAGCATCTGATCAAGCGCACCTTTGAATCCATTCAGGGCATCAAGAAGGTAGTCGTCCACATTTACAATTCCACCTCCACCCTGCAGCGCGACGTGGTATTCCACGCAAGCAAGGAAGAGGTGAAGCAGATCGCCATCGACGGTACCAATCTGGTAAAGAAATATATGAAGGATTACGATGGAGATCTGATGCTGGAGTATTCTCCGGAGAGCTTCACCGGCACGGAGCTGGATTACGCGCTCGAGGTCTGCACGGCCGTGCAGGATACCTGGGGCGATGCGACGCCGGGCAGGCCGATTATTTTCAATCTGCCGTCCACGGTCGAGATGACGACGCCGAACGTCTACGCTGACCAGATTGAGTGGATGAGCCGGCATTTTAAGAACAGGGAGAATATCATTCTCAGCGTCCATCCGCACAATGACCGGGGGACCGGCGTGGCGGCGACGGAGCTGGCGCTTCTGGCAGGAGCAGACCGTGTCGAGGGAACCCTTTTTGGCAACGGGGAGCGCACAGGCAACGTGGATATCCTTACCCTGGCGTACAACATGTTCTCTCAGGGAATTGATCCGGAGCTGAACATTGAGAATGTTCGTGAGATCGCGGAGGTGTACGAGCGCTGTACAAAGATGGGCATCGACGAGCGTCACCCGTATGCGGGCAAGCTGGTCTTTACCGCCTTTTCCGGATCGCATCAGGACGCGATCAACAAGGGCATGCAGGCCATGCGGGAGAGAGGAGACGGACACTGGGAGGTTCCCTATCTTCCGATCGACCCCTCGGATATCGGGCGCGTGTACGAGCCGATTGTCCGCATCAACAGTCAATCCGGCAAGGGCGGCGTAGCTTTCGTGATGGAGACCTTCTATGGCTTCCGTCTGCCGAAGGGCATGCACAAGGAATTTGCGGATGTGATCCAGAAGATTTCCGAGAAGCAGGGTGAAGTCGCTCCGGAGCAGATTATGCAGGAATTCCGCAAATGCTACCTGGAGAAGAAGGAGCCCATGCATTTCCGCAGGCTGCGGATCACCGACACGGAGACCGAGCCGGGCGAGTTCGCGACAGTCGCGACGGTTACCTACACGGATCACGGTATCGAGAAGACCTTCGAGGGCGTGGGCAACGGCCCGATCGACGCCGTACAGCGCGGGATGGAGGATGTTTTTGGCATCCAGATCAAGGTGCTCGATTACGACGAACACGCGCTCAGCACCGGTTCCGGCGCACAGGCGGCGTCCTATATCCATCTGATGGATCAGGATACCGGCCGGGCGACCTACGGTGTGGGAATCAGCTCCAATATTACCCGGGCGTCTGTGAGGGGAATATTCAGCGCAGTGAACCGGCTGTTCTATTCATAATCAGGACAAAGACAAAGAAAAGACAGGGAGTCAACGCTAGCGGCGTTGGCTCCCTTTGTAAAATTTGCAAGGGGGAAGACAATTCCTGTCATCGCGTCACCAGTCCACAATCTTATCGATCAGAGCCTGCTGCTCGGTGCTGGTTTTCCTCAGATAAATGCGCGTCGTCTCAATACTCTCATGACCCATCAGGTCCGCGAGCATCGCGATATCATTGTAGCGCTCCAGAAAGCTTTTGGCAAAGCGGTGCCGGAACGAGTGCGGGTAAACGACAGACGGATCCAGGCCGTACTTTTCTCCAAAATATTTCAGGCGGTTTGAGATCCCTCGCTCGGTGATCTGCTTTCCCTTCCGGTTTAAGAAGATAAAACCGCTCGTAAGGCCGGTTTCCTGGAACCATTCCAGCGCCTCCCGGCGGAGAGCGGCGGGGAAGTAGATGCGGCGCAGCTTGCCGCCCTTGGAATAAAGGTCAAAATATCCTTTTTGTACATGCTCCACCTTGATCCGGATCAGTTCGCTCACGCGGGCTCCGGTTGCGCCCATGAAACGGACCACGAAATACCAGAGAGTTTCTCCGTCCCGCTTCAGGCAGTTCTTAAAATAGAGATAGTCCGCTTCACTGATGATATTTTCCAGAAAGGGCTTCTGCTGAAATTTGACAGCGCTAAGCTTCCATTTCTCCATGTTCTGGCTTTCCAGATAGCAGTTGATCCCGCGAATTCGCAGATTGACGGTCTGCGGCTGATAGTTGTCGATCAGAAAAACCTTGTAATCCCGCAGATTCTTGCGGTTGACGGTTCGGTAACGGTCTTTAAACTGTTTTTCCGAGTAGAGATAGGCCCGGATCGTATTCTGCGATAATCCGAGGTCATTCATGTAGGTTTCGAATACTTCTCCCATAAAGCAATTCCCCTTTTTATAAATTCTTTTCCTCTTAAGACGAATTCGGACGGTTTTGATGAACAGAAGATGTTGTACACAGCAGGACAGAACCGTCGGACCCGAATAAAGGACATAGTATTCCCCAATTTTTAACAAAATATTGCGAATCTATAAACAAAACAGGGAATCTATAAAGTAAATCTTTAAAAAGGCTAAATATTCTGATTTAACGGTGACAAATTAGACAAAAGTCAGAACTTTGCGCATGAATAAAAGAAAATAGACTCTTCATACAACAAGGCTTTGACATACTCAAACTCTGACCATCGCCCCCACGAAAGGTCAGAGAAACCGCATGGCCGGAAAACCGGCCATGCGGTAAGGAAAAGAATCTGATTGTTCAATCAGTATTTAAATCTGATTAATCCCAATCCTTCCAATCGTCCAGAGTCAGACCAGTATCGGTCTTGGTTCCAGATACATCCGGAGTCAGCTCCTTCTCATTGGTGTACAGTCTGATCTTGTAATTCTTGACGTAGAAGTACCAGTCGTCGCCATCCTTGGCTGCGGTCTTGTTCTTCTGCAGGGTGCCACTGGTATTGACAAGATAGAGATCTCTGTCGGTCATGTTCGTGTCATCATAGACGACCACATAACGAAGTGTGTCATCATCGTCGTTCCGATAGCTGCCCTCGGTAAAGGTATAACCACAGTCGCTGTTTCTGACATCCGTACCGTCATACGTGGTTACCATAACCTGGCCCGGATCCGTGCTGATGTCTACACTGCCATCCGTGTTATCCTCTCCGATGGCTTCAACCGCAACAACCTGATACTTGTCGTCGCTGTCTGCCTTGATTCTGCAGCCTGCCTTGTAGATGTACTTGTCATCATCGATACCGGTGACGCCGTGACCCTTGGATTCCTTGCCGCCGGACTTGGAGAAGTAGAAGGTATAGCTGTCGCCGTCCAGGTTGATCGTGGTCGTACCGGTCTTCATGGCGCCGTCGGTGTCCTCATTGTCGGCATCGCCAAAGTAATACAGGGTATAACCATCTCTGATGGCATCATCATAGGTTCCGCTGTAATCATCACAATCATCGCCGTCTAACAGATCATCAAGCTCATCGGAGTCAACGCCATCATCAATTACGTCTGTAATGGTACCATCAGACTCAACCTTGATCAGAACCAGGCCGCTCAGCATGGAAGCAGCGCCCTCACGTCCGTCATCCGGCTGGAAGCCATAGTACTTACCCTTGATCTTCTTGATCTCGCCTGCGTACAGCTCGCCGTCGCCGTCTGCATAGTACCAGTTCTCATCCTCATCGTCCGCATCGGTCTCATCGAAGCCGTCGCCGTCGGTGAAATCAGAACTGAATACGTTATCCTCGTTCGGCGGGATGACCTTGAACCAACCCTTGGTCTTACGGGCGCCGTCCTCCGGGCTGGAGAAGTACTGCCATGCGGATGCGGATGCATTCTGGGAAGTACTGCCGGTAGAGGTCTGGATAACCCACTCGTAAACCATGACGCCGCGCTCATCAAAGCCATACTTCTTGCCGTTGATGGTCTTGGTGCGATAGTAGGACTCGTCATTGTCCTTCTTCTGGAGTCTCTTGCCGTTGCTCTGGAAGTAGAACCAGTAGTTCATGTCGTCGTCTTCCTCGTCGTCATAAACTGTGATGTACTGCCAGCCGGTCTTCATCGCGCCGTCTTCCCAGCTGCCGCAATAATACATAGCATCCTCGTATGTGGAGGAAGCCCATCCGTCGTCGTCGTTCTGCATCTCGGCGTTGTCGTCTACCCAGCCGTACAGCATGATGCCGTCATCGTCAAAGGCATATCTCTTGCCGTCGATGGTCTTGAACTTGGTGCTGTCGGAATCGCCTGCGGTGTAAGCCTTACCACTGGACTGCATGTAGTAGTAGTGATACTCAGCCGGATCCTCGT
>JAJQCO010000219.1 GCA_021202655.1 Clostridiales bacterium | reverse complement strand
TCCGTTCCCTTAGCTACTCTGCCATAGTTCGTGATTAGATATTGATCCAGCTCTTCTGTCGTAACCGGCCCGGTATTTCCGATCTCAATTTCCTGATCCATCAGGTGTTCATCTGAACTCTGGTATGTGACGCTGCCGTTTGTCATGGAACCGTTTGTAACCGTTGCTTCTGCAAAGTCATATAAATCCAGGTTCCAGATATACAAGTAGTATGCACGTCTTGTTACCGAAGTCTCTACCGTATCCGATCGTTTTTCCAGGTATGGCTCCCAATCATCTTTATACCGGATCACATAATACTCGTAATCATAATCAAAATCCCATGTATGGACTGCACCCCGAAGCCCGATATCAACAGAGCCATACATGGAATCAACCGTGATGCCATTAATGTACTTTCCCCCAGCCGGGACGAGCATGCCCAAGGGCCCTTCATCTGTATAAGGGAGCTGCTCTTCTCCGTCTTCATAATACGGGTGATGCTCTACTCCTGATTATAATAAAGTCTGGAGTCATTGTACGTTACATAATACGGATCTTCCCCTCCTGACTGCCATGTAGTAAAGGTCTCATACCGTTCATTTTCAGATGGGTAACTGTCAGAAGAATGCTGATAAGAACTGGGGTTAAAATCTTCTTCATCTACATTTCGGGTAGTCAGCGGCTGATTGTAAAAATCCAGGATTGTTCCTGTATCGCTCCAGGAATAAACCTTCAAAAGCCTGGACTCTTCTCCTTCACCGAACACCATATCTCCGTCATTATCCAGGGATAGCACTAACGGGGCATCGGAATAGGCATAGTTGGGCACAGCTGTTGCCACACCCTCCGATTCTGTCTTGGCTAAGTATCCGGAATAAGTCTGGCCGCCATCATTGGAGACTGCGATCACACTATCCAGGATGAATTCGCCGTATTTTGCGAGATAATGATTCCACAAGGTACGGCTTTCTTCCGTCAGTCCTGCCTTAATATCTTCTGCTGAGATGTATTTGGTCACCACGATTTCCGTATGACTGCTGTTGTAGCTTCGCTCAGTCTGTGATTCATCAAACATGAAACGGAATGTACTGTCTTTATCCCCTTCCTCATCAAACGTGGTGAGATCACAGCCGAGGACCTGGAAAACCTGGTCTTCATATTCTTCTGGTTCTGTCATGACAAACACCAAATCTCCTGAACTGTTTTGGTAGATCTGTGTTTTCACCGGCCCGCTTTCAGCGGCCATTGCTACATTCGGAAACCCGATTGCCATTGCTGCTGCGCCAAAAAGAAGCAACGCACGCCGCAGCTTATGTAAAGGTGTCATAGAAACCCTCCTTTCTCCGATACCTTAATTATGGGAAATCTGCTTTTGGTATATGTTTCCCACACAGAAAAACCTGCCGCATTGCCGCAGGCTAAAAGGTCAGGACTTTATTCTGACTTTTCCATATACCAGCGCTCCGATAAAGATTGCCGATGCGAAGGCTGTCAGGCCGATAATAATTTTCGTTGCCTTTTCACTGTCTTTTTCCACTAGCTTGCTGTTACTCACATCTTTCTTTTTTACGGTAACAGTTGGAGCAGTTTCTGATTCTGTTTCATCATCGTCATCATTCTGCGAACTGCCGACGGAGATAGAGCCGCTGCTTTTTGCGGGTACCGGCATATCGTCCTGATCCAATAAATTGTCCTCTGTTGCATAATTGTTTTTAATTACAGTCTTTGGGTCAGTATTGGTGATCGTAAAGTATTTGACGGTTCCTTTTGTTACGGACACTTCGGACTGATATCCGGAGATCGGATTAACAGTCAGAACATATTCTTCGTCAGCCGCAACTTTCTGAGAATGCCATTTCTTTTCTTCCGCTTTCGGAATGGTTATCTGATAGGTGCTGCCCTCTGATCCGGTGATGACAGCGGTAGTATCAGAGCGATTCTCGACGGCGCCGTCATCCTGCCAGACAACACGGATAAAAACGCTGGTCTCCTTTTCAGATTTTTCGTTTTCTTTTGCTCCGGCAACGGTGATGGCTTCCTTGGTTTCTTCCAGTGCTTCTATTTCTGCTTCAGAAGTTTTTACCTTATTGGATGTGGATGTCTTCGTGGATGAAGTATTTCCGGTATATTTCTGAGTCACCGTATATCCATAAGAAGCGCTACCTGAAACAGATGCGTTGTAATAATCGGTATCTGCCGCTTTAAGCGTATAGGAAATCTTGCTTCCGTTCTTATACTGTGGCATATCTTCGAACGTAACGCTGTAATTATTGCTGCTGTTTAAATACGCCGACCTGGTTTTACCTCCGCCGGATAAGACTACCTGGAATTCATCCGGTCTCTGTCCTGCCGCGTCTGAATTATCATCCCAGGCCGTTGTAACATCTATATCAAGGCTTTCTGATTCATAGGTATGTGTCACATAAAACGTATCTCCTTCCTTATCAATATCGGTATCATATGAAGATGCACCGGATACTGATAATCTATAGGTTACTTCATCCCCGTCAGAATAGGTTGGAAGAGATACAAATTTGTATTCATAGTCGTCATCCCCGTCAATATCCACGGTTTCTGAATAACTCTTGCCGTTGGAACCCTTCAGTTTCAGCGTCACATCATCCGGCCTGACGTCATCCTCATCGTCATCATCATCAAAGGTTCCATATACCCGGATTGTTTTTGTCTCTGTTCCGTGTGTATAGGTAATGGTTGATGTTTCACCGGATAATACACTGGTCGGTGTAATGGATGATGAATAACTGGTCGGATTGGTGGTGGTTATCATATACGAAATATCATTACCGTCACTGTCGATATCTGGCATATTTGTGAATATGCATGATGTAGAATCGGACGCCTGCTCGTATGTTTTTCCATTCGACCCGTAAAGTTTTACCACCCATGTATCCGGGCGTAGGTCATCCTCATTATTGGAGTCGTCCCACATTGCATATACAGTAATGGAATCCAGCCTTACTGATTCATCGATCCATTGAGCATACAAATTCACGATTCCGCTTTCCGCTCCAATCATGATTTCTGTAATTTCTTCACCCAATGCGTAAGAGGTTCCTGAGCCGTCTGGTTCCGTATTCCACGCCAGGAGCTGGAAGCCGGCCCTGGCAAAACCTCCTTCGGCAAGAGTTCCTCCATCTCCATAGGTAAACGTTGTACTAGAAACGGAACCTTCATCTGCTCCGTTTCCATCGTAATATACGGTATAATAACCATCCGCCCGCGCCCACTGCGCATATAGAGTTACATCTCCAGATTCCGTAAATGTAACTATGCTTTCATCTGCATAAGACGCACCAGCGCCGCTCTTGCTCGTATTCCAGTTGACGAACAGTTTGCCATTATACGCAAACGCATTTGTCGGTAGCGTCATACTGCTTCCGACGTCTGTGGTAATATCATCCATGTAACCGTTCCCGCCATTAGCGTCAAACATGATATACACTTCATCTGCAGCGTACACAGGTGAATTGGTCATACTCATAAGGAAGGCTGTCATTGCTATTACAGCCAGTTTTCGTATTTGCATATTTCATTTTCGGTTGCAGATATAAAATTCCTGCCGCCGAGCCTCCTTCCTTTTAATTCTTCTATTATTATGCAAAATTCCTGGTTCGCCTTTCCGGGGATATTTTCCAAACATGCCTGGCAGGATCATCTAAATGAAATCTGGATCATCCTCGAAAATCAGACTGTCGAGTTCTTCAACAAGCATGTTCTTCGATTTCATCATGCTGAGCGTAGCTTCGCGCCCGACTGCCGACCGTTCCCGTTTTTCAGTTGCGTAACGCTCTTTATAGTTCGTATATTTTCGCAGTTTATATTCCGCCAGGTTCAAGATTGGACGGATATCCTGCTTGCGGATTCCTGTAAGCCTAGAGATTTCTGCTGCTGATTTTTGAATATCATCATCGAACCCATAGTGCATCATCAGAACGGTACGTTCCCGTTCATTAAGGCAGGCGCGCATATCTTCACAGAGCTGTTTGGTTCCTTCTTTTTTTATCACAAATTCTTCCGGAGTTGGCATATTGGAAGGCATAAAATCAAGAATAGTAGCAGAACCATCTCCAACCTCCTGTTCAATCGACACGGTATTTTGGTTGCGTTTATCAATTGTAATACAATTCAAGATAGTGGTCAGACTGATTCCGGTATGTACCACCAGATCGTCAAAGGTCCAACTTTCACCCATGGCTTCTCTCTCCGTGATAAAATCTCGGATTTTTTTGATGTTTCCCTGATAATGCGGCGTTGTGTGATGCACTTCGCGATCAATAAATTCCCGCATATAATGAACAATAGATCGATAACACCAGGTAGTCGGCTTGGCACGGCTTGGATCATATGTCTTTAAAGACTCACAAAGGCCGAGGGCGCCTTCACTTAACAAGTCTTCGCTATACTTACTCATATAACTGCCATACAGTTTTTTGGCAATGGAAATAATGAAGGGTTTCAAGGCGTAGTATGCTTTTTCTCCGGCTTCATTCCGAGCAAGCGCATCGTCACCGTTGTACAGAGTAACAATCTGTATCCATTCCTCCGGAGTATATGTTTGTCCATACTCTCTGTCAAAATCATTTTCGATATCGGCTTCGATTACTTCGTTTGTTTCTGGATCCCCTGTCTGATGATATGGTTCATTTCCTTCCTCATCGAAAACCATTGTCAATCCGTTGAAATTTTCATACTGTGCCATGTCCTTTTCTCCTCCAATTTTCTTACGTTCCGCGTATTTTAGCGGATGCTATAAAGTCTCTGCGCAACTTTGTAAAAGCTGCCTATCTGTGGACATATCAGATGCCATCGCGATCATGCGCATCAATACTGGGATATGTTCCGCTTTCGGTTCGACGCCGCTTTCTCTGATCCATCCTGAGAAGATGGATTCCGGCGACTTGCTTTTATTCTTTTGTCTGTTTAAATACAGGAAGAGGCTATTTGCTTCCTGCTCAAATACCATGTTTTTCCTCTCCATATGCGTATCATAGCAC
>JAJQCO010000176.1 GCA_021202655.1 Clostridiales bacterium | reverse complement strand
CGAAATCAATTTCTCTTTCGTTCGAAAATTGTACGAATAAATGTACATTGCGTTGCTAAAAAACGGAAGTTTTTCCTTGTCTATTTTTCACAAATAGCGACATGCTCAATTGTCTAAGATGTCAGTTTTATAAAATTGGTTAGTTTTTTTATGGACATATTTTATAAAAAGCGCTATGATAGGATTATCAAACGGAAGCAGAAGCAAAAGTTTATGCTTCCGTAATAAGAAAAGGAAGGAAGTAAGTATTATGTCTGAAGTTTGGAAACCAGTAACCGCCATTACCATGGGCGATCCGGTCGGCATCGGCCCGGAGATCTGCGTGGACACCATGCTCAGCGAAGAGATCGCAAACGTATGCCGTCCCTTCGTGATCGGTTCTCAGGCTGTGATGGAGAAGGCAGCCGCCTGCAAGGGACTGACGCTGAAGTTCAACCAGATCAGCGATCCCTCTGAGGCAAAGTATGAGTTCGGAACCTGCGACATCATGGAGACCGGCGACTACGACACGGATTCTCTGGAGTGGGGCAAGGTTCAGAAGCTGGCAGGCCAGATGGCGGTTGATTTCATCAACAAGTCGATCGAGCTCGGCCTGGCCGGAAAGATTGACGCAGTCTCTACCGCTCCGATTAACAAGCAGGCCATCAAGCTGGTCGGCGTAAAGGAGCCGGGACACACGGAGATGTATCAGGTAGCGACCAACAGCCGCTATGCCCTGACCATGTTCTCCTGCCACAAGCTGCGCGTCTTCTTCGTATCCCGTCATATGTCCCTGATCGACGCCTGCAAGTACGCAACCAAGGAAGTCATCCTTCAGGACGTCATCGACATCGACTACGAGCTTCGCAAGGTCGGCATCGAGAATCCTCTGATCGCGGTTGCCGCGCTGAACCCGCACGGCGGTGACAACGGACTCTTCGGCACAGAAGAAATCACCCAGATCGGACCGGCAGTCAAGGCCGCTCAGGAGAAGGGCATCAACTGCGTCGGCCCCTGCCCGGCAGACTCCGTATTCAACATCGGCAAGTCCGGCAAGTATGACGCGATCCTCTCCCTGTATCATGACCAGGGTCACATCGCCTGCAAGACGCTCGACTTTGAAAAGTCCGTCACCCTTACCTTTGGCCTTCCGTTCATCCGCTCCTCCGTTGACCACGGAACCGCGTTCGATGTAGCCGGAAAGGGAATTGCACAGGGCAACTCCATGATCGAGTCCACCAAGGTAGTCTCTGAGTATGCGACACTTCAGCACAACAAGGCTCAGAAGTAGTTTATAACGGGGGTTATATTATGCAAAAATTAGGTATTGTAGCAGATGATCTGACCGGCGCAACAACAACAGGGGTATTGTTAGCCCGTTCCAAATCCAGAACAGCCGTCTTCTTCAACGGCCAGGCCGCCAAGGAGGCCGAGGGCCTGGATGAGCTCCAGTCCGTCATCATTTCCACGAGCAGCCGCGCACTTTCCAGCGAGAGCGCATACAACGAAGTAGCGGCAGCCACGGAAGCCCTGAAAAACATGGGCACGAAGCATTTCAGCAAGCGCATCGACACCACGCTGCGAGGCGGCGTCGGCGTAGAGATTGACGCCATGATGGATACCATCGGCAACGATGTCATCGCGATCGTGGTTCCCTCCATGCCTCAGTCCCGCAGAATCGTGGTCGGCGGTTATTCTATCATCGACAGCGTTTCCCTGATCCGCACCCCGGTTGCGCAGGACGTCCGCACGCCAGTGACGGAAAACTATGTGCCGAAGCTGCTCTCCAAGCAGAGCCGCCGCAAGGTCGGACTGGTCAAGCTCGGCACCGTTCTGAAAGGACCGAAGGCCATCGCACAGAAGCTCCTCTCGAAGAGAGAAAGCGGATGTGAGATCATCGTCGTCGACGCAGTCAGCATTGAAGACGTCGAGGCGATCGCCAGAGCCTGCGTCCAGCTGTTCTGGAACGTGCTGGCTGTCGATCCGGGCGCATTTACCGCCAAGCTGGCCTACTGCCGCGGCCTGGTTCAGACCGAGGCGCCGGACGTTCCCACCGAGACCTTGGACGGACAGGGCAAGACCATCCTGATCACCGCAGGCAGCGCGACTCCGGTCACGAAGCACCAGATGGAGGTTCTCTGTGAGGATCCCCGCCATGTACGCATCAGCATCGATCCGCTTCAGCTGATCGAAGGCGGCGTCGCCGGGGAAGCAGAAACCAACCGCGCCATCGCGCAGGCGATTTCCCTGCTCGAACAGGATCAGCCGCCGAGAGCAATTCTTCTGGAGACCGCTCTCCACGGCATCCTGCTGGATCTGGACAAGGAAGACAGCGACCGCGGTTACGGCATGGGGCAGAGCGCGGAGATGATCAACGCATATCTTGGCAAGATCGTGAAGGGTATCCTGGATGCCAAGAGAGAGCAGATCGCCGGCCTCTATTGCACAGGCGGCGACACAGAGGTCAACGTGTGCCGGGCGCTGGGCGTTCAGTGGCTTGAGGTCGTGGATTATGTCATTGCCCAGACCGACATCGGCCGTCTGACCGGCGAATATGCGGGGATTCCGATCATCGGCAAAGGCGGTCTGACCGGAAACGATACGATTGTACTTGATATCGTGGACCGTCTGTTCAAAGAAGCAACAAGAAAATAATGTTCAGAATCTGAATAAAGGAGATCCAAAAATATGAAAATTGCAATGGGTTGTGATCCGAATGCAGAAGCTTTCAAGCAGGAAATGATCGAGTACGTCAAGAGCCTCGGCCATGAGGTGACCGATTTTGGAAGCGAGGACGTCATTTACGCGCACACCGCCATCGAGGTGGCGGAAGCGGTTGCAGCCAAGAAGTATGACAGAGGAATCCTCTTCTGCGGAACCGGAATCGGCGTCATGCTGGCGGCAAACAAGGTAAAGGGCGCTTACGCGGCCGTGGTTGGCAATGTTTACTCCGCAAAGAGAGCCTGCCTGAGCAACAACTGTAACATCATCACGATGGGCAGCCAGGTGACCGGAAACATGCTGGCAAAGGAAATGATCAGCGCTTACCTTGCATGCGAGTATGTGTACAACGAGCGTTCCGGCAAGAAGGTAGACGCCTATGTCGAGTACGACGAGAAGCATTCCATCTAAATAAAAATATTCAGGAGGTACTTTAAAAATGGCTGAAAATAATGAAGATAAGCGCCTGGACCTTGATCTGTTGAACAAGATGAAGAACATCCCCGGCGGACTGGTTCTGATCCCGTTGATCATCGCAGTCGTGATCGCGACCTTTGTCCCCCAGATCTTCCAGATCGGCGGATATGTGACCGCACTGTTCTACGACGGCAACGCATGTATGATGGGATTCTTCCTGATCGTCTGCGGTTCCTCTATCGATGTACGCCAGGTTGGCCTGCCGCTCTACAAGGGCGTTGTCATGACCGCTACCAAGTTTATTCTCGGCGTCGTCCTCGGCATGATTGTCGGCACGGTCTTCGGAGACGCCGGTATCCTCGGCCTGACTCCGTTTGTTATCATCGCGGCAATCACCAACTCCAACAGCTCCCTGTACATTTCGCTTTCTTCTCAGTATGGTAATGCTTCCGATACCGGTGCGGTATCTATCCTGGCTCTGAACGACGGACCGTTCTTCACCCTGGTTGCCCTGGGCGCAACCGGACTGGCCAACATCCCGATCATGAGCCTGATCGCGACGATCGTTCCGCTGTTAATCGGCTTCATCTGGGGTAATGTTGACAGAACCTTCCGTAAGACCTGCTCGACCGCACAGCCGATCGTCACCTTCTTCATGACCATCTCGATCGGCGCCAAGACCAGCGTGGGAACCATCATCACCGCCGGCGCTTCCGGCATCATCCTTGGTCTTCTGTCCGCAGTCACCGCTATCTTCTTCTTCTTCATTGTCAACCTGCTTCTGCCGAAGAAGGAGCGCAACGCCATGGGCGCCGCGATCGGTACCACTGCTCTGAACTCTGCGCAGACACCTGCCGCAGTAGGCGAGGCAGATCCGGCCATGCAGGAATATGTCCCGATGGCAACCGCACAGTGCGCGACCGCATCCGTGATCACCCTCTTCCTCTGCCCGTGCTTTGTCGCTTTCTTCGACAACTACATGAGAAAGAACCGCAAGGGTATCTACTCCGCAGAAGGATGGGCAGCAGACAAGGTTGCTACTAACTAATCAATTTGAAGTGTGCTTTAAAACATAAGTGACAGGCCACGCGCCGGCAAGCCGCACGTGGCCTGTCACTAAAACTGCAACCAGGAAAGGAGTCTCCTATGGATCAGACAACACCTGCATCAACAGCCGGACCGGATATGAAAACCGCCCACAGCGAAAATCCACCGCATTCCACGCATCCCCAGGGTCCTGCCCTGCTGGACGTCCGCATGGAGGCGGCATTTATTTTCGATATGCTGCTGTATCACATGTATTCGACCCTGGGAGGCTTTCTGATGAACATGGTCGGACTTGCCGTCATCATGATCGGCGGCATGCAGTACTACTTTGGAAACATGACCCTGCAGATGGGTCTCGGCTACTGTGCCTTCGGCATCCTTCTGCTGCTGATCACGCCGGTCAATCTGTGGCTTCGGGCCAAAAATACCATGAAGCTTGCAAAATATCAGGACGTCATCCTTTATCGCTTTGACGACGACGGAATCGACGAGGTCATGTCCGACGGAACCAATCATTATGGCTGGAATCAGGTCGAGAAGGCCATCAGCACGCCGAAAACCATCTCCTACTATATGGAGGGAAACGACAGCGTCCTGATCTTCCCCAAGGTGAGCTTTACCAACGAGGGATTCCGCGACGCCATGTGGTACTTAAGCCACCATGTGGTAATGGGGAAAATTTATATTCACTAAGACAGAAGAATAGAAAGGGTATCCATGATGAAAAAACTGTATTTCGGCACCAACTTAAAAATGTATAAAAATATCCAGGAGACCGTCTCCTATCTCCAGAAGCTGGTGGAGAACACAAAGGACATCAGCCGGGAAGAGATCGAGCTTTTTGTCATTCCCTCCTATACTTCTCTTCCG
>JAJQCO010000109.1 GCA_021202655.1 Clostridiales bacterium | reverse complement strand
GATGGATTTGGAATGGAAGATATCCCGGAAATCATGTTGTCAACGATGCTCGATGAGAACGGCAATTATATGGGGCCGTTCAGGCTGGAACGGGTATCGTGGTGATTTCCGGGGCGATGGGCGTAAAATGATTTTAGGAGTCCGCGCTCCTTTTAAAAAATGAGCTGAACCAGCAGCATATAACAGATCGTTCCGGCGGCGATGGATAAAAGCATCTGCCTTTTCCAGAGATGCATGACAACGGTCACGGCGATCGAAATCAGCTCCGGCAAACCATAGCTATATTGAAGTGGCGTGACGTGACGCAGACAATATACGACCAGCATGGAAAAAACGGCTCCAGGGAGAATTTTCCCAAGGTACTGAACGTATTTTGGCGTCGGCGCATTGGAACGAAACAGAAGAAATGGCAGAAAACGGGTCAGCGTCGTTCCGGCTATGCACATGCCAATCGTAACGATCTGCTGTTTCAGGGACATGATTCTGTATACCTCTCTTTCTGTTCCAACGGCTTCCTGAACATGGTTAAAAGGATGATGATACTGATCATGGTCGGGACTAAGAAGCGGTCTGGACCGAATACAAGCAGGCAACATATGCTTGCGGCAAGGCCAATCCATTCGCTGGCATGACGCTTTTCCTTCAGCCATTGCTCCATAAAGATCACTACAAACATGGCTGTCATGACAAAGTCAAGGCCTTCTGTGTTGAATGTGATCAGAGATCCGAGCAATCCTCCTATGGTTGCCCCGCTGAACCAGTAAAAATGATTGAGCAGCGTAACGAAAAAGTAAAACCATCCCCTGTCGATATGATCGGGGATGGCAGCCGTATAGTTGATACTGAATGTTTCATCACACATTCCGAAAATCAGATAGACTTTTTTCCATCCTAACCCCTTGAATTTATCCAGCATGGAGATTCCATAAAACAGGTGCCTGGCCTGTATCATGAGCGCCATGATAAATGTCTGCAACGGAGCATAAGGAGCGAGAAGCATACTGACGGCCATGAATTCCAGACTGCCGCCGAAGATAGTAAGGCTCATCAGCAAAGGGTACAGGAAAGAAAAACCGGAGGCATTCATATAAACGCCATAGGTCAGTCCCAGAAACCAGAAACCTGCAAAAATCGGAATGGTATAAGGAAATGCGCACGTCAGTGCGCTGAGTATGATTTGATGTCTGTTGTTCTTTTGTTCTGCCTGCATGACTCATTGTTCCTCTTTTTTCCGTCCCCATCCCGTCATCACAGCGACGAGAAACACCAAAAACAGGGCAAATCCGTAGATCGTTCCCCCGGTTACGATGATCGGAGAAAGCCCGGTTAACGCAGCTCCGATAAAGACAAATACGCTCATGAAGGGGATGATCGCCGGCAGGCTGTTGGCCGTGCCGTCCAGCAGGTTGGCCCGCCGGTAGGGGTGAATATTCTTTGCCGCGCCGATTTTATTCAGAATCGGGCCAAAGGTCAGGATCGACGCGCTTGTGACGCCGCCTAAGAGAATCGTGGTCAGGGAGATTCCCGCCATACAGACCAGCTCGGCGCCCCGGTCGGTCTGAGCCATCTTGCTGCTTAAGATCCGCTCCGCGATCAGATTCAGCATTCCCGCGTCATTTAAGACGCCCATGATGCCGAATACCGAGATCACCAGCGCACAGGTCGGAAGGATATTATTGACGCCGTCGATCAGAAAGCCGGTCGCCGCGCTGTTGGCTGCGTCGTTGGCAAAGACCGCGTCGAAGTCGAAGAGTCCGGTAACCAGTCCAACCGCGGTGCCGAGACCCAGTCCAACCAGGATTCCTTCAAAAATGTTCCGGGTCATGGTTGACACGCAGAGCATGACTGCCACCGGGATCAGCATGACGAGAGACATCGGATTGGCTGCCGCCTCGATCGCGCCGCCCTGGAAGGAGCCGCCTGTTCCCCCAAAGATCAGGAAAACGATAATTGAGATCAGGGCTGCGACTGCGGAATATTTAAAACGGCTCGTCACGACGCCGCCGATGTCTGCGGGTCGCCCGTCTTTAAACTGCTGGGTGGAGGCGGAGGCGATCGTCGTATCCGAAATCGGCGCCAGGTTATCTCCGAAAACTGCGCCGGATACGATACAGCCTGCCATAAACATTTCATTGGCGCCCAGGATCAGGCCAGCCGGATAGAAAATCGGAAAGGCGATGAACATCGTCCCGATCGAGGATCCGGTCGCGGTGGAGACGATGCACGTCGCAAAAAAGGTAAACGCGACAAACGCGCCGCCCTGGATTCCCAGATTGTTGGCCAGCCAGACAAAGCCGCCTGACAGGCCGCAGGTCTTGATCAGCTGGCTGAACATCCCGACAAGCAGAAGGATCACGACGACGGACACCGATGTGATCGACGAGATCCCGCGGATGGCGCTGTCCCAGAATGCCGAGTAGCTCGTGCAGAAGAGACCGCCGATCAGCAGCGCGAGGAAGCCGCCGACTGCCAGCGCTTCCATATTAAAGGCTTTAAATCCGATGAATAATACCACACAGAAAAACACATAAATCAACACCGGAACCAGGGACAGGAAAATCCCGCCCCGGAATTCCAGTTTTGTCTCGTTCTGATTCCTTCGCAATCCCCCTGTTCTGTCAGTCTCCGGACACGGCTCTTATGCCTTGTTCAGATTCATCTTCATAATATTGCGGTATCTTGATCCGGGCGTCCGCTCCAATGTGAAGGGCTCGCCCTCGGGCGTCGGATACTGGCTGACAAATGTGCGGATCTGAGAGATTTCCTCCTCTGTCAGATCAAACTCCGCAAGTCTGGCGTTGTCCTCGACATGCCGGCTGTTGCGACAGCCTACCATGACCGCCCCGACGCCGGGCTGGTCAAGAATATATTTGGTCGCCACATTGGAAATGCTTACCTGATGCCGGTCGCCGATCTCTTTTAAGAGGAGCAGGATTTTCTGGAAACCGTCCCAGCCAAGAGAATCTTCAATGATCTGTAAATATTTCACATGCGAGCGGGTTTCCGGCTCAAATTCGTCCCGCTTCACGCCGATCCAGCGTTCGGACAGAAAGCCCCCGGACAATGTTCCGTAGCAGAAGCTGTACACGTCATGCTCCCGGGAGTAAGAAAGAAGCGCCTTTTCCGGCCGTCGGTCAAAAACCGAATACTGCGTCTGGTTTGACACCACCGGAATCCCGGCCTCCACCATCTGCGCCAGATGCTCTGTGTCAAAATTGCACATCGCGATGTTGCGGATCTTGCCCTTCTCCTGGAGCTTTACCAGGTCGAAGGCTGTCTCCATCATGCCCGGCACATCGTAGTCCCACCAGTGGAACTGCACGAGATCCAGACAGTCGCGATGCATCCGCATCAGGCTGCGGTCGACCACCTTTTCCGTATATGCGAAGTCCACCTGATCGAGAATATTCAGATCCGGGACAAATTTTGTGTGGATCTGGATGTCATCATGGGAATAATTCCCCATCGCCTTGAGTTCATTGACAAAGCGGCCCAGGATATCCTCCACGCCGGTATAAATATCCGCGCAGTCAAAGGTCGTGAGTCCGCGCTCCTTTAACATATGGAACGCTTTTACCGCGTCGTCGAAATCCAGCTGTCCTTTCAGGCAGTGCTCGGCGGAGAGCTGCCAGCAGCCGTTGATCACCCGGCTGAAGCGGTATCCGTTATTTAGTGTGATCTTAGATGAAGTGATTTTGTCCAACATAATTTTTGCCATCCTTTCCAGAACTCTGTGCGAGGGATGATGTGAAGAATTTCATTCCTTTGGCAGCGGAACCACCGTGCAGTCCCCGTGCTTTAATACCCGCTTCCCGATCCGCGTAATTTTAAACCTCGCGCCGCAGTTGGGATCCGGACACGCGATCACATGATCCGAGAGCATCCAGTCATTTTCCTGGAGCGGGCGCTGCATGGCCGGAAGCAGCGGAAGCAGCGCGCCAAGCGCGTACATGGAAAAAGACCGTGTCTGGGGGAAAATCAGGTTTTCCCCTTCTGCCAGGAAATAATCCCCCTCGTGATGGCTGCAGACCATCGGCTTATCCGAGGCAACGACCTCGATCTTCAGATCATATAAGGTAAAGCTGTCGTCCATGAGTTCCCCTTCCATTCTGTAAACATTTGAATTATTTTAACAGGATATTGAAAGAATTGCAAGGGCTGTGGCGCGGTATGGGGCAGATATGCGGCGAGGGTCGAATATGTTTTGACTTTTTATACGGGAAATGGTATAGTATAGAGGTATCGCAGGGCGGCTCCGCCCATAAGATCCGGCAGTTCGCCAGTATCTGAATATGACAGAACAAGAATCCGAATGAATATGACAGCACAAGAGAAAAGAGAACAAAAGCGCGAGACAGAGAACTGAGGAGAAAACGGTCGCACAGTATCTGTGCCGTGTGTATGGCGCAGAGAAAAACCGGTTGACAGGAGCAGGAAAGTATACTATGATTAGGGAGACAGGGAAGAACATCTGTTCGATGGATGGGAGGAGATCGGATGAATAAGGATGATAAGCAGAAGGCCCTTGACGCGGCCATTACACAGATTGAGAAGTCATACGGCAAGGGATCGATCATGAAGCTGGGGGCTTCCGGCGCGAATATGAACATAGAGACGGTGCCGACCGGATCGATCAGCCTGGATCTGGCCCTCGGACTGGGCGGCGTCCCGAAGGGGAGAGTCGTGGAGATTTACGGCCCGGAGTCCAGCGGCAAGACGACGGTGGCGCTGCATATGGTTGCGGAGGTGCAGAAGCGAGGCGGCATTGCCGGCTTTATCGACGCGGAACATGCGCTGGACCCGGCTTATGCGAAAAACATCGGGGTGGATATTGACGAGCTGTACATCTCTCAGCCGGATAACGGCGAACAGGCGCTGGAGATTACAGAGACGATGGTTCGCTCCGGCGCGATTGATATCGTGATCGTTGATTCCGTGGCGGCGCTCGTGCCGAAAGCAGAGATTGAGGGAGAGATGGGCGACGCCCACGTGGGACTGCAGGCGAGGCTGATGTCCCAGGCGCTTCGCAAGCTGACCGGCGTGATCAGCAAGTCAAACTGCACGGTGATTTTTATCAATCAGCT
>JAJQCO010000216.1 GCA_021202655.1 Clostridiales bacterium | reverse complement strand
CAGCCAGACGATCTACCTTTCCAGAAAATACCGCGTTGCCTCGCCGGAGATTCTGGAATTCCTGTCCGCCTTTCGCAAAGAAATGGCAAAAAAGCCGGAAAATGATTGAAAATCTTTCTTTTACCATGTATAATCCATGGCAGGTATCCACTGGAATCCGGCTGATGATCCGAAGGCCGCGGCGTCGATCCCCGACAGGAAGGCCGCATCGTTTCCGGCGAGACGAAATGTTTACAAAGAAATAAAGAAAGAGGTTATCTGACAATGGAAAAGACGATGGAAAAAATCATTGCACTCGCGAAAAGCAGAGGTTTTGTGTATCCCGGCTCCGAAATCTACGGCGGCCTTGCAAACACCTGGGATTACGGCAACCTCGGCGTCGAGCTTAAAAATAACGTAAAGAAAGCCTGGTGGCAGAAATTTGTCCAGGAAAGTCCCTACAACGTGGGCGTCGACTGCGCGATTCTGATGAACCCGCAGACGTGGGTGGCGTCCGGCCATCTGGGAGGATTTTCCGATCCGCTGATGGACTGCAAGAGCTGCAAGGAGCGCTTCCGCGCGGATAAGCTGATCGAAGACTATATGGCAGAGAACGGCATCACGCCGGAAAGCTCCATCGACGGATGGACAAACAGCCAGATGAAGGATTATATCGAGGAAAAGAACATCTGCTGCCCCAGTTGCGGCAAGCATGACTTTACCGATATCCGCCAGTTCAACCTGATGTTCAAGACCTTCCAGGGAGTGACCGAGGATGCGAAGAATACCGTTTACCTGAGACCGGAAACCGCACAGGGTATTTTTGTAAACTTTAAGAACGTGCAGCGCACCTCCCGCAAGAAGGTACCGTTCGGCATTGCGCAGATCGGCAAATCCTTCCGCAATGAGATCACTCCGGGCAACTTCACCTTCCGCACCCGCGAATTTGAGCAGATGGAGCTGGAATTCTTCTGCAAGCCGGATACCGACCTTGAGTGGTTCGCCTACTGGAAGTCCTTCTGCATCAACTGGCTGAAGGCGCTGGGCATGAAGGATGACGAGATGCGCGCGCGCGACCACGAAAAAGAAGAGCTGAGCTTCTACAGCAAGGCGACGACGGACATCGAATTCCTCTTCCCGTTCGGCTGGGGCGAGCTCTGGGGCATCGCAGACCGCACCGATTACGATTTAAGCCGTCATCAGGAGACCTCCGGCCAGGATCTGACCTACTTCGATGACGAGAGCAAGGAACGCTATATCCCGTATGTCATCGAGCCGTCCCTGGGCGCAGACCGTGTGACGCTGGCCTTCCTCTGCTCTGCCTATGACGAAGAGACGCTGGAGGGCGGCGACGTGCGCACCGTCCTGCATTTCCATCCCGCGATTGCCCCGGTGAAGATCGGCGTTCTCCCGCTCTCCAAGAAGCTGAACGGCGAGGCAGAAAAGATCTACGCCGAGCTCTGCAAATATTACAACTGCGAATTCGACGACAGAGGCAATATCGGCAAGCGCTACCGCAGACAGGATGAGATCGGAACCCCCTTCTGCGTGACCTATGACTTCGAATCCCAGGAGGATCAAGCTGTGACCGTCCGCGACCGCGACACGATGGAGCAGGTGCGCGTACCGATCGCAGAGCTGAAGGAATATTTTGAGAACAAATTCCGTTTCTGATCGAATCTGTTATATTTCGGAAAGGAGCTGCGAACGACAGCTTCTTTCGCTTTCTAAAAAATCGGCCCCGGCACTTTCCTGCCGGGGTCAATTTCTGTTTCGATATTTATTCTGCCGCCGCGTTATGACCGGCAATCCGTCCCATCGTGAAGATATCTGCTACCGCGTTGCCACCCAGACGGTTTCCGGCATGGATTCCGCCGGTTACCTCTCCGGCCGCCCACAGACCTTCGATGGCATTTCCTTCCGTATCCAGGACACTGGCCCCGGTATCAATCCGCAGACCGCCCATGGTGTGATGCAGGGAAGCCTTTCTCGGGCTGATACAGATCCCCACATCGTCGTGGCTCTCGATATAATCCAGATCAATCGCTCCGGCCAGAACCTCCTTGCCGAAATCATCATCCTTCTGTGCCGCCACATAGCTGTTGTAGGTCTCGATGGTATTTCTCAGCGCCTCCTCCGTAAAGGCCGGCGCAGCTCCCGCCGCCGCGGTTTCGCTCGCTTCAGCCAACTCCGCCAGCGTGGATCCATACCAGATATGTCCATTCTCTACCATATCCGCTACGCTCGTTCCAAAGAGCGAGGAATCCATGCTTGCGCCGCGAAACATTCCATCCTCGTCCTCGCTTGTCCTTCCGGCAAAAATAATATAGAAAATACCATTATCCAAAGCCAAAGAGGCCTTTGCCAGAACGTCGCGCTCGGCATATTCGTTTACAAAACGGTTCCCCTCGCCGTCAATCCAGATCTGAGCCGAAGCATCTGCCCAGATTCCATCGGTCATCGTTCCCTTGACCGGAGAGGAGGACGGCATCATCTGCGCAATCTCAAGTCCCGTCACATCGGCGCCAATCTCCATTGCCATAAGGATGCCGTCGCCGGTGTTGGTTCCCACATTTGTCGTCAGCGTGTGATCCGACAGATCATCGCCCCAGTACTGATCATACTCCTTTACCATGGCCGGATTCGCACAGTAGCCGCCGCATGCCAGAATCACGCCCTTAGACGTCTGGATCGTAATCTTTGTCCCGTCTGCCTGCTCCGCTTCCGCTCCGATCACCCGCCCGGATTCATCGGTAATCAGGGATGTCGCCGCCGTCTCGGTATAGATCGTCACTCCGGCATCCTCGGCGGCAGCCTTCAGTGCATCTATGAGCTCTGAGCTCGCGGAAATCTCATGGGTTCTCGGCCACATGGCGCCCAATACCGTATAAAGCGTATCTGCCGCTTCCGCTCCGGAGCTTGTCTTCACCCCCAGCGTTCCGACCCAGTCATATGCATCCAGCGCATTCTCGGCCAGCGTGCGGGCCAGGTCAATGTCAGAAGCCAGCCAGCTGCCATCCGTCAGCTCGCGCAGGCCGCCCGTATAGATATGCCACATATGCAGGGAGATCGAATCAAATCCAGGCATATCGACCCCTGCCGTTTTTCCCTCATTGGCCGCGTAAAAATCGCGGATATCGCTCTGCAGCTGCACCAGAACGTCCTCCCACTCCGGGAAAACATCAAATTTCAGAGCCTCATCGGAGGTTTCCAGGGCCAGATAGCCGTCCAGCGTATTCTTCTGCGCCGCACTGAGAATCGTTCCCGCCTGCGCCTCCGGATCATAAGCGTTGTAAGCGCCGCCCGCCATCATGGTATTGCCGCCGATGAAGGAGCTCTTCTCAATCAGGATGACGTTCGCGCCGTCCTGAGCCGCCGTGATGGCAGAGCTGAAACCGGCGCCGCCTCCGCCAACGACAAGGACATCCGTATCCCAGGTCTGCGCTTCTCCCGCCTGTGTGCTGTAAGCGTTCGCCTTTAAGACATCCTTATCCAGTCCTGCCTCCTCTGCGGCGCTCGCCGCCGCGCGCATAATCGCGTTGCTCGCCAGCGTGGCTCCGGTCACGGCGTCCAGCGTCGTTGTCTGATACTCGACAATCTGCTGCGGAATCCGCTCCAGGGCAACTCCCGCCACATTTGGCGTTTCATGACTCTCCGTTACTGCCGCATCCGTGATCACGCCATCCTCCACGGTCAGTTCCACCGTGACGATCCCCTGCATGCCGACAGAGGAACCGGAGAACACGCCGCTGATTCCGGACGCCGAGGCTTCTGCCTCGGTTTCCTCTGCCTGGGCAGCCGTCGTCTCAGGCGCCGCCGTGCTCGAGGCAGTAGACGAGGATGAGGAACAGCCCGCCAGGCCAAAGGCCAGCGACAGTCCGAGCAGAACTACCAGATTTTTTTTCATGAAAAATCCTCCCTTGAAATATTTTCTTCCAGTGTACCTTAAGTGGGGTAAGGCTGTCAATCAGAAACGACGAAACAGAATCTTGTCAAATTGACCTCCGATTGATACAATAACATCAGATCATAACTTCAGAACAATGCACACCGGTTCTGAAAAATAACAGGAGGCTCACAATATGCTGCATGAAATCAACTTTCCATCTTACAACAATCGCGATCTGGTATACGGATGGATCTACGTTCCCGCCGCAAAACCAAAAGGAATCGTCCAGCTCATCCATGGCCTGGGAGAGTATTCGAGGCGATACCTGCACATGATTGTCCGATTCCTGGACGCGGATTACATTGTTGTTGCCGATGATCATGTCGGCCACGGGAAAACTGCGGTCGAAAATCCCGGTACCTGGGGCGACTGGGGCGACGCCGGATGCCACACCATGATGGAAGACGAACACAGCTTACGTCAGATTGCGAGCAAAATGTATCCCAATCTCCCGTACTTCCTCTTCGGACACAGCATGGGATCCTTCATCGCACGGGACTACGTCACCAAATATGGAGAAGGGCTTGCCGGCATGACACTCTGTGGAACCACCGCCATATTCCCCCATGCGGCCGAGACAGAAAAAGTGCTCGAAAAGGCAATCGCGGAAGGCAAAGGCGAAGAGTCTGTCCCGAACTATTCCAAACTTCTTCTGGGATGGATGTATGAACGCTGTGGCGAAGTCCGGATTGGAAATGAATGGGTCTGCTCAGATCCTTATGTCCAGTATGACCACGCATACGACCCGTTTAACGCCTACACCAAACCGACCAAGAATAAGACCCTTCTTGATTTTACCCGGATGATGCGGGTCATCGAGGGCACTGACTGGGCCAAAAAGGTGCCGAAGGATCTTCCCATCTACAATATCGCCGGCGATGAAGACCCGGTCGGAAACTACGGTCAGGGCGTGTACCAGGTGAGCAACTGGCTGTGGGAAACCGGACATCAGGTAAAGACAAAGCTCTACCCCGGATACCGCCACGAAATCTTTAACTACGCGGAGATTAAAGACGAGGTCGAGGCCGGAATCATTGCCTTCATGGATGAAAATTTGTCGTAAGGTCCATGCTTTACTTTCCCTTCCCTTTAGACAGACAACTACAGGGGCTGTGAAAAAAGCTCCCTAAAATAAAAGAAGGCTCCTGATACGCATTTGT
>JAJQCO010000233.1 GCA_021202655.1 Clostridiales bacterium | reverse complement strand
CCATATGTTGAAGTAATCTTGAAGTATCTTTTCTTAAATCCTCTAATACAAGTAATTTACATTTATATTCATTATATCTATGGATCTGGTTGTCAAATGAAAATTGTCTCGCAGGGGAAAATACGATAGAATCAGGATAAAGTGTTGAACCTCCCGCTTTCTGGTTGACGAAGCGTTGATAGTGTTGAATCTGTCGCGGAAAGTGTCGAGGTTTCACTACAGTTCAGACGAAAGGAGATTTTCACGGTATCATGAAGCCAGACAGGAAAAACAGCAGAAAACCATCATCATCAGGGAAAAAATCCGGGGAGAGCGGGATGAAAGAGATACCTTATGCGGGGACAAAAAAAGAGGTGTTTCTGTATATGCGGGAGAAAACTCGCAGTTATGCACAGGAGCACGCCGGGGAGTTGACTGCCAATGGCATTAGCCTTGAACTGAATATCAGCCGTGCTCTTGCGAGCCAGTACTTAAACGAACTGGTCAAGGATGGCGTCGCAGTTAAAATCAGTTCCCGTCCGGTATGTTTTTTACACCGTAAAGAGTTGGAGGATGCCAGTGGTGTGCGCCTGCGTGCGGAATCTTATCTGAGCTGGGCAGAATTGGAAAAAGAACTGGCCGGTGGAACAAAGGCAAAGAAGGATTTTGAAAAGCTTGTTGGATGCCATTCCGGGCTGAGTTATGAGGTAGAGCAGTGTAAGGCTGCAGTCAAGTATCCTCCGTATGGTCTGCCGATTGTGATCGCGGGACAAAACGGAACAGGCCGAGCCTACATGGCCGGACTGGTTCATGAATACGCTCAGAATTGCGGGCTCCTGCCGGAACAGGATAAGATGCTGATTTTTAACTGTGCGGAGTACGCAGATTCTCAGCAAGCTGCCGGAGCCCTGTTTGGCGCGACGGTTCGTGGTGATGGGAAGGAGAGACCCGGATATCTGAAACGGTCGAACGGAGGCATGCTGTATATTGCGGATGTACACTGCCTGAGTATGGAGGTGCAGGATCGTCTGGCCAAGTTTATGGATACCGGCAGATACAAGAACGTCAATGAGCGGGATGCAGTACCGTGCAGCACGGCCAGGCTGATTTTATCTACCGGGAAGGAGCCGGAAAAACAGCTTTCCAGAAGGTTGTTGCGGTGTCTGCCGGTAATTGTCAGGATTCCGTCGTTAAGTGAGCGTTCGGTAGAAGAGCGGGAACAGCTGATTCTGCAATTTTTTTGTCAGGAAGCGGATCGTATGGGAAGGGAGGTCTTTATAAGCAGCCGCGTATTTGAAACTCTGCTGCAATATGAATTTCCTGCCAATATCGAACAGTTGCGGAGCAGCATTCAGACCAGCTGCGCCAATGCACTGGTGCAGGCCACGGAAGAAGAAAATATTTCGGTATATCTTTATCATTTGCCGGAATATCTGATGGTGACCGCGCGGGTGAAGAGTGAGTTTGGCGAGGAGCAGCGCAGCATGATGAATGTGCGCAGTTTCCGTAAGGCCACGGTGTCGGAAGTCCCTCTGCAGTATTACGAAGGATTTCTGAATGAATATGTTTCCTGTCGAGAGCAGCAGAAGGATCGGGAAGAATTTCTTCACCGGGAGAGCAGACTGTTTGACGAGTTCTCGGATTATCTGATCTTCTCCAGGCATCTTGGCAATGCCAAGATTGACGCTATAGAGCGCGTGATGGAAACTGTTTTTACGGTCATTGCCGACAAATATTATGTTCAGATGCCGGAGCACTTAAATTATGTGTTTTCTCGCTGTCTGTATATGCAGATGCGGACAGATTCTTTTTCTGGCGATGAGCGGGTGAATGGATGTCTGAGTCTGATGGTGACGGAATTTCCACAGGAAGCGGCGTTAGCAGAGGAAATATGCCGGATGGTCGAGCAAAGCCTGGATATTGGCGTGAACGGTATGAGTCGGTTGCTGCTGATACTGGGTGTGCTGCAATGCAGTCAGAATATCCGGGTGAATAGCGTGCGGGGCATTATTATCTGTCATGGTTATTCTACTGCCAGCAGTATTGCGGCAGTGGCTAATCGTCTCACCGGCAGTCATGTGTTTGAGGCCATTGATATGCCAATTGAAGTGTCGATACAGGAGGTGGCCATTCGCTTTAAACGGTATATAAACAATATGCCCGGCCCCAGGGATGTCATTCTTCTGGTGGATACGGGATCTCTGGAGGATATGAATGTTCTTCTAAACGGACAAACCAATCTGAACCTTGGCATTATCAATAATGTTTCCACACGCCTGGCGCTGGATGTGGGTTCAAAAATTCTGAAGAACCTTTCAATGAGTGAGATTGTGCAGACAGCCTGTGAAGAATATGTTACGACCTATAAGCTGTCGGAGGGCCGTTCCAAAAAGGCAGCGGTTATTTTTGTCAGCGAAGCAGGGGTTGTAGTAGCCCGTCGGATGGCCGAGCTGTTTAATCACAGTCTGCCAAAGCAAATTGAGGTGGAATTTCTTGGTTACGATTATCTGAGATTAAAACACAGGGAAGAGCTGGAGGAGATCAAAAAGAAATATGAAATTCTTTTCCTTTCCGGCACCATCAATCCAGAGATAGAGGAATTGCCGTACATTCCCATGGAGGAAATCATTTCCTTCCAGGAAATTGAGCGGATCAATCGAATGCTGAGTCGTTATATGTCCAAAAACGAGATTGAGGCCTTTAATCAACAGCTGTTAAAGAATTTTTCCCTGGAGAATGTTGTCCAGCATCTGACCATCCTCAATGTGGATAAAGTATTGGATCTTGTGAATCTGGGGGTGGATCAGATGCAACGGATGCTGCACCGGAAGTTTTCGGCTCAGACAATCATTGGGTTGAATATTCATATCAGCTGTCTGATTGAAAGACTGGTTACCAAGACGCCGATCGAGACCTACAGCGATGAGGAGACCTTTGCTCTGCAGCAACAGTCCTTTATCAAGATTGTGCGGCGTTCCTTCCGCGAAATCAGCAATCATTACCGTGTGGAATTTCCTGTCAGTGAGATTGCTTACATTTATGATTATGTCATCCATGACGCCAATTCTTATCATTTGGGAAAGGGGCAGGAAGAATGAGTCTGTTATCGCTGGATCGCATTGCAGGCATGAATTGTCATTACCGTTTTTATACATTGGAGGATTTCTTTGCTGCCTTACAGCGTAATGGCATTACCCATGCGGAGCTGTGGACCTGCGCCAGTCATTTTCTGTTAGATCCGTTTAGCTGGCAGGATACAAAAGCCCTGCGTCGGCTGGCCAAACGATATGGCGTACAGATTATCTGCCTGACGCCGGAGCAGAATAATCCCAAGCCTTATAATCTGGCTGCGCGGGATCCTGAACTGATTTGTCGGACTCGTTGCTATTTTCTCAACGCGATTTGCGCAGCGCAGGAGCTGGAATGCGGGCTGGTTTCCTGTAGCTCCGGATGGAGCTTTTATTCGGAACCAACGCAGGAAGCCTGGAAGCGGGCGGTAGCCATGCTTCACACTCTGGCGGAGGAGGCATACAGGCGCGGCGTGACGTTGGTCATGGAAACCCTGCTTCCCAGAGAAACGAGGCTGGTATGCACGCTGGAAGAAGAGAAACGAATGCTGGCAGAGATTAATTCTCCGGGAATCAAGGCGAATCTGGATCTCGGATCTATGGCGGCGGCGGGAGAAACCATCTCTCAGTGGTTTGCCGCACTGGGAGAGGATACGATTCACTGTCATTTTGTGGACGGCCATCCGGCCGGTCATCTTGCCTGGGGCGAAGGGGAGCGAGACCCCGGACAGGATCTGGAAGATTTTGCCAGAAACGGTTACAGGGGGTATTTTACATTGGAATTTCTAAGCCCGGATTATTATGGGGAACCCTGGCGGGCGGAGGAAAGAAGCTTGCGGACCTTGTCTGCATATCTGAAATGAAACGGAAAGGAGGGGAAGAATATGAAGCGTTTTGTCATTGCATCACATGGGAATTTTGCCGCAGGTATTCTTGATTCGCTGGAGCTGGTTATGGGCAGACAGGAAAATTTTATGGCGATGTGTGCCTATCGAGATGGGGAAAACGATATTCGTGAGCGGGTCAGAAAAATAATTGAAACCAGAGATCCTGCAGACGAGATGATCATTGTGACAGACCTTTTTCGTGGCAGCGTAAACAATGAATTTATGATATACACGAAGGATCCGGGGGTTTACCTGGTTGCCGGACTTAACCTGGCTCTGCTTCTGGAGATCCTGGTCAATCAGGAAAAGGATACGCCTGTTATGATCAGATAGGAGATTCAAAGCGCCCGGAAGGCGATTGTGTTCTGTAACGAAAAAGATGAATTACAGGATGATGAATTTTAAAGATAAGGAGGAGGAAAATCATGATGAAACTATTGCGTGTGGACCATCGTCTGCTACATGGCCAGGTGGCATTTTCCTGGACAAATACTCTGGGAACGGATTGTATCCTGATTGCGAATGACAGCGTTCCCACAGATGATATCCGCAAAACGACCCTGAAACTCAGTAAGCCCAATGGCGTTAAGCTGGTCATAAAAACAGTGAATGATTCGATTGTGGCCATTAACAGCGGAGTTACCGATAAGTACAGGCTGTTCGTTATTACCGAGAGCATCCACGACGCCCGGCGGCTGGTGGAAGGCTGCCCGTCTGTTCGAGAAGTGAATCTTGGAGGGACAAAGAAGACGGCGGATAAGAGGCCGATAAGTAAATTTATTTTTGTCACGGAGGAGGATGTGGAAGACATCCACGCGATGCTGCGCACGGGAGCGGAGGTGGAGCTTCGGCAGCCACCGGCTGACAATAAAATCACACCACAGGATGTAATCTGAGGAGGGGGATATCATGATTCTTCAAGCTGTTTTACTGGGGATGATCGCGTTTTTTGGAAAATGCGATCTGGCAACCGGTACCAGCATGATCCAGCGACCGATTGTTCTGGGAACGCTGGTGGGACTGGTGCTGGGAGATTTGCAGGCCGGCATCATCATTGGAGCCACACTGGAGCTGTTTTTTTTGGGAGCTGTTTCCGTGGGCGCATACATTCCGCCTAATGTCATTGTAGGAGGCGTGCTGGGTACGGCGTTTGCTATCAGTACGGG
>JAJQCO010000157.1 GCA_021202655.1 Clostridiales bacterium | reverse complement strand
CATCTTCTCAATCGGATTCTCGTATCCCTTCAGGCTCTCATTGATCCCGTCCAGGAATCCGGTCATGGTCTGGATATCCGTACCATATTTCTCCGCCAGCTCCTTCACCGTACCGGTGACCACCTGGGTCGGATCTGAAAGGATCTGCTCGTAGATCCCCTTCTCCACCTTAAAATAGCTTTTCCACAATGCGTCCTTCTGTTTATCGTTCAGTCCGTCGCCGTATGCGAGGGTTCTCCAGTTCTCCAACAGTGACATGCTTCTTCTATCCTTCCTTTTTATGAACTTTCATACCGCCGACACCCCATAACCGGACGTCCTGCGTACACAAAAGATAGTATAAACCACTTTCCGGGAATTTGCAAACCCTTTCTGCATCGGCGTCAGATTAACGAAATTCATATGAAAAACATATGCGCCGACAACGACGTAATTTCGTCCTGTCAGCTCTCCTTATTCGGAAGCGGGGTCTCCAGCCGCTCATAGACATTCACGTCATAGCAGGAAAAGATCTCTTCCATGCGCTTTTCATCCGGCTTCGGCGTGAGAATGCTGACAATCGGGACAATGATCAGTCCGGCAATCATGGCAACCGCGCCGGCATTGATCGGGGAAGCGATAAAATGGATGAACATATTCGACACGGTGATGCCCACGCCGAGGATATAGCTCGCCCACACAGCCGCCTTCGTCGTCCGCTTCCAGAACAGGCCGTAGAGGAACGGCGCCAGGAACGCGCCAGCCAGAGCACCCCAGGAGATGCCCATCAGCTGTGCGATAAAGGTCGGCGGATCAAGCGCCAGAACGACGGAAATCACAATGAAGAACACGATGAGAACCCGGATGGTCATCAGCTGCTTTTTGTCATCCATCTTCTTCATTACCGTCCCCCGGATGAAATCCAGCGTCAGCGTCGAGCTGGACGTCAGCACCAGGGAGGACAGGGTGGACATGGACGCCGACAGCACCAGAATCACCACGATGCCGATCAGAATATCCGGCAGCGTCGAGAGCATCTGAGGAATGATGGCGTCATAGACAACGCTTCCGCTCTCACTATAAATCGCGGGGCTGTCAAACAGACGGCCAAAACCGCCGAGGAAATAGCATCCGCCCGAAATAATCACGGCAAAGAAGGTCGAGATGACCGTGCCGGTCTGAACCGCCTTTTCATCCTTGATCGTATAGAACTTATGGACCATCTGCGGCAGCCCCCAGGTGCCCAGAGAGGTCAGGATCACCACGCCGAGCAGGTTCGCCGGATCCGGCCCGAAAAACGAGGTGAAGGCGCCCGGCTGACCCAGCGTCGCGGGCACGTCGCTCTCCAGCTCAGAAAGCGTCCGCACCGCCTGCATAAATCCGCCCTGACTGTTTAACACCGCCGCAATCACTGCAATGATTCCGAAGATCATGATGATTCCCTGGATGAAATCATTGATCGCGGTCGCCATATAGCCGCCCAGGATGACATATACGCCCGTCAGCGTCGCCATCAGAATCACGCAGAACGTATACGGAATGTCAAACGCCATCCCGAACAGGCGGGAAAGTCCGTTGTAAAGAGACGCCGTATAGGGAATCAGAAAGACAAAGACAATCGCCGAGGCCGCGATTCGCAGAGCCGGGCTGTCGAAACGCTTGCCAAAATAATCCGGCATCGTCGCGGCAGACAGATGCTGCGTCATCACGCGCGTCCTTCTGCCCAAGACAACCCAGGCGAGCAGACTTCCCAGGAAGGCGTTCCCCAGGCCGACCCAGGTCGTCGCTATGCCATATTTCCATCCAAACTGCCCCGCATAGCCGACGAATACCACCGCCGAGAAATACGAGGTTCCATAGGCAAAGGCGGTCAGCCACGGCCCGACGCCACGCCCGCCCAGCACAAAATCATTGACGTTTCTCGCATGCTTCTGCGAATACACCCCCACATAAACCATGATTCCAAAAAACAGAATCAGAATGAACAGTTTCACTGCCATCTTAACTCCTCCTTGTTGACTCGCGGCACACCTTTTACTTTTGTTCTTTAAAGTGTAACGCTTTTATCTGTTAAATCGTACCTGTCCAGTATACCATTTTTTCACAAAAAGTCAACTATAAAAGCGGCAGCACCACATCCACCCAGAACCAGCTGGCCGGCATGACAAGAATCATCGCCGGAATCATATCCGCAGTCGGAAACATCTTCACCCGGATCATCCGAAAACCGATCGCCAGCAGCAAAAAGCCGCCGCAGGCCTTAAAATCGTTAACCATGACCGGCGTCGTGAGCGGATAGATGACTCCGGCCAGAGCATACAGGGCAAGGAAAATCACCAGCTGCGGAATCCCAATCAGGGATACGATCACCCCGAGATTGCAGGCGAAAATCAGCGATGTGAAGAAATCCAGAATGGATTTCGCGATCAGGATGCTGTGATCTCCGTTCATGCCGGCCACGATGGAACCGTAAATTCCCGTCCCGCTCGCACAAAACAGGACGATTACAGTCTGAAGCGAGGCCATATATTCTTCGCGGGAAATGGCAGAATTTCCATTTTTCAGAAATTTTCCGGCAAGGCCGACCATCCATCCACCCGCCGCGTTGATCCGGTCTCCCAGATGAATGGCCAGACCGGCCACGGTCCCGATGATGACGGCAAACACCACGGCAGGCATATTTTCCATCAGGGCGATGCTGCTGATCCCCATGGACATGGCGCACAAGCCGAAAATCATATTAAGCTTTTCCTTAAAATCCTCGCTCAGCAGCCCTCCGCCTGCCGCCCCGATGATTCCGCCGATCACGACAGAAAGCACCTCCGCAATCACTCCGACTGGCATATCTTTCGTATCTCCTTCCCCTTTTTCCCATCTCTTCGTCAGATCTGGTAAAGCTTCCCATACTTTTCCTTCAGGTAACGCACGTAACAGGCCGGGTTAAAATCCTCCCCGGTCATCTCCTTTAATATCTCACGGCTTGTCCTGCATTTGCCGTAACGATGGATATGCTCCCGCAGGTACTCGCGGATCACGCCGATCTCCCCGCGCGCGAGCAGGGAATCGAAATCCATCTGCCCCTTCATATACTCGTACATCTGCGCGCCAAACGCGCTTCCCAGCGCGTAAGACGGGAAATAACCGAACGATCCCTGCGCCCAATGGATATCCTGAAGCACCCCTTCCGCCACTGTCGTCGGACGGACGCCAAGATACTCCTCATATTTATCCGCCCACAGCTGCGGCAGCTCCCGCACATCCAGATCCTCCTCGATCAGCAGCTTCTCCAGCTCATAGCGGATCATCACATGCAGGCTGTAGGTCAGCTCGTCCGCCTCCGTGCGGATCAGGCCGGGCTCCACCTTATTGATTGCCTTTACAAACATCTCGCGCCCGACGCCCTTTAACTGCTCCGGAAAAATCTCTTTTACCCGGGAGTAAAGCGGGATCCAGAAGGCTTCCTTCCGCCCGATGATATTTTCAAAAAAGCGGGACTGGGACTCATGCATCCCCATGGAAGCGCCCTGTCCGGCCAGCGTCTGCGTCAGCTCGTCGCCGATCCCCATCTCATAAAGCGCATGGCCGCACTCATGGATAACGGAAAAGAGCGAGCTGTCCATCCGGTCCGAGTAGTGCGTTGTGATCCGCACATCGTGATTGTGCAGATTCGTGGTAAAGGGATGGGCGCTGACCGCCAGGACTCCCTTATGAAAATCAAAGCCCATATACTCCGCCACATATTCCGCCAGCTCACGCTGCTTTTCCTCCGGGTAATCCCCCTTCAGGAATTCATCCGAAATCCGCACCCGGCTCTCCCTCACCTGATGCAGAAAGGGAACCAGCTCCTCCTTGAGCATCCCGAAGAATTCATCCAGCTTCTCCATATCGAAGCCCTTCTCGTAGTTATCGAGCATCACGTCATACAGCTTCTGTCCCTCCCTCGCCTGGCAGGCGGCAAAACACTTCTGGCAGGAAATGATCTTCTCTAAAATCGGCGCAAAGGCTTCAAAATCCTGCGACTCCCTTGCTTTCGCCCAGACGCGCGTCGATTCTGCCGACAGCTCCTGAAACGCCCGGTATTCCTCCGGCGGGATACAGGAAAGCTTACGGATCTCCTCCTTTGCCTCACGGATGACCGCACGCTGCACATCCGTCAGCTCCTCCTTCTCAGCCTCCTCGATGAGCTCCGTCAGACGCGGATCTGTCATGACCTCCTGATACATCTCAGAGAGCGTCCCCTGCACCCGGGCCGTCCATGAACCGGCCTCCTCAGGAGCAAGCGTCTCATTGTCCCATTCAAACAGAGTCAGCGCCGTCTGACAGGCCATCGCACGCTCCAGATATTTCTCCCATTCCTTCATATCTTTCCAATCTCCTCTCTGTCCATACATCGCTTTCCGGACGGCATTTTCCGGAAGCCGGGGGATCCTCTCCCGGTCTCTCCGGCCGTCATACCATTAGTGTGTACCGACAGACGCAGATCTATCCGGCCACAGCTTTTCGCTTCGCGAAGGTCAGCCGCGATAGCGGTTGAGACAGGCAAACAGCTCCTGGAGCCGGGGCTTTGCCAGGCCGCAGGGCACATAGGACTGACAGAACGCCTCCCAGCCCTTCTGTTCCCATATATCAGACAAAGCCTTCACGATCTGGCGCGTATTCCGTCGCCCGTCGACCACGCGCTCCAGCGCGTACCGAAGCAGATACGCTAACGCCTGCGTCTGCTCCTGATCCGCCAGCTGCTCCACATAGCGCAGCTCCACATTTTCCCGGTCAATCGAAAAGCCGTCGCGTCCAAATGTCTTCACCTTCACGCCGCGGTCCCGGCCGGAGCCGCCCGTAAGCCTTTTGGCTCCGTAAGCCCAGCCAAATCCCGAAACCTCAAACCCGGGCGCCTGGATGCGCGGTTTGCTGTACTTTTCACAGAGCGGCTTCACGCGCCCGGTAATATCAATCGGCTTATAGCAGTCCATCTGCAGGATGCGGTCGGCGATATAGAAAAACGCGCCCGAGCTTCCCGCCACAAGGATCGTGGAGACGCCTGCCTTTTCATACAGATCCCGCGCCCGCTCCAGAAACGGCGTGATCGGCTCCTTCTCGCGGCTGATGACCTGCTGCATGAAGTCATCGCGCACCATGAAATTCGTCGCCGAAGTATCCTCGTCGATCAGGAAAAGGCGGG
>JAJQCO010000044.1:7390-20286 GCA_021202655.1 Clostridiales bacterium | reverse complement strand
GTAGGTTCAATAATTGGTAAGGTTGTCGAACATTCCAGGAATTACAAACGGTTCTTTGCTCTGACCTGATTATACATCAACCGTCCGTGTTTTTCAAGTTCCTTTTCCTGGGTTGCGAGATTTTCCTCACCAGACCGTTCCAGAACAAACATCTGCCCGTCGGCGCGCGCCCCAAAATGGCAAATGTCCTGGTCTCCGGCATTATCACAGTGCTTTCAGCTGCTGGCTGAGCTCATCGCCCAGGATCATCCTTCCGACATAGCGAACCTCGCCGGTCATGAGAACCGTGCCGTCCTCGAGAATCTCAATCTCCATGACGCCGCCCGGCATCTGCACATATGTTTTCGGATCGACAAGCCCCAGGCGGTAGGCGACGCCGGCCGCGGCGCAGCAGCTTGTGCCGGAGGCCAGCGTATAACCGGCCCCCCGCTCATAGGTTTCAATCTCGATGTGCGTCCGGTCGATGACGTTCATGATCGTCGTGTTGATCCGCTCGGGGAAGCAGGGCGCCGTCTCCGAATAACGCCCGATCCGGCTTACAATCTCTCCTGATATCTCCTTTAAGAAAATCACGCAGTGCGGATTTCCGATCGAAACGCAGGTGCATTTGTAAGGGATCTCATGGAACACCATCGTCTCGTCGATCACCTCGCGCCGTTTGCCTGTGACCGGGATCTCATCGCTCCAGAAGCTCAGATGTCCCATGGATACCGTCAGCTTCCCTCCCGTCTCCGTCAGGAAGCGAATCTCGACCGGGCCTCCCGCAGTCTGGACTGTCACATGCTTCTTTTCCACGTAACCGGCGTCCCGCAGGTATTTTCCATAAATCCGGATTCCGTTGCCGCTCTTCTCCGCCAGGCTGCCGTCCGGGTTCCAGATCTTTACGTCAAGGCCGTCCTGCCCGAACAGAGGACCTTCCAGAATCCCGTCTGCGCCGACCCCAAAATTCCGGTTGCAGATGAGGCGAACACGCTCCGGAGTCAGCGGGAACGGCTCGTGCTCCGGATTATAGATCAGATAATCATTGCCAAGTCCATGGTATTTTTCCAGTGTAATATTCATATACTCATCCTTCCTTCCATGACCTTTTGCCTTCTTCATTATCATATCATTTCCTTTGCCTGTTTTGTACCCCCTTCATTAAAAATTAAAGTTTTTCCGATATTATCCTTGAAGTTTTCGCCCTGTCTGATATAATAGAATGCATCGTGTGTCCATTGCAAAGACACTTGTGCATCCGGTAAAAACATACCGCCTGCCGCAGATGGAACACGAAGAAGGAGGATAACATTATGAAACTGAGAAAAATCCTGTCACTCACGTTATGTGCATGCATGTGTGCCGGCATGATGGCCGGCTGCGGTTCCAGCTCCAGCTCTTCCGCTTCATCGGACAGCGGTTCCGCCACAGAGGCGGCAGCCGAGACCACGGCGGCCGCGGCAGCAGAATCCGGCGACCAGGTCATCAAGATCGGCGTATTTGAGCCGACGACCGGTGAGAACGGCGGCGGCGGCTTCCAGGAGGTCCTTGGCATTCGCTACGCGAATGAGACTCACCCGACCGTGAAGGTTGGCGATACCGAGTATACGATCCAGCTTGTCGAGGTCGACAATAAGTCGGATAAGACGGAAGCCGTCAACGCGGCGCAGAAGCTGGTCAGCGAGAAGGTTTCTGTCGTACTCGGAAGCTACGGATCCGGCGTATCCATTGCGGCAGGCCAGATCTTTGCAGACGCACAGATTCCGGCGATCGGCGCCTCCTGCACCAACCCGCAGGTTACCCAGGGCAACGACTATTATTTCCGTGTCTGCTTCCTGGATCCGTTCCAGGGCACTGTCATGGCAAACTATGCGATCGACAACGGCGCGCAGACCGCTGCTGTCATCACTCAGCTGGGCGATGACTATTCGTCCGGTCTTGGCTCCTACTTTAAGACTGCCTTTGCCGATCTGGGCGGAACCGTCGTCAGCGAGGAGCAGTTCCAGACCAACCAGACCGATTTCAAGGCAATCCTGACCAACATCAAGGCGCAGGAGCCGGACATCATCTTTGCTCCGTCCTCCATCACCACCGCTCCGCTGATCATCAAGCAGGCGCGTGAGCTGGGCATTACCGCTACGATTGCGGCAGGCGATACCTGGGAGAATTCCACCATCATCGAAAATGCGGGAGAATCCGCGGAGGGCGTTGTCCTTTCTACCTTCTTTGATGAGGCAGAGCCGGCAAACGACGAGGCCGCTTCCTTCATCACCGGCTTTAAGGAGTATCTGAAGGCCAACGATCAGGAAGAGATCATCCCGGCCGTATCCGCACTCGGCTATGACGCTTATCTGTGCGCGCTGCAGGCGATTGAGGATGCCGGTTCCACCGACACCACCGCGATCCGCGACGCCCTGGCAAACGTGAGCATCGACGGCGTGACCGGAAGCATTTCCTTCGACGAGAACGGAGATGCGGACAAGGATATGGCTTTCATCAAGACGATTGAGGACGGCCAGTTCAAGTTCCTTACCACGACGACTGTTAAAAAAACGGCTCCATCCCGTTGCAGACGACTCTGCATATGGACGCCGCTGTTGCAGGGAGACGCGAAGGATCCGCGTCTCCCCCTATTCCTGAAAGCGACGAGTGGGGCGCACGAAAGGCTTCCCCGCTCGTTTTCGATTTGCCGCATACAAAAGAAGTGGTCGACGGCAATCCCGCAGCCCGCTTCGACTGTTTTACCACTATGATTAGGAGGCAATTCCCCTTATGAGTCTGACAACCTTCCTGCAGCAGTGCCTGACCGGAATCTCCCTGGGCGGCGCCTACGCGCTGATCGCCATCGGATATACGCTGGTCTACGGCATTCTCCGGCTGATCAATTTCGCCCATGGCGATATTTTCATGATGGCCGGGTATTTTATGATTTTCGCGATGGCAAGCTTTCCATGGATCATCGCCATTCCTCTGGTTCTGGCAGCCACAGTCATACTCGGCGTTCTGATCGAACGGGTCGCCTACCGGCCGTTGCGCAGCGCCCCGAGAATGTCCGCCATGATCTCGGCCATCGGCGTGTCCTATCTGCTTCAGAACCTCGCGACTTACCTGTTCACAGCTCTGCCGAAAGGCTATCCGGAGATCCCGTTCTTAAAAAAGATCTTCCAGATCGGGGGACTTTCTGCTTCCTTCGTCACCTTCCTGACACCGGTGCTGACCCTGATCATCGTCTATCTCCTGATTGTTCTGATCAACAGAACCAAGATCGGTATGGCGATGCGCGCCGTTTCCAGAGATTACGATACGGCTGCCCTGATGGGCATTAAGATCAACGCTGTCATTACCTTCACCTTTGCGGTCGGCTCGCTTCTGGCTGCGGTCGGTTCCGTGCTCTATTTCACAGACCGCATGACAGTCTTTCCGTTTTCCGGCTCTCTTCCGGGTCTGAAATGCTTCGTCGCGGCCGTATTCGGCGGCATCGGCAGCATTCCCGGCGCCGTCATCGGAGGATTTATCCTCGGGCTTGGCGAGACCGCTCTGGTCGCCATGGGCTATTCCACCTTCAGTGACGCATTTACCTTTGTCCTGCTGATTATCATTCTCCTCATCAAGCCTACCGGCCTGTTCGGCGAGAAGACTACCGATAAAGTGTGAGGTGAGCGAAATGAAGAAACATACCATATCAAAAAATATCCTCTGCAGTCTGATCGCTCTGATCGCGATCATCGCGCTCCTGGCCTTCCTGCAGACAAACAAATCCGAATACAGCTATCAGATTTCGATTCTGGAACGTGCCGCCATCTACGCGGTCGTCGCCGTCTCCATGAACCTGCTGACCGGATTCACCGGACTTTTCTCGCTGGGACAGGCCGGATTTATGGCCATCGGCGCATATACGGTTGCCATCCTGACCATACCGGTGGAAAACCGTGCGAGCGTCTATTATGTGAGCGGTATTTCTCCGGTCATCGAAAATCTGGAATGCCCCTTCTGGCTCGCCCTGATCCTGGCCGGCCTTCTGGCCGCCGCGGTCGCCGCCCTGATCGGCATCCCGGTCCTGCGGCTCAAGAGCGACTATCTGGCGATCGCGACCCTGGGCTTTTCCGAGATCATCCGCGCGGTGATCGCCGCTCCGCAGCTTGACCGGATCACAAACGGCTCCTACGGCCTGAAGAATATTCCCGGCTTCCCGAATCTGTATGTCGCATTCGGCCTCTGCGCCCTCTGCATTCTGCTGATGGTGCTGCTGATCAACTCCTCCTACGGGCGTGTCTTCAAGGCGCTGCGCGAGGACGAAATTGCCGCCCAGGCCATGGGACTGAACCTCTTCCGCTATAAGGAGCTGGCCTTTGTGGCCTCGTCCTTCTTCACCGGAATCGGGGGCGGACTGCTCGCCATGTTCATGCGCTCCATCGACTCAAAAACCTTCCAGATCTCCCTGACCTACGACATTCTTCTGATTGTCGTCCTGGGCGGTATCGGAAGCGTCACCGGAAGCGTGGTCGGCTCCTTCCTGGTCACCGCCGGCCGCGAATGGCTCCGTTTCTTCGACGAGCCCCTGACGGTCGCCGGAATCAACATTCCACTGTTCCGCTCCGGCTTCCGCATGGTTATCTTCTCGATCCTGCTGATGGTTGTCGTCCTCTTCTACAGCCGCGGCATCATGGGCAGCAATGAGTTCTCCTGGGACGGCCTGGGACGGCTGATCCGGGGCATCCCGGCGAAACTTTCCGGGAAAGGGCGAAAACAGAAAGGGGGCAACCCGTGATGGCTGAGACAAAACAGGTTCTTCACATGCAGGACATTACCATGCAGTTTGGCGGCGTCGTCGCCGTCAACAATCTGACGCTGGACGTCAACGAGGGCGAGATCATTGCCCTGATCGGCCCCAACGGCGCCGGAAAAACCACTGCCTTCAACTGTGTCACCGGCATCTATGAGCCCACATACGGGCAGGTTCAGTTTTATGGCGAGACGATCCTCTCCGGCATGCCGTCCGGCAAGATGAGAAAAGCCTATGCCGGAGACGCGGAGCTTAAGCAGATCCCGACCGTCCGGAATTCCCCCGACGTGATCACCAAAAAAGGAATCGCGCGCACCTTCCAGAATATCCGTCTGTTTGGACAGCTGACCGTCTTTGACAATGTGCTGATTGCCAAACATATGCGCGCCAGACAGAATGTATTTTCCGCCGTACTCCGCTTAAACCACGCGGAGGAAAAACGGATGCGCGAGGAAACCACCGAGCTTCTCGCCGAGCAGAACCTTCTCCATCTGAAGGATGAGATTGCCTCCTCCCTGCCCTATGGCTTACAGAGAAGACTGGAGATCGCCCGCGCGCTCGCCACAGAGCCGAAGCTTCTGCTTCTCGATGAGCCGGCCGCCGGCATGAATCCCCAGGAAACACAGGAGCTGACCGATTTCATCCGGCAGATCCGGGATTCCTACAAGCTGACCATCTTCATGATCGAACACCATATGGATCTGGTCATGCAGATTTCTGATCGCATCTATGTGCTGGATTTCGGAAAGCTGATCGCTCATGGCGTGCCGGAGGAAATCCAGAGCAATCAACGCGTGATCGACGCATATCTGGGGGTGAGTGACGATGCTGAAAATTGATAACCTGAAAGTAAATTATGGCGGCATCGAAGCCGTCAAGGGGATTTCCTTTGAGGTCCCGGACAAGACAATCGTGACCCTGATCGGCGCCAACGGCGCCGGAAAGAGCACCACGCTCCGCGCCATCGCCGGGCTGGTGAAGGCGGCGCCCGGAAGCAGCATCACGCTCGACGGGGAGGAGCTGATCGGCGTCAGCACGCCGGACATTGTCCAGAAGGGCATTTCCATGGTACCGGAGGGACGGCGCGTCTTTCCCGACATGACCGTCATCGAAAATATCCGCATAGGCGCTTACCTGCGAAAGGATTCCCTGGATGATGACATCAACCGGATGTATGACCTTTTCCCGCGCTTAAAGGAACGAAGCTGGCAGCTCGCCGGTACCCTCTCCGGCGGTGAGCAGCAGATGCTTGCCGTGGCGCGCGCCCTGATGAGCCGCCCAAAGATTCTCATGATGGACGAGCCCTCCCTGGGTCTGGCCCCCATCATTGTAAAAAATATTTTCTCGATCATAAAAGAAATCCACAGTCAGGGAGTCACCGTCCTGCTGATCGAGCAAAACGCCAATATGGCGCTCCAGGTTGCCGATGTCGGCTACGTGCTGGAGACCGGCAAGATCTCTCTTTCCGGAACCGGGAAGGAGCTTCTCGCCGACGAGTCCGTCAAGGCTGCCTATCTGGGGAAGAAAAATTAAACCGCAGATTATGGTATTGTAAGAGAATTTTAAAACTTTCCTTCTCCGATGCTGTTATAATGTTGGGGAAGGAGAAATGGTTCATGAAACAAAGGATGGTTGTGATTTCTCTCATCTTTTTTGGCATGATATCGCTGGTATCCGGCGGCTGCGCCTCCTCTTCTCCGGCAGGAGCGGGAAGCTCATCCGCCTCCCCGGCAGAAACCGGAAGCAGCACGGAGGACAGCGGGACATCCCGGCAGATGATTTATGTCGGCGGCGTCTGTCTCAGCTCTGCCGGTCGCAAGGCGATCGTTTCCCCGTCCGCAGACGCAGACGGGCAGATTACGGAGGTTCTCTCTTCCGAAGAGAAACCGTCCGCAGACGGACAGGCTAATTTCGACTGCCTCGGCGTATCCTACACGCTCCTTGCCGATGGAGCGGCTTCTCTGGAGCTTGCCGACGGCGATATCCTGTTTCTTGCCGATGATACGGTAGAATATGAGGGAATCTATAAAAAGAAAAAAGATTTATCCGACGATACTCTGACATGGCTGGATTTTTACGATTCGCTCTCTGAGGATGAGCGTCTCGCCCTCTCCATTGTCCCGTCTGAGTTCGCCGATGAGCTGCGCTTTTCCTCAAGCCAGCCGGAATATGACACGGATTCCTCCATCGCCGTCTCCGCAGAGACAGCGGAAGGGCTTCCTTCTTATATTGACGCGCTGACCGAGGATGAGCTGATTGAGACGGAGAATCTGATCCAGACCTATTTTACAGAAGAAACCCCTTATTATGAAGGGGTGGATCAGCTCTATCCGGTTGACTCGGACAATGCGCTTTATCAGAATGTCGGCCTGGAGGGCGAATATCCCCCCGGCAATATCATCATCTACAAGGTGCTGACTGTCCGCGACCGGCGCGATGGCAATCCGTTCCGCTCGGTCAGTGTCGCGCGCAACAACAAATCAAGCGACTGGAAGATCATCAATTCCGGATATTAGAACACCGGCAGGTCCTATAGTTCTCTCATTCGATATCCGACGCCGATTTCTGTAAAGATGTAATGCGGCTCTGCCGGATTCTCCTCCAGCTTGCGCCGGATATTCGCCATGTTGACCCGGAGAATCTGATTATCCGTATCCGCGTATGGTCCCCAGATCTCCTTCAGGATAAAATCATAGGTCAGCACCTTTCCGGCGTTGCGCGCCAGGAGGGATACCAGCCTGTACTCGATCTGTGTCAGATGGACGCTCTTCCCCTCCCGCATCACCAGTCTCTTGTCAAAATCAATCGTCAGCCCGTCGCAGGAATAAACCAGAGGATTCCCACTCCGAACGACGGCCTGTGCGCTGTGGCGCAGCGCCGTGCGGATCCTTGCCAGAAGCTCCTCCGAGCCGAAGGGTTTGGTAACATAATCATCCGCGCCCGCATCCAGCGCCTCCACCTTCTCCTTTTCCTGGGTCCGGGCTGAAATCACGATCACCGGCACTGAGGAAAATTCCCGGATCCGCTTAAGTACCTCCATGCCGTCGATATCCGGCAGCCCAAGGTCAAGCAGAACCAGATCCGGACGATGGGAGGTACACATGGAAAGCCCCGAAAGGCCGCCTGTCGCGCGCACCGCCTTATAGCCGTTCGATGCCACAATCGTCTCCATATAATTTCCGATATTTTTCTCATCTTCAATGATCAGAAGCGTCGGCTTGCTCATGCTGTGTCTCCTCTCCATAGGGCAATGAAAATACAAACTCTGCGCCGCGGTCACAATTTCTCACCCAGATTTTTCCCCGATGGGCTTCCACAATGGTTTTGCATATGGTGAGACCGATCCCCATCCCTTTATGGGCGTCCGTGCTGCTGTTCGGTTTCAGACTGCCCGCGCCGTCAAACAGGCTATCCAGGCGATCCGGCGCGATTCCAACGCCAAAATCACGGATATGAAAGAGAATGGTTTCCCCGTCTCTCTCTACCTTGAGCTCAATCGCATCGGTCGCTCCGGAATGGTATACCGCGTTCTCCAGCAGATTCATCAGAACCTGCTCGATTAACACCGCATCCATCGGAACCAGAAGAACCTCATCCGGCACCTTTACATGCACATTCATCTCCGGCAGCCGTTTTCTCAGGCGGGAAACCGCTTCGGAGACGACCTCCTCCAGAAGCTCCGGCGTGGTGTTTACCTTGACATCCCCTTCCCGGATTCTGGTTACCGAAAGCAGGTTCTCTACCATATTCAAAAGCCAGTTCGCGTCATCCTTAATGCCGGAAACAAGAACCGTCTTCTCCTCCTCGCTCATCTGTTCTCCGTTTTCCAGATAGGTACACGTCATTCCGATGATCCCGGTCAGAGGCGTCCGCAGGTCATGAGATACGGCGCGAAGCAGATTTGCCCGCATCGTCTCCTTCTCCGCCGTCATCAGAACCTTGTCACGCCGACGCAGCTCCCGGCTCTGTTTTTTCAGCCTGGTCACCAGAGCGCTGGTGATCGCAGACGCCGCCAGCATCCCGGCAAAGGTGAGCAGATACCCCTCAATCGTAAAATTCAGACTCATGAACGGATAGGTGAAGACATAATTGACAAGAAGCATGGAGATCAGAGAAGTCAGAACGCCCCACAGGTAGCCTTCCGTATATCTCGCGACCAGAAGAATGGCCAGGACATATACCACGCCGGCGCTGGACGCATTGTAAGAGAGCCTGACCAGGATGCTGGTGGTAAGCGTCGCAAGGATCAGAACCACAGCCACAACCGTCAGATTCTTCCAGGCCTCCTTGCCGGGAAACCGGTCAATCTCATCCAGTGAAAACAATCGTCTGCGCCCCCGACTCCACACGCTCATTTATGTTTCTCCCGTCCATAACAAATGAGGGGGCAGGTTCCCCTGTCCCCCTTCAACTTCTCAGCTTTCTTCTTACGTTACTTGTTGTAGTTGACAATCTTGCCGAAATCTGGCTTCAGGGACGCGCCGCCTACCAGGCCGCCGTCGATGTCTGCCTGTGCAAACAGCTCCGGAGCGCTGGATGCCGATACGGAACCGCCGTACTGAATGCGGATCGCCTGGGCAGTCGCCTCGTCGTAGATCTCGCCGATGGTCGCACGGATCGCCGCACAGACCTCCTCTGCCTGCTCTGTGGTCGCAACCTTGCCGGTTCCGATCGCCCAGATCGGCTCGTAGGCAATGACAGCGGTCTTTGCCTGATCTGCCGTAACATTCAGGAACGCGATCTTGATCTGCTGGCGAATCCAGTCAATCGTGATGCCCTGCTCTCTCTGAGTCAGAGTCTCTCCACAGCAGATGATCGGGGTAAGGCCGTGTTCAAACGCCTTCAGTACCTTCTTATTCACGGTCTCATCCGTCTCCGCGAAATACTCTCTGCGCTCGGAATGTCCGATAATCACATATTTCACGCCGACATCCGTCAGCATATTCGGAGAAATCTCGCCGGTATACGCGCCCTTCTCCTCATAGTACATATTCTCAGCGCCGATCTGGATATTGCTTCCCTTCGCTGCTTCCAGAGCCGGGATAATATCAATCGCCGGTACGCAGAACACAACGTCTACTTCCTCGTTCACAACCAGGGGCTTTAAGGTCTCGACCAGGGCTACTGCCTCGGACGGGGTCATATTCATCTTCCAGTTTCCTGCTATAATTTTTTTACGTGCCATGATAATCCTTTCCGGTACATTCATTTGCCGCCTGTGGCGACATGATCAAAATATGAAAGCTGACTGCTGTTACTTATCATCCGCCGCAACCACGCCCGGAAGCTCCTTGCCCTCAAGGAATTCCAGGGATGCGCCGCCGCCTGTAGAGATATGGCTCATCTTATCGCCAAAGCCAAGCTGATTGACTGCCGCTGCGGAATCGCCGCCGCCGATAATCGTAGTCGCCTCTGTCTCCGCCAGAGCCTTCGCCACGGCAATCGTGCCGGCTGCCAGCGTCGGATTCTCAAATACGCCCATCGGTCCGTTCCAGACAACGGTCTTCGCTGACTTAACTGCCTCTGCAAAAAGCGCCGCTGTCTTCGGTCCGATATCCAGACCCTGCATATCATTCGGGATCGCGTCCGACGCGACCACACTGGTGTCGATCGCTCCGTCAATCGGATCCGGGAAGGAGGCCGCGATCACGGTGTCGACAGGAAGCAGCAGCTTCTTGCCCAGCTTCTCCGCCTTCTCCATCATCTCCTTGCAGTAGTCAATCTTCGTATCGTCAACCAGAGACTGACCGACTCCCTTGCCCTGAGCCTTTAAGAAGGTGTAAGCCATACCGCCGCCGATGATCAGCGTGTCGCATTTCTCCAGCAGGTTGGAAATGACGTTCAGCTTATCCGCAACCTTCGCTCCGCCGAGAATCGCGACAAACGGGCGAACCGGATTCTCAACCGCATTGCCCAAGAAATCGATCTCCTTCTGCATCAGATAACCAACCGCGTTGGTTCCGCCCTTTGCCGTGATGAATTTCGTCACGCCCTCTACGGAAGCATGCGCTCTGTGAGAAGAACCAAACGCGTCGCACACATAGTCATCCGCCAGGTCTGCAAGCTCCTTTGAGAATTCCTCGCCATTCTTGGTCTCCTCTTTGCCGCGGAAACGGGTGTTCTGCAGAAGCATCACATCGCCATCCTTCAGAGCGGCTGCAGCGTTGGACGCCGCCTCGCCGGTCACCTGATAATCAGAGACAAAAACAACCTCCTTGCCCAGCTTCTCCGACAGTCTTTTCGCAACCGGAGCCAGGGACTCTCCCTCGTTCGGGCCATTCTTTACCTTGCCCAGATGAGAGCAGAGGATAACCTTCGCGCCTTCGCCGATCAGCTTGTTGATGGTCGGAAGCGCCGCGTTGATGCGGGTTTCATCTGTAATCTCGCCGTTCTTTAACGGTACGTTAAAATCACAGCGAACCAAAACCTTCTTGCCCTTCAGATCCTTCAGATCGTCTACCGTTTTCTTACTTAACATGAAATTATTCCTTTCTTTCAAAACGACTGCTCTGCCGCATCGCTCTGTGTGAAATGGAAGAACCTGCCACCGGCAGCCTCTTCCTCATGCCATCATAAACAATGCAGGGTCCGGTCCATCGGACCGGACCCTGCGGAATCCCTGTTTACTGCCTGTCTGCAAAATCAGCCAAGCTCTGCAAAGTACTTAATGGTGCGAACCATCTGGCTGGTGTAGGAGTTCTCGTTGTCATACCATGAAACAACCTGAACCTCATACAGATCATCTGCAATCTGGCATACCATGGTCTGAGTCGCATCGAAGAGAGAACCATATCTCATACCGATGACATCGGAGGATACGATCGGATCCTCGTTGTAGCCGAAGGACTGGCTGGCCGCCGCCTTCATCGCCGCGTTGATCCCTTCCTTGGTCACATCAGCGCCCTTGACCACTGCGGTCAGGATCGTGGTGGAGCCGGTCGGAACCGGAACACGCTGTGCAGAACCGATCAGCTTGCCGTTCAGCTCCGGAATAACCAGGCCGATCGCCTTAGCCGCGCCGGTGGAGTTCGGAACGATGTTAGCCGCGCCGGCTCTCGCTCTTCTCAGATCGCCCTTCCTGTGCGGGCCGTCCAGGATCATCTGATCACCGGTATACGCGTGGATCGTGCTCATGATACCGGACTGGATCGGAGCATAATCATTCAGAGCCTTCGCCATCGGCGCCAGGCAGTTGGTCGTGCAGGATGCTGCAGAAATAATGGTATCCTCAGCGGTCAGTGTGTTCTCGTTTACGCTGAATACAATGGTCTTCAGATCGTTGCCTGCCGGTGCGGAGATGACAACCTTCTTGGCGCCTGCATCAATGTGAGCCTGAGCCTTATCCTTGGAGGTATAGAAACCGGTACACTCCAGAACAACGTCTACGCCGATCTCTCCCCACGGAAGGTCAGCAGCCTTTGCTTCCTTGTAGATCGTGATCTCCTCGCCGTCCACGATAATGGAACCGTCACCGGCTTCTACCGTATGCTTGCCCTCGCCGATATGTCCTGCATATCCGCCCTGAGCGGTATCATACTTTAACAGATGAGCCAGCATCTTCGGGTCAGTCAGATCGTTGATTGCCACAACCTCATAGCCCTCAGCGTCAAACATCTGACGGAAAGCCAGACGGCCGATACGTCCAAAACCATTGATCGCAACTTTTACTGCCATGATGAATTCCTCCTAAAATTGTTAGAAAATTTTGATTGTTAAATTCAAATCAATCTGGTACTATTTTACCTAATTCCTTATAAAATAGCAAGGGGTTTTTTGGGATTTTCGTAAATCTTTACATTTCTGGAAATCCTCACTGCACGGACGCGGCCACCGCCGCCCATACCTCCTGGTTGCAGTCCCACACATGGGTAAACTCCGTCACCGGCATGGGACAGGCCACGCTTCCCGTCTCAAGCGTCAGGCTGGGGATCGGATTGTCCCGGATCTGAGCCCAGTCCTTAAAGCCGCCGTGTCCGCTGCTGCCCTCGATCTGATACCCGGTCTTTTCCTGCACCAGATTTGCCAGCGCCTGGCTTTCCTCCGGCACGCGGTTTCCTTCATAATCCCAGTAAATCAGATCGCCCATGCTGTGGTAGCTGATCGTAGCCGCCCAGGTCCGCGCATTGACCAGATT
>JAJQCO010000044.1:0-7380 GCA_021202655.1 Clostridiales bacterium | reverse complement strand
CGTTTGCCTTCCAGTAATTCAAATAATCCTCAAATGCAGCCGTGGTACGCGCTGCAGACAGGTCGTACTCATAGCACTGACGGATCGCAGACTGCAGCTCGGCCGAACGGACAGCGCCCAGGCCGGACTGGCTGATCGAAATTCCATCCGGATTTACCATCGGCACAATATGAATCGCCACTTTATTTAAGAGATCCGAAAGCGGCTGTCCCTGATAGGAGCCGGTTTGATAAAAATATAACCCATATTCCAGCTGTTTCATCACCAGAAGCGGCGTCATATATTCCCTGGCGTGAATCCCGGCGTGGATCAGAACATGCTTCGACGCGTCCGCGTTGCCGAGAACGATCTCATAAATGCTGCGGCCGTCCAGCGATGTGCCGATGACATTCACCTGAAGCAGACTGCCGTATCTGGCCTGCAGCTCCCGGATATCCTGCTCCATCTGGCTGAAGGTATACTTTTCCGCCACCGTTACAATCGGATTTTCCACCTTCCCGGCAAATCCCTCCGTACCGTCAGAAACTCCCGATGTCGTCACGCCCGGGCCGCCCGGCCCATAGCTTGTAGTCATACCGGCTCCGGCTGTAATCGTAGCGGAGCCTCCCGAGCTCCCGACTGTCACACTTCCACTTCCGGCTGTCACCGTTCCGCTCCCGGCTGTCACCGTTCCGCTCCCGGATGCCTCGTCTGTCCCATCGGCCACAGCGGTCTCCCCATTTCCCGCCGTGCCGCTTACCGCCTCTCCGGGCGCCGCTCCCACTGTTACTTCCTCCGCGTAAGCGGTCAGTCTCCCCATCGCTCCATGGCAAGACAGAAAACGCGCCACTGGCGCTTTCCCCGGCGTCACTGGCGCGTTTTCCGAAAAGACGGGCAGGAAAGCTCCGACTGTCAGCACGGCAGCCAGAACTCCTGTCCTTAAGATTCTTTCCAATCCTCTCTTCAAATTTATCTCCTTTGATCACTTACCTGTCCGCAAGGTCGCTCGGCTTCATGCTCAGGCTGATCTTGCCCATCTTATCCACATCCAGCACACGGACTGTCACCATATCGCCGATATTCACCACATCCTCCACCTTCTCCACACGCTTGTTGGAAAGGCGGGAAATGTGAACCATACCGTCCTTCTTCGGCTTCAGCTCGACAAAGGCGCCAAAGTTCATGATGCGCACAACCTTGCCGGTAAGAATCTGCCCCGGCTCGATATCCGTCACAATACTACGGATGATCTCCTTCGCCTTATCGATCATCGCCTTGTCCGTGCCGCAGATCGCTACATTGCCATCCTCGGAAATGTCGATCTTCACGCCGGTCTCCTCGATAATCTTGTTGATCGTGCTTCCCTGCTTGCCAACCACATCGCCGATCTTCTGCGGATCAATCGTGATCGACTCGATCTTGGGCGCATAGGGAGAAAGCTCCTTCCTCGGCTCCGCGATCACCGGCTTCATGCACGTATCCATAATAAAGAGACGCGCCTCCCGGCATCTGGCAATGGCTCCCTCCACGATCGGACGGGTCAGCCCGTGGATCTTGATATCCATCTGGATCGCCGTAATTCCCTTCGTCGTTCCGGTCACCTTAAAGTCCATATCGCCGAAGAAGTCCTCCAGGCCCTGGATATCCGTCAGCAGGACAAAGTCGTCGTCTGTCTCTCCGGTCACCAGTCCGCAGGAAATACCGGCCACCATGCTCCGGATCGGCACGCCCGCGGCCATCAGCGACATGCAGGACGCGCAGGTCGAAGCCATAGAGGTAGAACCGTTTGATTCAAATGTCTCAGACACGCAGCGAATCGCATACGGGAACTCTTCCTCCGACGGCAGCACCGGAAGGAGGGCGCGCTCCGCCAGGGCGCCATGGCCGATCTCACGTCTGCCCGGTCCTCTCGACGGCTTCGTCTCACCCACCGAATAGGACGGGAAATTATAATGATGCATGTAGCGCTTCACAACCTCATTCTCATCCAGCCCGTCCAGCTTCTGCGCCTCTGAGAGCGGCGCCAGCGTACATACGTCGCAGATCTGCGTCTGTCCGCGGGTAAACATCGCCGAGCCATGCACTCTCGGAATCAGATCAATCTCCGCCGAAAGCGGACGGATCTGGGTGATCTCACGGCCATCCGGACGCCGGTGATCCTTCAGGATCATCTTGCGGACGGTCTTCTTCTCATACTGATAGACCGCATCGTCCAGAAGCGCCAGCCACTCCTCGTTATCTGCGAACGCCTCCGCAAGCTTCGCGGTAACTGCACGCACATTCTCCTCACGGACCTGTTTCTCGTCCGTAAACACCGCTTTCTCCATTTCCTCCGGCGGGACGATCTCCCTGATCGCGGCAAACAGCTCCTCCGGAATCGCAAAGCTCTCATACGCATGCTTCGGCTTACCGCACTCCGCCACAATCTGATTGATAAAACGGATGATCTCCTGGTTCACCTCGTGAGCCATATAGATCGCCTCGATCATCTTGTCCTCCGGAATCTCATTCGCGCCGGCCTCGATCATAATCACCTTGTCACGGGTGGAAGCAACCGTCAGCTTCAGGCTGCCGACCTTCCACTCAAGCTGGGTCGGATTAACGATCATCTCATCGCCGATCATTCCGATCTGCGTCATCGCACACGGCCCGTCAAACGGAATATCGGAAATGCTGGCCGCGATCGCGGAGCCAAGCATCGCCACCAGCTCCGGGCGGCACTTCGGATCCACGCTCAGCACCAGATTGTTCAATGTCACATCATTCCGATAATCCTTCGGAAACAGCGGGCGCATCGGTCGGTCGATCACGCGGGAAGTCAGAACCGCATTCTCAGACGCCTTGCCCTCTCTCTTATTGAAGCCTCCGGGGATCTTACCCACAGAGTACAGCTTTTCCTCAAAATCAACGCTCAGCGGGAAAAAATCAATTCCCTCCCTCGGCTCTACGGATGCCGTCGCCGTGGACAGCACAGTCGTATCGCCATAATGCATCAGGGCAGCGCCGTTCGCCTGCTTCGCGACCCGATCCACATCGACGGTCAGGGTTCTGCCGGCAAGCTCAAGACTGAAACTTTTGTACATGCCATATCTCCTTTCATAATCCGGACAGCAAAGGGCTCCTCCCCCCGGCTCTCCGGTCAGCCGTCACGACCTTTCATGCCGAAATCCATCGTGCGGCCCTTCGCGCAACATGTGAAAAAAGGTGGAGACAAGCGCTCCACCCTCTGACGTCCCACTTATTTTCTGATTCCCAGTTTCTCGATCAGCGCACGATAACCCTCCAGGTCAGTCTTCTTCAGATAGTCAAGCAGGCCACGTCTCTGTCCTACCATCTTCAGAAGTCCTCTTCTGGAGTGATGATCCTTCTGGTTCTTCTTCAAATGCTCGGTCAGCTCCGAGATTCTCGCAGTCAGGATCGCGATCTGCACCTCCGGTGAGCCGGTATCTCCAGGCTTTCTGCCGTATTCTGTGATGATTGCTGCCTTCTTTTCCTTCGAAATCATGTCGATCTCCTCCTTAAAATAAAATCATTCTCACCGCAAACCAAGCCTCCGGTTGGAGTCCTCCAGGTGACCGGGTTTTGGCGATCACGACGCGCTCCGCCATGGATCCGCGTCCGTCATTTCACACTGACAAATCATACCATATTCCATTTTCCATGTCAACCGAAAAAACGGCAAACCAGAATGAAACAGAATGAAGAATCCGCCGAAAAACGGCAGATCGAAGCACGCAGACAAAAAGTGACGACAAAAATCCGAAGCCGGTTACAGATAAAAGCCATGGACAAAAAACGCCATCCCGACTCCAAGCGCCGCGCCCACGACAACCTGCAGGGGCGTATGTCCAACCAGCTCCTTGAGGCTCTCCTGAACCTCCTCCCCGTTCATGCGGAAAAAATCCTGTTTCATAATCATGTTCAGAAGCTTCGCCTGCTTGCCTGTCTCACGCCGGACGCCGACCGCATCATACATAACTACCGACGCCAGCACAAAGGATACGGCAAATTCAAAAGAATCCACGCCATAACAGAGTCCCGCGCTGGTCAGAAGGCCGCAGACCGTCGCAGAATGGGAGCTTGGCATACCGCCGGATCCGACCAGCCGCTCCGGCTTGAATCCCTTATTCAGCCACATGTCGATCAGGGTCTTGAGCACCTGCGCCACAGTCCAGCCGACCACAGAGCTGATCAGCACCTCATTATGAATTAATCTTCCCGAAAATGTCATCGCGTACTCCTGTTATCGTCAATCATCTTCTCTTTCAGGGAAACGGTAAATGAAACTACAGGGCCTGCCACCGGCAGCTCCTTCCGTATGCTATGGTAAAAAAGTCCTCCGGCAGTTGTCGCGCCGCCGGAGGAGCCCATATTAACCAATCAGCCAGTCATACATCTCCTGATACTTCTTTGCGGAAGCCTGCCAGGAGAAATCAGCCGCCATCGCGCGGTCAATAATCTTGTTCCACTCACGCTTCTTATCATAATAGACATACTTCGCGTAGCGAACCGTATCCAGCATCTCCTGCGCGTTGTAATTCGCAAAGGAGAAGCCGGTTCCCTTGCTCTCGTACTCATTGTACGGCTCTACCGTATCCTTCAGACCGCCGGTCTCACGGACAATCGGCACCGTGCCGTAGCGAAGCGCCATCAGCTGGCTTAAGCCGCACGGCTCAAACAGAGACGGCATCAGGAAAGCGTCACATCCCGCATAGATCTTATGGGACAGCTCATCCGAGTAATAAATCTGAGCGGACACTCTATCATGATACTTCCAGTCATAATGACGGAACATGTTTTCATACTTCTCATCGCCCGTGCCAAGGACAATCAGCTGAACATCGTCGCTGCAAAGCTCATCCATCACGCTCTGGATCAGATCGAAGCCCTTCTGGTCTGTCAGACGGGAAACGATACCGATGGTAAACTTGCGCTCATCTACCGGAAGTCCCAGCTGAGCCTGCAGATCCTTCTTGTTCTTGCCCTTTTCCTTGCGGAAATTCTTCGCGTCATAGGTCTGAGCGATCATGGTATCCGTCGCCGGGTTGAACACGTCGTAGTCAATCCCGTTGACAATGCCGCGCAGGCTGTTTGCGCGGGCGCGCATCAGGCCGTCCAGGCCGTCGCCGTAAAACGGCGTCTTGATCTCGTCGGCATAGGTCTGGCTCACGGTCGTGACCGCATCCGCAAACACGATGCCGCCCTTGAGCATATTGCCGTCCTTGTAAGCTTCCAGCTTATCCGGCGTGAAATAATAGTCCGGCAGCATGGAGAAGTTCTGGATCGTCTTCACATCCCAGACGCCCTGGAACTTGAGGTTGTGAATCGTGATCACGGACTTGATGCCGCGGAAGAATTCGCCGCCCTGGAAACCGTCCTTCAGATATACCGGGATCAGGCCGGTCTGCCAGTCATGGCAGTGAATCAGATCCGGGCGGAAGCCGATCACAGGAAGCGCAGAGAGGGCTGCATTGCAGAAGAAAGAAAACTTCTCCAGATCCCACAGTCCGCCCGCGTAGGGTTTCTCACCGCCAAAATAGGACTCATTGTCAATGAAATAGAATGTCACACCTTCGTACTCGTACTGCATGATGCCCACGTAGCGGCTCTGACCCAGATAATCCATATAAAAATGGTTGACATAGGTCATCCCCTCGCGCCATTTTTCCTTGATGCACAGATACTTCGGAATCATCACTCGCACGTCATAATTTTCCCTGTCAAAGCACTTCGGCAGAGAACCGACAACATCAGCAAGGCCGCCTGTCTTGATAAAGGGAACCGCTTCCGATGCCACAAATAGTATATTCTTCATGGAATACCTCCTCTGAATTTGTCTGCCCCCACGCAGACTCTCATAAGTACCAGTATACAATATTTGCGGCAATTTAGGAAGCAGATTCTTGTAAAAAATGAAATTTTATTTCCTTTTATATTCCAGGCGGATCCGGTCGGAGATCAGCGCAATGAATTCTGAATTCGTCGGCTTTCCCCGGCCCGTGCTGACGGTATAGCCGAAAATGTTATGGATCGTTTCCAGACGTCCCCGGCTCCATGCCACCTCGATCGCATGACGGATCGCGCGCTCCACGCGGCTGGACGTCGTATCGTGCATACTGGCAATCGTCGGATACAGCACCTTCGTCACCGATGAAAGCATATTCTTCTCACGGACGGTAAACATAATGGCGTCTCTCAGGTACTGGTATCCCTTAATATGCGCGGGAATGCCGATCTCATGCAAAAGCTTCGTCACATCCGTCTCCAGATCCCGGCCCGGCGGCTCCGCAGCGACCGGTTCCGCTTCCCGGACCTCCTGCGGCGCAAGGCTCTCCTCCTTTGCTCTGCCCAGATACGCGGTTCCCACAGCCGCCGCAGTAAAACGGCGGATCTTCTCCATCACTGCCTCCTGCTCAAACGGCTTCAGAATGTAATAGCTGGCGCCCAGTCCGAAGGCATCCTCCGCCACCCGGTCGCTTCCCGCTGTCGTCACCATGACAAAAGCAGGAACCTCTCTTCCCGTTTTTTCCCGTCTCACGCGCTCCATCACGGAAATTCCGTCCATTCTCGGCATAATCACATCCATAAGGACCAGATCCGGATTCGTTCTCATGATCATCTCATAGGCGTCCACACCATTATCCGCTTTTCCGACAACCTGAAATCCCTCCTCCCTCTCCAGCATCTGATCCAGAATCTTCAGCATCTGCGGATTATCCTCTGCGATCGCGACATGACATTCCGACATATTCACCCCTCCTGTTCTTTTTTATGAAAACATTGTAACAACAATCCTCCCCGCGGCGCAACCTGATTTCGCCGCAAGTTTCGACAGCCAAAAAGCCCTCTGTTTCACCATACGCAAAATTCTCAGTTTTATAACAGGTTTCGTGAATAAAAAAAACGAGGGCACGAAAATCGTACCCCCGATCCTTCTTTTTCTTTCTTCCCGCACCACTTTTGTCAGCTCCACAGCTTCGCAGGATAGTCTCCGGCTGCAACCCGTTCTGCGAACGCCTTCTGCACCGCCGCCAGATCCTCCTTATAGGTCACGCCAAACCAGTGGTCATGCGTCTCCAGCACCTTCACGCTTGCCCGACCGCTGCGGATCAGCTGATCCACGATCGTCGGAAGCAGGTATTCCTTCTTCGTCGGATCGTCGGCAATCGTCGTCAGAAACTCCCTGAATCCTGTCTTGAGATATTCCAAAAACGCCGGCTGCGCCGCCCACATATTCATGGAAACCCGATCCTCCGGGCTGATCCACTCCTGAACCGGTCCCTCGCACAAAATCTTTCCGCTCGGATCGGCCTGGATTCCCTTCGTCTCATATACCTGAGTCAGATATCCGGCCTCGCTCGCCTTGCAGACGCCGAGGGTCACCGTGCAATGGTCGGTGAG
>JAJQCO010000104.1:1011-5252 GCA_021202655.1 Clostridiales bacterium | reverse complement strand
CTCAATAACCTCTTCCGGGTAATACAAGCTCATCCCTCCCTGCTGCCGTCCGTCACCTGATCTGCCATCCCTTCGGCACAAACAGCGCCTCAAACAGATTGATCGCATAGACATCGCTCATCCCGGCAATATAATCGCAGACCACCCGTTCCGTCGGCTCTCCTCTCTGCTTCATCATCAGCCGGTATTCCTCCGGCAGCCTGTCCACATGCTTCATATAATATTCATAAAGGGTCACAATCAGCTGCTGCGCTCTTCCCTCCTCTGCCTTTGGCAGTTCATTGGTATAGACATTGCGGAACATCCAGGCGCGAAGCCCATGAATCGCCTCCTCAAAGCCCGGCGACATCACGATCTCCGGCTTGTCCATGCTCTGGAAAATGATATCGTGGATCAGATTATTCAGCCGCTCCCGCACACTGTGGCCGAGAATATCGGTGAATTCCTCCGGCAGCTCTTCCTCCCGGAAAATCTTTGCGCGGATGGCGTCATCTATATCATGATTTATGTACGCAATCTTATCTGACAGCCGGACCACACAGCCCTCCAGCGTAGACGGATGTCCGCTCGTCCGATGATTGCGGATCCCGTCCCGAACCTCCTTCGTCAGGTTCAGCCCCTTTCCGTCCTTCTCGAGAACCTCCACCACGCGCACGCTCTGTTCGGAGTGTACAAATCCAAACGGCGAAAGCTCGTCCAGAATCCGCTCGCCCGAATGCCCGAACGGCGTGTGTCCCAGATCATGCCCGAGCGCGATCGCCTCCGTCAGATCCTCATTGAGGCGCAGGGCGCGGGCAATGGTGCGGGCAATCTGCGATACCTCCAGCGTATGCGTCAGCCGCGTCCGGTAATGATCCCCCTCCGGCGCCAGAAACACCTGCGTCTTGTGCTTCATCCGGCGAAAGGACTTGGAATGGAGGATTCGATCTCTGTCCCGCTGATATACGGTCCGGATATCACAGGGCTCTTCCGGAATATCCCGCCCCTTGCTGTCCCGGCTCAACGCCGCATAAGGACTCAGATCCTGCGCTTCCTTCTCCTCGCGCATCTCTCTGATATTCACATCAAACACCCTCCTCCGAATATATGGCATGCAACTCTTGTCGCTTCTTATAGTATATCATGTTTTCAGAATTTTTAATACTATTTTTGAAAATTCAGTGTAAACAACTATGGCAACGACAGGACCTGCCATGTTCAGATCCTTCCGTATGCTTTGGCAATAAAAAAAACCGGAATCTCATATAAGATCCCGGCTTTCCTTCCATGCAGAAGATGGGAGTCGAACCCACAAGGTATTACTACCACACGGACCTGAACCGTGCGCGTCTGCCAATTCCGCCACTTCTGCGAACCAACATGTGGTATTATAGCAAATCGGTTCCTGTTTGTCAACTGCTTTTCTGACTTTTCGGCAACCTTTTCTGCCTGTCAGAATCTCTCGATTCTGAAGCTCCCCGAGTAGGACTTGAACCTACGACAGCGCGGTTAACAGCCGCGTGCTCTACCGACTGAGCTATCGAGGAATGTGTACCGGATGAATCCGGTACCGTGCGGAAGATGGGACTTGAACCCACACGACAATACTGCCACTAGATCCTTAGTCTAGCCTGTCTGCCAATTCCAGCACTTCCGCGAACTTGTTCATTTTATCACGTTTTTCAGAATAATGCAAGCATTTTTTTCTTGCATACGGCATTTTTTCTGCTATGACAAATCTGCTCTTCCGCATGGGGATCTGTCAACACGCAATCCCCATGCGCAGATATTGTCACAGATATCGCTTACGCCAGCTTGCTCTTTGCCGTCTCTGCCAGCTTTGCAAAGCCCTCTGCGTCATTGATCGCCAGGTCAGACAGAACCTTGCGGTTCAGCTCGATGCCGGCTAACTTCAGGCCGTACATGAATCTGGAATAGGACAGGCCGTTGATCCTTGCCGCAGCGTTGATTCTGGCAATCCAGAGCTGACGGAACTGTCTCTTTCTCTGCTTGCGGCCCTCATAGGAGCTGGCCAGCGCTCTCATCACGGACTGCTTCGCTACTCTGTACTGCTTGGAACGGGCGCCTCTGTAGCCCTTTGCCATCTTCAGCACTCTGTTGTGTTTCTTCTTTGCATTCAAACCACCCTTAACTCTTGCCATGGTTTATTCCTCCTTCTCACACGGTTCAGTCTGTCACAGATATGGTAAAATCTTCTTCATTACCTTCGCATTGGTATGGTCGGTAACGATATCTTTTCTAAGATTTCTCTTTCTCTTCGTAGACTTCTTAGTCAAGATGTGAGACTTGTATGCTTTATTTCTTACCAGCTTACCGGTACCGGTCTTTTTGAAACGCTTCGCAGCCGCTCTGCTTGTTTTTAATTTGGGCATAATGTTCTTCCTCCTTAATCAATGGTATTACTTCTTGGCAGTTAAAAACATGACCAGGCTTCTTCCCTCAACCTTGGAGGGCTTGTCAATCACCGCAATATCCTTGAGATTTTCCGCGAAATCGTCCAGAATATATCTGGATTTCGACATGTGCGCCATCTCACGACCTCGGAACCGCAGGGTAACTTTGACTTTATCGCCTTTCTCAAGAAATTTCCGCGCCGCACCTACCTTGGTGTTTAAATCATTGGTGTCAATATTCGGAGATAAACGCACTTCCTTGATCTCGATGATCCTCTGCTTTTTTTTGGCCTCTTTTTCTTTTCGTGCCAGCTCGTAACGGTATTTTCCGTAATCGATAATCTTGCATACCGGAGGCTTCGCTCCCGGAGCAATCTTCACCAGATCCAGCTCTGCTTCCATGGCCCGCTTGTATGCTTCCTTCGCGGACATGATCCCAAGCTGCTCTCCATTCTCACCAATCAGGCGGACTTCCTTGTCCCTGATCTGTTCGTTAATCATTAATTCGCTAATTGTCGTACACCTCCATCTCTGAAAAAATACCCGGTCTCCTTTTCACCGCACCGCACATGCCCCGTCAGGACGGGACAGCGTAAAAAAAGTAGATAGAACAAAATCTATCCACCATCTCAAATCAAAGCATCACATGCAGACGTCGCCGCTCTGAACACGTGTCTCTTCTCTATGAACCCGGGTCACCTGTCTGTGCCAGGGTGAGGTGGATACCTACTTTCCTGCCGTTGCCTTCACAACGTCTTGTATTTTACCGCAATTTTCATGGTCTGTCAAGGAATCTTTTCAAATTATGACATATCGCTCACATATCAGTAATCTTTCATAAAAACCGGTTGATTCCATGCCGGCCTGCTTGTTATAATTATTAAAGTTGCAGTGGTGAATTTCATATATAAACGCCGCTTTGTTACCACAGGGGGATTATCCGCTTATGAAACGATACACAAACAGTCAGATCATCAATGGCATCGCGCTGGGCTTTTCGTCCGCGTTTTTACTCGCGGCCCTTCTCGCGGCCCGCTACACCGGCGAATGGGGGGCGATCCTACATAACTGGTATCTGATTCTCATTACCCCATGCCCTCTGGTCACCGATTATTTTGCCGTCGGCGGCCTCGCCAGCGCCCTGTTGAACGCCGGAGCCTGCGGGATGCTCTGCTTTGCCTTTATGGTCGGCCTGAAAGGCGAATCCCGCGCCAATACCATGGCCGGATATTTTCTTGTGGTCGCCCACTGCTTTTACGGGCTGAATCTGCTGAATATGCTGCCCTGCTTCCTTGCTCCCTTCCTTTATCTGAAAATCAATAAACTGGATTTTAAGAGCAATCTGCAGGTATGCATGTTCACGACATCCTTTGCGCCGTTTATCAGTGAATTCCTGTTTCGATATACCGCCGAGGAACAATTCGTATTCGGATCCGTCCATCTGACGCTAAAGGGGCTGCTCTTTGCCGCCGCCTTCTGCGTCATGCTCGCCTTTATCGTCCCGGCTATTCTTCCGGGCGCCAGCGCATGGCATAAGGGATATAACCTTTATAACGGCGGCCTTGCCTTCGGCATCTTTGGATTCTTTGTCTACAATTTTATGTATCGCACCATGGGGATCACGCCGCCCGCGCCCCTTTCCTTTGAAAACGCCATCTATGACAGCTTCGGCCACAGCTATCAATTATATGCCAACCTGTTTTATCTGGCCGTTTTTGCCGTCTGCTTTCTCGTTGGATTTTACTTAAACGGGCGCAGCTTCCATGGGCTGTCCCATCTGTTTAAGGACACGGGATTTCGCAGTGATTTTTCAGAGAATTATGGGATGCCCGTCTGTCTGATGAACAT
>JAJQCO010000104.1:0-1001 GCA_021202655.1 Clostridiales bacterium | reverse complement strand
CTTGTTCCTTATCTATCTGAATGTTGTTATCTTATTCACAGAAGGAGCGGGATTCACTGGCCCGACCTTCGGAATCATCCTGGCCGCCCTCACCTTTACCGCCATGGGACAGCATCCGCTCAACGTCTTTCCCATTCTGATCGGATATCAGTGTCTGTACATCTTCACGATGTTTCTGTGCCATATTAACGGGCGGGAGCTGACCTGGTCGATTTCGACTCAGAGCTATTTAAACGGCGTGGCCTTTGCGACCGGCATCAGTCCGCTGGTCGGACGCTACGGTTACCGGGCCGGCGTGATCGGCGGCTTTCTCTCCGCCTCCATGTGTACGGCCACCAGCGCCCTTCACGGCGGCTTTGTCCTCTACAATGGCGGATTTACCAGCGGCATCACCGTCCTTGTACTCCTGCCGATCCTGGAGCACTATCTGCCGGACAAGGCGCGGGAGGAGATGAAGGAGCACCTCAACATGCAGGATATGATTGCCATCGTTCAGGCCATGCCCTCCTCCAAATCAGACAAACACCTCCCGTACAATTCTCTCGGATATCACGAAGATGAACTCAGTATATCCGCCGATGAGATCGACGAACAGGATGACTATTACGGTTAGAGACATGCGCCCACCGGGTACACTGACAAAAAAAGCGTATGAACAGAATTCATACACTTTTTTCAGGCAGCTGCTGACGGGAATCGGACCCGTGACCTCCGCATTACCAATGCGACGCTCTACCGACTGAGCCACAGCAGCATGACAAATATAAAACTTTCACAGCCAGATATCCTATATCCGACAAGAGCGCGAGACGGGACTCGAACCCGCGACCCCGACCTTGGCAAGGTCGTACTCCACCAACTGAGCCACTCGCGCTTAATGGAAATAAATCTGAAGATAACACCTGGTTGCCCAGTCTGCGTATTGCGCTAAGCAATCGTTGTGTATATACCTTCAAAACTGCATATTGAATATCATCCGATTCTTCCCTTACCTTCTGGTC
>JAJQCO010000016.1:2414-5253 GCA_021202655.1 Clostridiales bacterium | reverse complement strand
CCAACACGGAAATCCAATACATAATATCGTATTCCAACAGATTCAGAAACCGCAGTCCTTCAATATTGCATTCATATGTGTACACAAAATGATTCTGAGACGATTTTACATAGGGACTCCATGCCCATTCCATCCCCAGATTCTTATAAGGTGTTGTATAGAATCCTTTTCCATAATCATTATCCTCTGCACCGCCGCCATACCTTGGAATCATATGATCCTCGATTGTTCCATGATAAACAATAATCGGATTATCCTCCAACAGCTTCTTCACCCGTACCAATTCCGCATTAACCGGCGCAGACAGTCTCATATTCAACTGCATATCCATAAGCATCAAATCCTTCTATTATATTTCCAAGCCATATTTTAACATAAATGTTTGTTGTTTACGATGGTATGACTGAATCCTTGAAAAACACGTCAAACAGGTTTACATACCGTTTTCAGCCATTCTCAGCAACCATCTTCTGATATAATTTCATCAGTTCAGCAACACATGCTGATTCACTCGAAAACGCAGGACTATCTTTCGTAAATCCGTAGGCGGCCATCACCGCACGATCATTATTCTGGTGCGCCCGACGTAATTCAGGCGGCATAGTTACATCGTCGTACAAATCAGAAAGACTACTGTCTGGATATAAGGAACGGGCATCCAAAATCGCCTGGGCTGTCTTTTCTATTTTTTCTATTTGCATTATTGTCGGTGTCGGCCACGGAAAGTTATTATACACTATGTTGATGGAGTATTGATAACTTGGTCCGTAGTAACCGCAGACTGTACGTGTCCATGCCATGTGGATATTTGATTGTAAGATACCAAAATGATACAAATTGGCTCCGCTCATAAGTCGCAGTTTATTGCTACATAAGGTGTCTCCATCGAGAAAACCCATCGGAATATATCTTCTGCTACCAGAAGATACCTCTGGCGCTACAATAAAATTCCCTTCCGGCATGTTCTCTGTTTGAAACCTTGTAGGAGTTTCAGCCAGTTTTTTTGTTGACTTTCGGTTACTTTTCTCCCTATATTCCTTAACATTTTTCACTCGTTTGAAACATTCTGGCATTGACTTTAATTCTGCCGGAGAGCAATTCCCTAGCCATAAACAATACTTGACAGAGTTATTTAAAAATCCAGCGCCATCCAGCCAATGTTTAAAATATTTCTTACTCTTAGGTTCCTTGGCAATAAACGATTCCATTTCTTCTTTTGTGAATAAATAATTCCCATTATCTATCGGCTGATTCCCCATTTTGAAAACCGGCACATCACATAATGGACGATTTCTGCTAGAAACTATAATATCTTCAGCAGGCGTAAGGTATGGGCTTATGTGCTCTACTTTCCGCACTCTATTCCCATCATAAAGTAACGCTTCTTTGCTCATAACATGAGAAAAACCAACAATAATAACGTATACCGTCGCCGATTTATCCGCTTCTGATCCCCATTTAAAAAATTTATAAGCAAAATTTATATAAATTCCATCCTTCAACAGATTGTTCCAGATCGGAAATATTTGTTGCCCCTGACAAATAGAATCTGTAGCGACAAATGCACATTTTATAGATGTGTTCTTTGTAAAAACAGAAGCCTTTTTAAACCAACACGCCACATAATCTACATTTCCCAAATCCTCTCCAAAAACATTCAGCCTGTCTTCTTTCTGAGAATTGTCCAACATCCCTTTTGAAGAAGATTCATTCGCTTTCATGCGACCAGCACGTGCAACAAACGGCGGATTTCCCATAATATAAGACAGCTGTGATTTCGGAACTATGCTCTCCCAATCAATTCGCAGAGCATTTCCTTCTATAATGCTGGCATTTGTTTTCAGAGGCAGAAAATCAAGATGCATCAGAACAATACTTTCCGTCTCTTTCATCATCTGGCTTTCGGCAATCCATAGTGCAGTTTTTGCTACCGTAACAGCAAAGTCATTAATCTCGATCCCATAAAATTGATTAATGGAAACCTGAATGGGATTATAATTCACATCGCCAAAAGAAATCTGTCCATGAGATAATTCTCTCAGTATATTGTTTTCCAACCGGCGCAGTGACAAGTACGTCTCTGTTAAGAAATTTCCACTTCCTGCCGCTGGATCAAGAAACGTAAGCGATGCCAGCTTATGCTGAAATTCTCTCAGTTTTCTTTCCCTTGTCCGTTCAACACCGATTTCACATATAGAGGCAAACTCAGCTTTCAATCCGTCCAGAAAAAGAGGATCAATCACCTTATGTATGTTTTCGATTGATGTATAGTGCATTCCGCCGGAACGCCGCGTCTCTGGATTCAACGTACTCTCAAACACAGCGCCGAAAATCGTCGGACTGATTTCAGACCAGTCAAAATCTTCGCTTGCTTTATTTAAAAGCAGATCCTTAATTTCATCTGTAAAAGGCGGAATTTCGATATCCTCATCTTTAAATAATCCGCCATTGACATAAGGGAACGCAGCCAGTTCCGGAAAATCATCTTTCAGGTACGGATCTCGTTTTTCTGGCTTTGTATCAAGAATTTTAAAGAGATCCGTCACCGCACGTCGCATTTTTCTCGCGTCAAATTCAGCGAGGTAATCGTGGAACATTCCATGATGTCCAAAAATTCCTGCATCCTCCGCATATAAGCAGAACACCAAACGAACGCAAAGGACATTCAAACTTCTCATTGCGCGCTCGCTCGCAGGGTCTGCATATTGTTTTGCAAGCGCATCGTACAACAAACCGACAATTTCTCCCGCGGCTATGGAAACTTCCATTTCTCGCTTCAAATGTTCATTGCCGCTATCCACAAGAAATTGCAGACGATAACATTCTCTTTCCAGATTTT
>JAJQCO010000016.1:0-2404 GCA_021202655.1 Clostridiales bacterium | reverse complement strand
GCTGAAAAGGCGTCAGCAAAGTGCCGTCTGATTGTTTGATCGGCTTATTCAAATCCTTGCCAAGACCTTTCTGTTCTATCATGACTTTCGTAGATGGAATCATTCCGTCAATAAAACTGGTGTGATCTAAGTGTACCTGCTCCTCGAAAATAATGAACTGAGTCGCGTTCTCTATTCCATATACTGACTGTAACAATTCAATCCAAAAGGACTGACTTTCTCCCTTTTCGTATCCACGGCCTTTCCAGCGCTCCGCAAATGCTTTTGCTGCGGCTTTCTGCTCAACATCATTCATTGTCATTCTCCTGACATTTTTTTCTCTCAAGCCTCTACGTCCCGTTCACTTGTCATATATTATACTACGTCAGTATTTTTAAAGCAATTATTGCAAACCAATAAATTCCCAAACCAAAAACGGTTCAGGATACCGAACTGATATCCTGAACCGTCAGTTTTGTTTTTAATCTTACCTACGCAAAAAGCCTTCAGGCGCAATTCAAATCATCATTGTTATAATCCACGTACTCCGATTTTTATGCTATTCCTGTTTTTTTGTGCATCTGGCGTCTTTGTCGCATTATTTTTGTTTTCATGGCGCTCAGCGCGTTTAGACGTTCCGTTTTCTTTCTCCTCAAGCTCTTTTGCATTCAACCGCTCTTTTTCCTTTTCCTCGGCAAATTCTTTTCCTAACTTATCAAAAATGGGTTTGATGCCCGACAGGTATCCTTTTTTACTCGCTAATGCGTCTGCTGTCTTGGCATCCCAGTCTTTCTGTTGCATGATTTTTACCGGTCCATTATTAAGATGTTCCTTTACCTGTTCGAATCGCTTTCCCAGCGCCTCGATCTCGCTGGGTCTTAAAATATCTCCAAAAATATATTCGAGGCTGGCCTGATTTGTAACCTGTATCCGTGCCATCAGGTTGATATCCACCATGGTGATGTCCTTTAAACCAACGAGAGTCCCAGGCTTATTGGTGGCATTTTCCGGATCAAGATTGCCGAATGCCGCGTCATTGTCAATCCCCTGAATCCCGATCAGCTTCTGATTTCCCATCTTATCCTCTTCAAACTGGTAAAACATATTACCAGTATGTCGATCTACCTGCCCGGCCAGATAATCGATGACCTCGAGGCTGGTAATCTGGATTTGCAGACGAGGGTCAGAATAGTCAGTCACCTTCCCAAAGGTTTCCATATGTTGTTCCTTTGCGCTGTAATCCAGACCTTTGGCCTCCTCCATCATCACTCCCTTTTGGAGCTCGTTCCCGTTTCGTAGGCATACAAGATCAGCTTTTGCCAGCAGCGTATCCTGTCCCAGCAACGACGCAAGTCTGCTCGAGGCGACGTTCCGGGCAGGCAGATTCCCTCCTGTCTCTATGCCAGCTTCCTCCTGTAACATTTTGCTTGCGTCCTTGGACTTGGCGAATTCTTTTAATTCATTCAGAAATTTCTGTTTATCCCCGAGATTCATTTCATTCCATTTGATTTTTTTCTTAAGGTTCTCATCACATAGTATTCCCATATTTTCAACAGCTGATTTCGATCCAGACCGAGCAGACTGCGCATTGTCCAACAATATAGCGAGATCATCACGCTCAGCAAGAATATTCTCATACGCCATTTTTATGTTCTCACTTCCGGCCGTGCGAATCCGCTCTTTAAGATAATCATCATCACTCAGAAGAGCCTGGTCTTTCGTAAAAAAGCCTTTTCTGTTATTTCCAAGAGGTACGACGCTCCGCGAACTGCTTCCTGCTCCCACAGTCGAAAGTTCCTTGCCTGTCACATCGATTTCGTTTGCCCGGTGATCCGCCAGCACCTCGCTCCATTTCGTTTTTGAGCCGGCATAACTGCGAAAGGTCGCAGGGTCTCGCAAGGTATTTACAGCGTCTGCCTCTCTTTTCTGCAGGGTGGATATGACCTCCACAATTTCCAGGCGATCCTTGCCCTTGTCGGTGATGGCTCCCGTCCTGGCTTTGAGATAGGCGTCGCAGGCCTTGCCCAGGCGTTCATGGGCCCTTACCATCTCCTCTCTACTTTCCCCCAGGGTTTTGTCTCTTAAACTTACTACCTCCTGGAGCGCGTTCTGAACCTCCTTAAATTCCTTCGACGACCCAAGATGAAACGTTTTCTTGCTTCCTTTCATCTCGTCCAGCAACTGATTAAAATTCATTTGTTCTCTTACTTCTCGTTTTTTTTCTGGCATTCTGACCCCCATGTCCATGAAATAAAAGTGATTGGTTCCGTCTCTCTATCTTTTCTGTGCAGTCGGCGCTTTTGTCGCATTGTTTTTGTTTGGATTTCTATGCTCTGCCGCGAGAAAATTGAATTTTCTATTTTGATTTCCACCCAATTCGTCTGCGGTCATCTTCACTTTTGTTTCTTGTGGAACAGTTGTCTTC
>JAJQCO010000084.1:5047-5272 GCA_021202655.1 Clostridiales bacterium | reverse complement strand
CATCCTCAGCGAATATACCAATTAACAGTATGTGGATATGCATAAAGTTGCCAATCATTTCCATGTTTCTGTTTCTATAGCTATTAACAGAGGCAGAGCTTTGGGAACCATTGCATAGAAAGAAGGTGCTGGATTTTTCGTTTTATTCTTATCCGTTTTCACATTGGTCAGTTGTCCCACAGTAAAAGTCTCCCACAATCATGACAATTCCGAAAGGTGAGTGGA
>JAJQCO010000084.1:0-5007 GCA_021202655.1 Clostridiales bacterium | reverse complement strand
TTGCGAAATTAATTTCTGATTAACACAACTAATACTAAGAACTAGGAAACCCCTGCTGCAATATGTGGCAGGGATTTTTACGTTTTATCCGTTTCCCAATCCCCCATAATTATCTCAACCAATTACAGCTCATTTCAACACAAAATGAAGGAGGAAAGAAAATGGCTAAGAATTTGAGCAAAAAGGTAGTAGCCCCAACACTGACAGCAGATCCGTACGATATGTATGAAGATCTGCGAAACAATCCGAACAACCTGTCATACTGGTTCCCGAAAATTAAAGATATCAAAAATTTTCACGTGCCGAAAACGATTATCATCCCTGTAGGCAACGAGATCTGCGACTGTTTCTGGTGCTACGATGGACCGAAGAAAGAGACGTTTCAGGACGAAGTGTATGAGTGGGTAAAGGATGAGGTGATGCCGAAGATTCAGGAAGCGGGACTTGGACTTGTATTTCTGAAGAACGGATGTTTTTCGAACAAGTTTGATTTCAAGACCTGCACGCCCACGCCGGATGCATTGTCGATTGCGTCGTCGATCCTTTCGATCAATTACATGTCGCTCACCTACGATACCGGCGGAGTAACGGAACTGATCATCCGGGAACGGATCTGGAATCCATGCGAAAGGGCTTACAAAATTTACGACGGCATGCCGTTGGTACCGGAAATCCGCGTGTTTTATGACTTTGACAAGAGAAAAATATTATATTCAGTCAATTATTGGGATGCTGGACACTGCGAAGAGAGTATCTCCCATGATCCGACAGATGCGCTTGCGTATACGGAAGTATACCCGTATCTGGAAAAGTTCTATCAGGAAAACCATGAGAGGCTTGAACAGAAAGTAGCTGCTGCCATGAAGCATGTCGATTTGTCAGGGTGTTGGTCTGTCGACCTCATGTATGAGAAATCAGCAGGAGAGTATTGGCTCATTGATATGGCGATCGCTCAGCAGTCTGCGTACTGGGATCCGGAGCGTACAGAAAAGAATTAAATTACCGGAAGGAGAGAAAACGATGCTAGTGGAATACAGAGACCGTTACAGGTTAAACCGAGACGACATCCAGAATGATACAGAGACAGGCGCCACGATTGAAGCGGCAAACCTGCTGTATGCAATGATGGATAATGCGATTGCCGCGTCAGGCGACAGCCTGGAGGTAAAGATCCATGGCAGGAACGAAGGAATCCGATCCTTATATCAGAAATGCTGCGAACAGATTGAAAAAGTATCGCAGGCAGGAGAAAAGGCTGGGTTCCTTGTCATGGGAATTTTAAAGAATACATTTGTCCAGGCATTACCATTAATGCTGGTGCCACTGGAAGACCTGCTTCATGGAAATCATAAGACTGTTGAACAGGCAAAAAAGTTTCTGGAACTGATTGATAATGATCCATCTCTGAACCAATGGAAAGAGAAAGAAATATTTTACCGCAAGCTGTTAGAATCAATCGGCATGAATGTCAGCGGTACGGATTATTCTGATCTATCAGCAATCACGGATCCATTGACAAATGCTTTGACTTTCTATCAGAATAAGCGGCTGAAAATCTATCGGGCAAGGGCAGGAGAACGGTCAACTGAGCGCCCCGTTTTGATGAGTGAGGTCTGCAAGTTCCGTTCCGAAAAGGAATTTGTTGATGCGATTGCCTCATGCGGAAACGAGTGTGTGATCGCATTCGGCGGCATCGAGAAGACGAATCGTCAGCAGAAAGATTATTTTGATGAATGGCTTCGTAACATGAACGGCAAACAGTCTAGATGGGAATCAGAAGATATCAATTCAGAAGCATATCTTTCAGACATCAGTAGGAAGAGCCGCCAGATTTTACTTTGTATCAAGGCTGGGGAATGTATTTACCTTCTCTGGATGCCGTATGAGACAGAATCCTATCTGGTGGAAGATGATTCCAGTAAATATGTTTACGGGAGAAGAGCCGGATACGCGCCGATGGAGATTTTCTACAAGGAGCCTCCTGCGGCGGAAACAGACTCCACGTTCCTTGCCATCCCAAAGAAGGCATGGAAGCTGAATGAGCTGATGGATGATATGCAGAAAGTTTGGCTTCCGGTATTCTTCGAAGAGACCTGTGAGATGTTTTTCAAACAGGAACCGAAATGCGATCCTATCATCTTCCCGGAAGAAATGAAGGCGATAGTAAGAGATGAAACGACTGATGCTGCATGCTGCAGTATTGTACCGATTGGCTATGAAAAGCCGGCTATATACACATATCAGTATCATGTGCCTGAGCCGGAAGCGTTGTTTGTAGAGGAGCCAGTCATGGAAAAACTGATTCAGTATTTCCATATCACAGGATTCGATCTGTCGGATGCTCCGATCCTGCCACGCATGAGCTTGACGCCAGAAAAGGCTGACGCTATGTTGACAGAAAACGTAACAAAGGCATATATTCGTGAGGTGTCCTGCATACTGGCAAAACATATGGGGCAGACATGGGAGATGCGGGACTGGATTGTGAAAGAAATCTTATCCCAGCCGGAGGCGATCATTGCTGCGGCAAGAGAAGGTAAATTCTTAACCTTCCAGTCAGACATTGTAGCAGGGCGTCTAATCCTGGATAAGGATGGAAATCCGTGTGTACACCAAAGCAGCCGGCCGCCATATAAGATCGTTCCGGATACAGAATCGATCAGCTCAGATTCCTGGAGAATTTACCCGGAACGATACCTCCGGGAATTTACGAACCAGGAACAGGCATTCTTTGACGGATGTCCTGTTGCGAGTAAACCGTCAGTTGTAATCCTGATACGTCCAAAGACAACGGAAGATTATCGGACGCTGTTTACCGCATGTGGAAAAGAGATGCCGGAATTCTTCAAACTGGCCGATGAAATCCAGTGGTTTTGCAAAGAATACAGGGGTATCCTTGGCTACCATGTCATTGACAATAATGCATGGAAATGCAGGGAACGGATCAACCAGGACAATGGAATTGTATCGTTCCCATCGTTTGCAGATATTAATATTTGTACAACGAAACGAATCTATAAAGATAATTACAAGAAAGAGAGAGCGTAATAATGATACTTACACTGAAAAACAGCGATCTGGAGAAGCTGATTGATATTTGCGACAAAAATTACATCAGTGGTTCGTCAAAACTTCAGACGAAATATGAGTTAGCACTAGCACTGAACAGAGAGTCTGACGTATCTGAGCTGAAGCTGAAAAAAAAGACATGGCTTTCCTGAATGAACTTTTGTCAGCAGCAAAAATCTGGAAAGATCCGGATTCTGTAAAGATCGTGGAGACAGTCTTGAGAGCCTGCAAGATCCAAAAGGCACAACAGCTTTTGGCTGAGGCGGGAGACCTGGAAATGAATTGTCGATGGAAGCTGACAGATGAGGATTCCTTCCAGATCCTGAGGAAATTAGGTGATGGGGTCTATGAACTGTACCAAATACAAGCATTTGAATCATTAATTTGTAATCGCAGCTACGCGATCGCTCACGACATCATTGATGTCCACGACATGGGCCCGGAGGGGCCACATGACATCATGAAGGCTTATGGCTACTTCTCAATCAAACAGATGAAAAGTATTCATGGCGAAAGCACGGAAGAGGTTTTGGCTGTCTACCGATTTGAACTGGATGCAGGCAATTATGACAATCTACTGTCTACGCGCAGGAGCGCAGATGCTTACCAAACGGTTTCTTATGTAAAAACATATACATGGGAAGATGCAAAAGATATGATCCAAACCATATCCGGATATTGCAAAGAATGAGAGGAAAAAAATATATGGTAAAAGAGTACAGGTTCCAGAGTACAGCAGAAGAAATCCGCTGCGAAAGCAGGAAAAGCCACATGAAAGCCGCTGAGATGGCGGAAGCTGTCCGGGGAGAAGCACAGGCATATATTCAGGCTCTCCCGCATATCGAAGATAAGCCGCCATTGACGACGGATGACCGAATGTATGACTGGTACTACGTTTCCGATCCGGAGGAACTGGCCGCAGTCAAGCTGGCTCTTTATGACCCTGATGGTACGGCATTCGATCAGGAAATTGATCAGTATCCTACGTGGATTCTGGCGGTTTCTGATTCGGAAGGATACGGCGATATCGATCTGCATTCCGCGGAGGAAATGATAGAAATGTACAGCAAATACATCGGGAAACTGGTTTCCCAAATGATAGCGTGCGTACAGAGAAAGTAAGGAGAATTTGTATGTCTTACACATTTACAATCAGGCGAGACTGCTATGAGGAAGGAGTGAACTTCTTCCGCTATCGAAAGCTTACCATTGAGCCAGGCGTAACTGTTCTGACTGGCTGCAATGGTGCCGGGAAGAGTACACTGATCACGCTGATGAAGGAGGAACTGGATCGGGCGGGAATCAAGTATACGTCTTACGACAACATGCGCAATGGCGGCGTCTACGCGATGACACACTATGCCTACCTGAATGACCTGGCCAGCGTGTCTAACGTCTTCAGTTCTTCGGAAGGCGAAAGCCTGATCTACAATTTCGGACAGAAATTAATGGCAATCGGGAAGTATATCAGAGCTCATGCAAATACTGATCAGTGGATCTTCATCGATGCGGTGGACAGCGGCCTGTCTATTGACAACATGGCGCAGGTCAAAGCACTGTTCCAGTCGATCCTCAGCGGAGAAGATATTCCTGGAGGGCTTATCGGAGATACCTATATCATTCTTTCGACAAACTCATACGAGTTTGCAGAAAATGCCAGGTGTCTGGACGTCATTTCCGGAAAAACCAGAACGTTCCGATCCTACAGCACTTATCGAAAATATATTTTGAATAGTGCAGAAAAGAAACAGGAGAGAGAGGAACGAACGGAGAAAAAGAGAGAAGCGCTGAAGAACAGGGGAACGGATAGAACTGGACTCTGGGTACAGCACGGGTAATGTTTATCAGTACGGAGCATCTGCCATTTTGTAGGTGCTCCTTTTTATGGTCGCAAATTGCAACAATAAAAAAAGTCCGGTAGCAAATCCATATTTTTGG
>JAJQCO010000195.1:2471-5304 GCA_021202655.1 Clostridiales bacterium | reverse complement strand
ATGTGTTAGAATATCTGTGGGTTAAAACAATAGAGCAATCTGAAGCCAACGATTTCCTGGTTATTGTCTGAACGACAAAGAAAGGAGGCCGTTGGCTTTATGTATTTTCAGACAAGAGATAAAATCTTATGCGGCGATTATGTCCGGCTGTCAAGGGAGGATGGAGATAAGCTCGAAAGTGACAGCATCCGCAATCAAAAAGACCTGATTGCTGATTACCACAGGAAACATCCTGAAATGACCTTCGTGCAGGAGTATGTTGACGATGGTTTTAGCGGGACAAATTATGAAAGACCGGGATTTCAAAGGATGTTAGAGGACGCCAAAATCGGAAAGATAAACTGCATCATAGTTAAGGATCTATCACGGCTTGGTCGTAACTACATTGAGACGGGCAGGTATTTGGAAAAGATCTTTCCTGCGATGGGGATTCGGTTTATTGCTATCAATGACCATTATGATAGTGCCGATGAAAAGGATGACAGCGACAATATTATTATACCATTCAAAAATCTTATCAATGACGCCTATTGCCGGGATATTTCCACCAAAATCCGAAGCCAGCTGGATGTGAAACGGAAGAATGGTCAGTTTATAGGCAGCTTTGCCGGGTACGGTTATCGCAAAGACCCAAGGGACAAGAATCGCCTTTTGGTCGATGAATATGCGGCGGAGATTGTACGTCTGATATTTAAGCTGAAACTGGATGGGATGAGTTCTCAGCGCATTGCGGGGCATCTGGATGAAATCGGGGCGCTTCCACCGATGGAGTATAAGCTCAGATGTGGCATGAATTTTAACAGCGGTTTTAGGGCAGGGAAGGAACAAAAATGGTCTGCTGTTGCTGTTAGCCGCATTCTCAAAAATGAGCTTTATACAGGTGTGATGGTGCAGGGCAAGCGCAGGAAGATTAACTACAAGGTGAAAAAGAGCATTGCGGTGGACGAAAACCAGTGGATCAGGGTAAACGGGACACACGAAGCTATTATTCCCCAGGCTGTATTTGACCAGGTGCAGAAGATGATGGAGATGGATACGAGGACAGCTCCGAATCAAGACACTGTTCAAGTGTTTTCGGGCCTCCTGCGCTGCGGGGGATGTGGTCAGAGCATGGTGAAGCGATGCTCCTGTAAGGATGGAAAGAAGTATGATTACTATCATTGCTCCACCTATAAAAACGGAAATGGGTGCAGTTCACATCTAATCAGGGAAAGTAAACTGACAGAGGCCGTGCTTGACGCAATCCAGCGGCAGGCATCGCTTCTTGTGCGGGCGGACAACATTATTGCGGCAGCAGGGAAGATTCCGGAGAACCAGTTCAGCGTGAAAGCAATGGATGGCCAACTTTCGCAGTTGGAAAGGGACGCAGCACGGTATCAGGATCTGAAGGCGCACCTGTATCAGGATATGCACGACGGCACCATCAGCAGGGAAGAATTTAAGGATATGAATGCGCGTTTCACAAAACTGCGCCAAAGCACCAAAGAAAAACTGTCACAGTTGGAAGAAAAGCGGAAGACGCTTTTGAATAGGGAAACCAGTCTTCAACCGTGGTTGGAGGATTTTCAAAAGTACGGAAATATTACTCATTTGGAGAGAAAAGTGCTTACGGCGCTTGTGGATCATATCACCGTATACGGAAAAGACAGCATTGAAATCCATTTCTGTTACGAGGATGAGATAAAGCTGTTCATGAAAGTGGCAGAAGAGTATGAATCCCATAGTGGCACAGGAGAGGAGACAAGCTATGAAGTGGGTTAGTTATACAAGGACAGTGTCCAGCAGGAAAGGTGAAGAAAACCCTTCAGATGTTATTGGAAGGCAGAACGCCCATATAGAAACGTATATGAGGGAACACGGTTTCAGCCTCAGTAAGAAATATAGTGACCGCAAATATTCTGCCGAGGAGGTAGCGTCTTTCAACCAAATGGTTCAGGACGGCATGAAAAGGGAGTTTGATGGGGTCGTTATCGAGTCTGTTTACCGCTGTGGGAGAGACTTATGGACAGCAATGGAAATACTTCACGAGACCTTTTACCCTGCCGGGATTCAGTTTGCAGTTGTGGAAGATGATTTTTGCAGTGTAGGAAAAACAAAGGATGACGTGGCAGAATATTTCGCCAGAAAGCGATCTGAGTGGATATCTAATGACAGTAAATACAAATTCAGAAAGCTTTCTGAGAATGGAAAATTCACCCCCGCAATGAAGCGGTATGGTTTGGCCTTATCAGAAGACCGCCGCGGCTTTGAAATCGAAGAAGAAGGGGCTGCTGTGGTTCGAGAGATATATCAGATGTTCCTGGATGGAAAGTGTTTTTCTAACATTGCACAAGAGTTAAATGAGCGTGGAATTACGCCGCCGCAGGAGCATAAAGCATTAAAAGAGGGAAAGGCTGCAAATGTTATCGTCCCGGCAAAATGGGGCAGCTGTACGATACGAAGAATCCTTGAAAGCCCCATATACATGGGGAAAGCGGTACATAAGGTAAAAGGGAAAGAGGTAAGTTATCCCGTTCCCCCGATTGTTTCTGAGGAAACCTTTGCAGCGGCACAGAAGCGCATTGAAGCTTTGCAAAGAGCACCAAGGGAGCAAAAGTGGAAGCCGACACAGACAAGTTTGCTGTTCAAACGGATTTACTCTAAAGAAACAGGAAATGCATTAAAGAGTATTGCATCCCCGCTCTGCAATGGTGAGAAGGTTTATGTTTTCAGCAAAAGCAGAAGAGACCAGTCTGAACATTATATATCAATGAAAATTGTACATTCGGCTGTCAGAGAGGCCATTTGTACAGGCATCAAACAGGCTCGCTATATCGACAGGCTGATGCAGGAA
>JAJQCO010000195.1:0-2461 GCA_021202655.1 Clostridiales bacterium | reverse complement strand
CTGAAACCCCTAAGGGGAAAAGCACAATTTCTATTCGATAGAATGAACGCTTTGTACCTGGAACGGATGGACTTTTACCGTGAACATGAAATACAGGATGACGATGCCTTAACATTCATAGAGGCGGAACAGGGGTATCAAAAGCGGTTTTCGGAGTGTGAAGCGCAGTTTAAGATTGTAATGGATGAAGCTGAAACGATCCGCAAAGCATTCAGTACGGCAAACCCGTGGGTAAGATTATATAAAGGAATTGAAATGCCAGACATCCTTGAGCATGAACACATAGCGAAATGGATTGGCATCGTATTGGTGGATAAGGATAACAATATTGAGGTTACACTCAAAGAAGAAGACTGGATGAACAGGCTTCCGGAGGAATGGCTGCAGGAAGGAGCGAGGGAATAACATGGCGAGGAAAAGCAGAAAAAAGCCGCTTGGAGTGTCGGAGGCACAGGAAGCGGTCATGGCGGCTGTCCAGAGCGTGAAAATGCCAACAGCGGCATATGCGAGACTATCAGCCGAGAACAGTGGCGATGATACGGATGATTCAATACAGACGCAGATTATGCTCCTCCATGATTTCATACGGGAAAGTGAGGATTTACAGCTCGTAGATACATATGTGGATAACGGGTATTCCGGCATGAGCTTTGACCGTCCGGAGTTTGAGCGCCTAATGAATGATGTGCGCAGCGGCAGGATACAATGTATTGTTGTGAAAGACCTCTCACGATTTGGCAGGGATTATTTGGAGGCAGGATATTATCTCGAAACAATTTTCCCGCACCTGAAGGTTCGGTTCATAGCAATCAGTGATGATTTCGATAACTCGCGGCAGGAAGACATGGAGAGCCTGGCTGTGCCGATTAAGAACATGGTAAACAGTATGTATGCACGGGACATATCCAAAAAGCTCGTTTCCGTCTATGAAATGAAGCGTGAGCGCGGGGATCTACTGAATGGTTTTCCGCCATACGGTTATATGATCGACGAGGAGAAAAACAACTATGGCATCGACGAGAGCAAAGCACGTTGCATCCGCGTGATATATCAGTGGTTTTTAATGGGCGTCTTAAAGCATGAGATTGTAAAACGGCTCGACCTGATTAAAGCACCGAGGCCACGAGAAAAACGTCTGGACGAGACGCTGGAGGAGAATAACGGGCCGTGGCGGACAAGCACCATCAGCCGCTATCTTGAAAACCCAATCTTTGTAGGCGATCTTGCATCCGGAAAAACCAGACGGGCTGCATATAAGGGGGTTAAGCTGCAACGGGTAGAAAAGGATGGATGGGTCATTCACCGCGACCATCACGAGGCGATTGTGCTGCGGGCAGATTATAACGCAGTCCAGGAGATTAACGCGAAGAACAAACGCACCTTCAAGGATAAGCTGGGAATAAATGATAAGGAACGCGCTGAAATCACAAACGATTTCCGTGGGATGATTAATTGCGGCTGTTGCGGGAAACACATGACGTTTGTCCGAAGCAGCCATACAGAGGGTATGGATGCCACATACGGATTTTTTCTGTGTAAAGCGAAGGCAGGGACAGCCCCATGCAGTAACCATTCCATCCAGGATAAGTTTTTGCGAATCATGGTAATGGATCAAATCAATCTGATGATTAAGGCAACGTGCGACAGAGGGTATATGGTGAAACACCTGATGGACGAAAAGAATGATAGCGGCAAGCTCGTGTCAATGCAGAAGAAGATAGCGTCGCTTTCATACCAGATAGAGCAAACCGAAGAACGAAAAACGGCTCTGTATGAGGATTATGTTGAGGGGCTTCTTGAAAAAGAAGAATACCAGTACATGAAAGAGCGCTATATTTCAAGACAGCAGAAGTTGGAGGACAAACGCCGGGAGACATCGCAGACTTTGCAGAGCATGGTGAAGAAAGCCCGGCTTATTGAAGAACAGGTGAAGCACCTCGAACAGTATCTTGATTGCAGGGATTTTAATGAGGATTTGGTCAGGGAGCTGGTGGATGCAATCTATATCGGTATTGATAATTCCATTGAGATTCGCTTCAAATGTAATGATGTGTATCAGCAATGGCTGGATTGTACGGAGGATGATGGAGATGAATAAAGTGACTGCATTGTACCTGCGCCTTTCGATGTCGGACGGCGACCTGGGCAGGGACAATAAGGATGAGAGCAACAGCATTGAGAATCAGCGGCAGTTGTTGCGGAAGTTCATCGACGACAGGGACGACCTTGTATATGAGACAAGGGAATATGTTGACGATGGCTACACCGGGACAAATTTTGAAAGGCCAGGATTTCAACGGATGTTAACGGATGTTCGGAGTGGTGAAATCGACTGCATTCTCGTTAAAGACCTGTCACGGTTGGGCAGGGATTATATAGGTGTCGGAGACTATATTGAGCAGATATTTCCCATGCTTGGCGTCAGATTTATTGCTGTCAACAATAATTTTGACAGCTCCAA
>JAJQCO010000126.1 GCA_021202655.1 Clostridiales bacterium | reverse complement strand
AGCCGGGAGACGGTTCGGTAGAATTCAGCCTGGAGAGCGCGGTGATTCATCAGTATGGCAATCAGATTCGTAAGGTCGTGATGCAGACATTGGACAACCTTGGAGTTGATAATGTGCGGATCTCAGTCGTAGATAAGGGGGCGCTGGACTGCACGATCAAGGCCAGAGTGGAGGGAGCGGTCTTTCGTTCCGTAGATCAGATGAAAAATATTCCATGGGGAGGTGCCGTAAAGTGATCAACGCAGGGAAAAAACGTCTCAGACGGACGATGATGTTTTTAAATGCCCAGAAGCCGGGTCTGATCAAGGATCCTTATATCTACAAACCGGATTCTCTGATGCTGGATCTGGAGGACGCGGTGGCGGAGAACCAGAAGGACGCGGCGCGTTACTCTTTGTATCATGCGCTGCGGGAGATTGATTATCGCGGGTGCGAGCGTGTGGTGCGGATCAATGGACTTGACACGCCGTACTGGGAAGAGGATATCCGCTGTGCGGTGGCGGGCGGCTGTGATGCGATCCGTATCCCCAAGACAGAGAGCGCAAAGGACGTAAAAATGGTAGAGGCCGCGGTAGAGGCGGCAGAGACAGAGTTTGGCATCCCGGCGGGACGGACGCTGATCATGGCGGCGATCGAGTCGGCAAGAGGCGTGATGAAAGCGCTGGATATCTGTGAGTCCTCCGAGCGGCTGTTTGGAATTGCCCTTTCCGGAGGCGACTATACCAAGGATTTGCAGACCCACATCACCACGACCGGAGTGGAGTTGATGGGAGCCAGACAGAATATGATTATCGCCGCAAGGGCTGCCGGAGTGCAGTGCTTTGACACGGTATACACAAACCTGGATGACATGGAGGGCTTCCGCCAGTCGGTAGAGACGATTCATCTGATGGGATTTGACGGAAAATCCATTATCAACCCCAGACAGATCAATATTGTGCATGAAATCTTTACGCCGTCGCAGAAGGATATTATTTTTGCGGAAAAGGTCGTGAGAGAAATTGACACAAAGAAAGCGCAGGGGATCGGCGTATTTACCGTTGACGGTAAGATGATTGATATCGCGTTTTATGACGGCGCAAAGAGGACGATTGAGCTGGCAAAGGCATCGGGTGTGTATAAGGGGGATTTATAAGATGATCAATGCGGTTGGAAGAGATATTCCCGAAGAGATTTTGAAAGTAACAGGGAAAGAAGTATTTCAGGGCGTTCATTACAGAGACGGCTATACCTATAAGAAGGACGGCCCGGTGACAAAGTGCGTAATCAACAGTGATGGATCCAAGCTGCTTCCGAGCATTCATGACGCGCTGGTAAAGTGCGGGATCAAAGACGGTATGACGTTGAGCTTCCACCATCATTTCCGCGAGGGCGATTATATTGTAAATATGGTGATGGAAGAGGTTCATAAGATGGGGATCAGAGACATCACGATCTGCGCGAGTTCTCTGGGCAAGGCGCATGACCCGATTGTTCCCTATATTGAGGATGGGACGATCACAGAGATTCAGTCTTCCGGAGTCCGTGGAAAGATCGGCGAGGCGATCTCGGCGGGCAAGTTAAAAGGTCTGGCGATCATGCGTTCTCATGGCGGTCGTGTGCGGGCGATCGAGAGTGGAGAGACGCGTGTGGATATCGCGTTTATCGGGACGCCGACCTGTGATGATTATGGCAACTGCCGCGGCATCGGCGGCAAGAGTGACTGTGGCGTCCTCAGCTACGCAATGGTGGACGGAGATTATGCGGATAAGGTCGTGGCAATCACGGACTGTCTGGTGCCGTTCCCCAATTTCCCGGCACATATCTCAATGACGAAGGTGGATTACGTCGTAGAGGTGGACGCGATCGGCGATCCGAAGAAGATCGCGACCGGAGCGGCCAAACCGACCACCGATATGCGTAAGCTGATGATGGCGGATTATTGCACGCAGTTCGTGGTAAACACCCCTTATTTTAAGGACGGCTTTTCCTATCAGACCGGCGTTGGCGGCGCGTCGATCGCTTCGACGATTTCGCTGGCAAAGATCATGAAGGAGAAAAATATCCGCATGCGTTTCGGCGTCGGCGGTCTGACCAAGCCAATGTGCGATCTGCTGATCAATGATCAGGTGGATTGTCTGCTGGATACGCAGGACTTTGACCTGGCCGCAGTGGAGGATGTCAAGCATCTGAAGCATTTCCGGATCTCAGCGGGCGAGTATGCGGATCCCTTTAATAAGGGCGCGGTTGTCAATAAGCTGGATTTCGTCATCCTGGCGGCGCTGGAGGTGGATGTACACTTTAACTGTAACGTCGTTGTGGGCTCCGACGGAGTGATCACAGGCGCACAGGGAGGTCATCCGGATACTGCCGCGGGCGCAAAGTGTACGATCGTGATTGCGCCGCTTCTGCAGGGCAGGATCCCGGCGATCTGCTCCGAGGTTACGACGGTGACGACGCCGGGCGAGAGCATTGATGTGGTGATCACGGATTACGGCATCGCGATCAATCCGCTGAGGCAGGATCTGATTGAGGCGATGAAGGACGTCGATCTGCCGTTTAAGACGATTGAGGAGCTGCGGGATATCGCGTATTCTATTGTGGGTGAGCCGGAAAAGGTGCAGTTTTCAGATCGCGTGGTCGGCATCATTGAGAGCCGCGACGGCACGATCATGGACGTCGTGCGCCAGGTGAAGGAATTTACGTTTGCGGAATGAAGACATGGACAATTTTATATAGGAGAAAGAGATTATGATTAAACTGTATGAGGGCGGCGCTTATCTGGTACACGGGATGGAACTTGTGCCGGAGAGCGAAGCTGCCAAAGTGGCAGCGATGACGGGCAAAGATGTAGCGAAGGAAGATGCGAAGAAGGGTACGATGGCGTATTCCATCATCAAAGTACACAACACGGTGGACGATATGGATAACCTGCGTCTGAAATACGACTCCATGACCAGTCACGATATCACCTACGTTGGCATTATCCAGACGGCCAGGGCGTCAGGGATGGAGAGGTTTCCGCTTCCCTATGTATTGACAAACTGCCACAATTCGCTCTGTGCGGTGGGCGGTACGATCAACGAGGACGATCATAAGTTCGCACTGTCCGCGGCGAAGAAGTATGGCGGCATCTATGTGCCGACCAATATGGCGAATATTCACAGCTATAACCGTGAGATGATGGCCGGATGTGGAAAGATGATCCTTGGTTCCGATTCCCATACCCGCTACGGCGCGCTCGGCTGCATGGCAGTCGGCGAGGGCGGCGGCGAGCTGGCGAAGCAGCTGCTGGGACGTACCTATGATTTCGCGAGACCGAATGTAATCGCGATTTATCTGACCGGGTCGCCGAAGCCGGGCGTGGGGCCGCACGACGTTGCACTTTCTATTTGCGGCGCGGTCTATAAGAACGGCTATGTGAAGAATAAGGTGATGGAGTTCGTCGGCCCTGGCATTGCGGGTCTGCCGATAGAATATCGGAACGCGATTGACGTCATGACGACCGAGACGACCTGCTGGTCTTCTATCTGGGTAACCGATGAGGAGACGCAGAGTTATTACGTGAAGCACGGACGTCCGGATGATTATAAGAAGATCGAACCGGCAGATGTGGCATATTATGACGGCGTGGTTTATATCGATCTTTCGACGGTGGAGTGTACGATCGCGATGCCGATGCATCCGTCTAATACATATACGATCCATGAGCTGCAGGAGAATGCGGCGGATATCCTTCATGAGGTGGAGGAAGAGGCTAACAGGCAGATTACCGGCGCACGAATGGATCTTGTGAGCAAGCTGCATGACGACGGCTGCATCTGGGTGGATCAGGGTGAGCTGGCCGGATGTTCCGGCGGCACCTATGACAATATCTGCGCGGCGGCGGATATCCTTCGCGGCAGAAGCTGCGGCAACGGAACCTTCACGCTGAGTATTTATCCGGGTTCCATGCCGGCTTACGCGCAGCTGCTGAAGAATGGACGCATGTCTGAGTTGGTTGACGCCGGAGCGATTATCCGCGAGTGCTTCTGCGGTCCGTGCTTCGGAGCGGGCGACTGCCCGGCGAACGGCGAGTTCTCGATCCGTCACACGACAAGAAACTTCCCGAACCGCGAAGGCTCCAAGCCGGGTGAGGGCCAGATGAGCGCGGTAGCGCTGATGGATGCGCGCTCGATCGCGGCGACCGCAGCCAACGGCGGTAAGCTGACAGCGGCAAGCGATCTGGATGTGACCTATACGAATCCGGAGTATGAATTCAACGCCGGTATCTATGAGAAGCGAGTCTACAATGGCTGGGGCAATGCACAGCCGGAGGCGGAATTGAAATTCGGCCCGAATATCAAGGACTGGCCGGAAATGCCGGCGCTGACCGACGATCTGCTGGTGAAGGTCTGCTCCTACATCACAGACCCGGTGACGACGACGGATGAACTGATTCCGTCCGGCGAGACGTCCAGCTACCGCTCAAATCCGGAGCGCCTGTCTGAATTCGCTCTGAGCAGAAGAGATCCGGGCTATGTAGGCCGCAGCAAGGTGATGCGCCAGATCGAGAGAGACCGTGAGGCGGGCAAGGGGCTTCCGGAAGAGATCCAGGCGGTTTACGCGGCACTGACGAAGGCCGGTATCGCGAACGATCCGGAGTGTACCGACATTGGTTCCACGATCTTCGCAAATATGCCGGGCGATGGTTCCGCGCGTGAGCAGGCCGCTTCCTGCCAGAGAGTTATGGGAGCCAGTGCAAATTTTGCGAAGCAGTACGCGACCAAACGCTATCGTTCCAACTGCATCAACTGGGGCATGACGCCGTTCCTGGTTGAGAATCCGGAGATTTTCGAGCTGGGCGATTACATCTTCGTGCCAGGCGTGCGCCAGGCGGTCATGGAGAACAAGCCGTCCTTCCCGGCGTACGTGGTCAAGGCGGATGGCACGGTGACGCAGTTTGCGGTATCGACCGGCGAGCTGACGGAGCCGGAGCGCCAGATCATCGCCGACGGATGTCTGATCAATTATTATCGGAATCACTAATTGTTGGGGTTGATGTTCCATAGATTCAAGAAGAAAGCGCCAGGATCTGGCGCTTTCTTCTTAACATCGGATTTAATAATGTACTACATCCCTTTCTTTCCGGATATGCATGATCACCGGCTCGAATTCCTTACTTGTAATCATCTCAAATGTCGTCGCCGGGACCAATTCTCTGAGAGCATCAAAATCGCCTTTCTGAATGTACTGCCGCACGGTGGAAGCACTGATTGCCTTTCCGCCGCTCTCCTTTCGCGGAATGATCCGGCAGGCGATTCCGCTTTCCGGCAGCATTCTGGACAAAATCTGATTATAGATCCCTGTCACCTGGCTCGTCGGCTCTTCTCCCACATACCGGGCAGAAATATTCATTGTCTGTGCGATACGCACAAAAATCGTCGCGTCCAGCTTCGCATGACTCTCAATTACGGTTGTCTCATCCTTCAGAAAATAGCTGGGAAACGTAGCATTGCTGATCATATACGGCCCGCTGTCGTGACAGATCACGTTGGAAAGATGCTTCACTCCTTCCTCTACAAGTTTTTTTCTGATATCAAAAGGCACCAGACTGGCATCTTCACTGACGACAAAAACATGCAGAAAATCACACTCCGCCGCGGCTTTTTCCACCAGATACTGATGTCCCAGTGTGAACGGATTCGCATTCATAACCAGAGCGCCACAACGGCCTTCCCTTCTGGATTTTGCCAGCTTTGCCACATAATCGGAAAATCCATTTTTCCGGTTTTCCATGAAAACAAGACGATCCTCGACACGCGCGACCTCATAAAATCCCAGATCTTTGAAAAACCGGGCTGTCGCAATCTTGGTATAAAGAAAGAGACGAATATTTCCACGCTCATACTGCACCTGTATCAGATACGAGATGATTTCATTTAAAAGCCCCTCTCCCTGATGATCTGAACTCACCGCAAAGCAGCGAAGCGTATTGCCAAAGCAGCTTCCTGTCGCGATCACATGGTAATTCTCGTCATACATTCCACAGATATAATCCAGATTCGCATCGCGTCGGATTCCCTCCTGTGACAGTAACGCGTCTACCTGCGCCAGTCCACGCCGATCAGAAGGCATGATCCTGGAAATCATATAGTCGGACATTCCTCTTCCTCACTTTCCAGAAAATATAAAAAATAACAGATTGCAAGCAAATCAGCGCTTCCCCCCGGAGAGAGATTTTTCTCTGTAAAGCTCTGATCCAGTCGCTCCAGAATTGCACGTTCCGGATAAGGATTCTCTGCAAGCAGTTCTTTTAATTCCGCCACGGTCTTTTGCTGTGTCTCAATGTCGCTTCTGGCGATCAGATTCGTATCTGTCGTCGCGATCATGAGCGCCAGAAGCGTCGCGGCGCCCGCGTCATTGATGTTCAGGCCACGCGCAACTCCCCTTCTCAGAATCGGCAGGCCAAACTTAAGCACCGCCGGAAGACCCGACTCCATCTGGCCGCGCACTCCGGTAATTCCATACTCCAGATATAACTTCTGCCCTGTGGTTACGGCATTTTCCGGTGTCAGTCCTGCAAAATCAGCAGCGACAATCCCGTGCGTCATAGCGGCACATTCTGCCACTATGGTTTCCGGATTATTCCAGCTTCGGCGTGGCAAACGCCCCAGCGCCGCGCACAGGATCCCCATGGAAAAAATCGCTCCCTTATGGGTATTAACCCCCTTTGTGGCTGCAAACATATCCGCTTCCGCCCGTTTGCCGACACGGCGAAGCTGCACAAACGTATCGCCCGGAGCCTTCATGGCGGTACTTCTGCCGATCTGGGTACAGATTCTAAAATAAGGATACAGCGCCACACTGCTATCCATAAACGTAAAGATCGTCATGTCCCTGTGGCTCCCGGAATTCATACAGTCAACCAGCCCCGGCTTTGGCGTCGTACACACCTCATAGAGCAATGCACTTACAGCTCGTCTCGCTGCCTCCTGCGCGTCTGTCTCATTGATCGCCTCATCAAGGATCTGCATCGTCTTCTCCTGTAGTTCCTCAACCGTGTGCGTGCGGCTCCTCGCGCATTCCCTTGCCGCTCTGCCGCAGATCAGGCATCTGCGTCCGGGAAGTCCGATTTCCCCGCGATCTGCCTTTGTCCCGTCTGATCTAAGCACATCCATATCAAACAGCCGACCCAACGTCGATTCCTCTTCGATCTCGACCGCAATTTTCTTAATCTTCAACGGATCCTGTGCCAGCACATAGATGATCTCATTTCCTGTCTTTTCGTTGATTTCTTCCCGCGCGGTCCAGCCGATCTTTGCCGCTCTCAGCCGATCCTCCAGTCTTCTTTTTCCTATCTCAAACCCACCGCGAATCCGTTCGCCATTCTTGATCGGACCTGCTATATTCATGGTGAAGCAAAGTAATGTTTCATGGTAAGTTTCCAGTAGTCTTCGCTGACTGGCCGCGCGCCGCTCCCTTGCGTCGAGCATTTCCGACAGTGATACCTGTTGCTCCATAATGTCCTCCGTATTCATTTCCTTATCCTTATCATCTGGTTGATTCAGACCGGCAATCCCTGACTTGTCTTTCTGTAGACATTATAATAGAATTAATCAAAACTTGCATCAGTAACTTTTCATGTCTTTTACAATTATCTTTAGCGCCGCCAGCGCCTGCTCCGTCGGCTATACCCTCTGCTCAACCGATCATTTATCTCTTTACTTTTCACCCCGTATTCTGTAAAATTAATACAGATAGATGGGAGGGGGATTGACAATGACAAAGACCGTAGCTCTGGGAATCACCAGTTTTGAAGATATCATTCAGAAAAATGTATTCTATGTCGACAAAACCCTTTTCATTAAAGAATGGTTTCTTAACAGAGATCAGGTTACACTGATTACCCGGCCAAGAAGATTTGGAAAAACGCTTACGCTGAATATGCTGGAAACCTTTTTTTCTAACCAGTATGCTGGTCGAGGCGATCTGTTTGAACAGTTTTCTGTCTGGCAGGATGCCACTTTTCAGCAGCTGCAGGGTACTTACCCGGTCATCAATGTAAGTTTTGCCGGCATGAAGCAGGATTCCTGGCAGCTGATGCTGCAGGATATGAAATACTGCCTGTCCGATCTGTATGACAGACATGGGTATCTGCTGCAATCAGACAAGCTGAACGATGCAGATAAAAATAAAATCCGACAGTATATGGAAGAAAATGTGAATGAGCCGCAATGCATTCAGTCCCTGCAATTTCTGTCCAGATGTCTCTATAAACATTTTGGAAAAAAAGTAATGATTTTTATTGACGAATATGATACCCCCATGCTTGAAGCCTATACGGCTGGTTACTGGCAAAGCGCTATCATAGCGATACGCAGAATGTTTCATGCGGCATTAAAGGACAATCCCTATCTGGAGCGAGGCTTATTAACAGGGATCACCAGAATTACTCAGGAATCCATCTTTTCTGATCTGAATAATCTGACCGTTGTGACAACGACAACCGAAATGTATGAGACATCCTTCGGTTTCACCGAGCAGGAAGTGTTTACAGCATTGGACGATTATGGCCTGTCTGATCAGAAATCCGAGGTAAAGCGCTGGTATGACGGCTTTCAGTTCGGGCAGCAGCAGGATATCTATAATCCCTGGTCTGTATTAAATTATCTGAAATTAAGAAAATTTGAACCCTACTGGATGAATACCAGCAGCAACTCTCTTGTCGGAAAGCTGGTACAGGAAGGTTCCGTCAAGGTCAAGAGCGAGTTTGAGGTCATGCTTGGCGGCAGTTCCATCGTGACAGAAATCGATGAATCCATCACTTATGAAGAACTAAAAGGGAACTCAAAGACGATATGGAGCTGGTTTTTGACAACCGGATATGTAAAAGTTATCAAAGCGACCGACACTGGATACGAAATCCGCCTGACAAACCATGAGGTGCAGAAGGCATTTTACAAACTGGTTAAAAAATGGTTTGAACCTTCTTATGACGAATATACCTATTTTATCCGGATGCTTTTGCTCGGAGATCGGGAAGGCATGCAACGCTATATGGAAAAAGTCGCCATGCAGACTTTCAGTTTTTTTGACGTTGGGAACGGTCTGACGGAAAACGATAGAGCGGAACAGTTTTATCACGGCTTTACCATCGGCCTCATTGCAGATCTGAACCGTACTCACATTCTGACCTCGAACAGAGAAAGCGGTATCGGAAGATATGATATCTGCATCGAACCAAAGGATAAAAGCCAGGATGGTATCCTCATCGAATTCAAATTATTTGACCCCGGAGAAGAACAGACACTGGAAGAAACCGCGAACCGCGCGCTTGAGCAGATCAAGCGGATGAATTATGAAACAGATTTGCGGATGAGGGGCGTCAGCAAAATACGAAAATATGGATTCGCTTTTCAGGGAAAGAAGGTATGGATTAAAGAAGATACAACGTCAGGTAATTTCAGAAAGGACAGGAGTTTGCTCCTGTCGAAATATAGTGGTTGGAGCAGGTAAAATCTCTCTGTTTTAGACAAATATACGCATCCGGAAAATATATTTTAAGCAGGACAGTGCGCTCAGAAAAATGAGGCATACAGGCATATCATTAAAAAAAGAGGAAGTTGCTTTGCGGCGGCTTCCTCTTAAGTTTTCATTGAAATGTCATTTCTGCATTTTCTCGGCGTATTCCAACGCATAACTGATGAGGTTTGCCGTTTCCTCGTATCTATAATTAAAACATTCGATTTTGGAATGGCTAAGAATACTGTAATTCAATTTTACAATAATCTCAATGAGAAATAGAATTAAACTTAATCAAGGTGATGAGGAGCAGCTTCTGTGAGGTGGAAAAGGAAGAAGGAGGAGAGGCATGGGGATTTCAGTTGGTGTGATTCGCGGAAATGGGATTGGGCCGGAGATTACAGAGGCCACTCTTCGGGTACTGGAGGCGACTGGCATTCCATTTGAATGGGTGCCGGTCGCGGTTGGAGATGAAGGGATGAAACGTTACGGACATCCTCTGCCACAGGAATCCGTCCGGCTTTTAAAAGATCTTAAGATTGCCATCAAGGCGCCCCTTCTGGTGGATAAGTTTAAAGGACGAGTGACTTGTGAACATGAGGATGGCGGTGTGGGAATCTACCCGTCTTTGAATAACGCGATTCGGCGGGAACTTGAGTTGTTTGTGGATCCAAGGCCGATTCGAGGGGTAAAGGGCATTTCAGGAAGATATGAAACGCTTGATGTCCATATTATGAGAGAGATCACAGAGGATGTATACAGTGGAATCGAACACAGGATCGGAGATGATGCGGCGGAGTGTGTCAAGCTGACGACCAGACGGGCAGCGATCCGCGTTGCGGAATACAGCTTTGACTATGCACGCAGGAATAAAAGAAGGAAGGTGTCCTGTGTACATAAAGCAAATGCAGTCAGCATGGCGGACGGTTTGTTCCTTTCCTGTTTCCGTGAGGTGGCAGAGCGTAATCGGGACATCGAGTCGGATGACTATATGGTAGATGCGACTGCTTATTATCTTGCAAAATGTCCGGAAAAATTCGATGTGATTGTAGCCTCGAACCAGTATGGCGATATCCTGTCGGATCTGGCGGCCGGGTTGGTTGGCAGCCTCGGTCTGGCTCCGGGTGCGAATGTGGGACCGGATGGGCGGATTGTCGTGGAGGCCTCTCACGGAGCTGCGCCGGATATCGCCGGACAGGGAATCGCAAACCCGATTGCGCTGATTCTGTCTGGCGCGTTGTTGCTGCGTCATATGGGAGAACAGAAATGGGCAGAATGCGTGGAAAACGCAGTGTGGAAAGTACTGGAGGAGAAGGAAGCGCTCACGCCTGACCTGGGCGGAACAGCGAAAACAATGGATGTGGCAAATGCAGTCATCAGTCATATGACGATTTGAACGACAAGACACGAGGAGAAACGGTGAAATTATCTTATCCGATTGCAGCGCCAGACAGCCTGGCGCAGGTCCAGGCGTTCTGTGGGGAATATGAAACAGCGTTTGAATGGATCTCCGCGCAAGGTTATGCGGGGGTAGAGTTGTTGGTGCGTGATCCGCAGTCTTTTTCAGTGGAGCGGGCGGATTCCCTGTTAAAAAAATGGAATCTGAAAGTGGCGGCGATTGGAACCAGTCCGATGCAGATACAGGATCATCTCTTTCTGCTTCATCCAGATGAGGAAAACCGGGCCGAGGCTATGGCGCGCTGCAGAAGCCTCATCGAGCTTGCTTCTTATTATCAGGTTCCCGCGCTGATCGGCAAATATCGGGGACAGATCGGGGATGCGCCAGGGTGCCGGAAGGAGGATCAGCTTTTGCTGTTTCAGGAAATCTGTGATCTTGGCAGGAAAGCAGGAATCCGGATCCTGGTGGAGCCGCAGAATCAGACAAGCCTGAATAACCTGAATACGATCCGGGAGACGCTGGAATGGATCGAGAGGATCGGTGAGGACAATCTGGGCATTCTTGCGGATATCTATCATATGGGAATTACAGAGACGTCGATCGAAGAAAGTCTGCTGGCGGCAAAGAGTCAAATTGGCCTCATTCATATGGCAGACAGTGACCGTATGGTTCCCGGCCTGGGGAATCTGCCTGTGCGCCGGATCCTTCAGATATTGGAGGAAATGGCATATGAAGGGTTTATTTCGATAGAGATCCGCCAGTGGCCGGACAGCCGGACAGCCGCAGCTCTTTCTGCTTACAATCTGCGTTATCTGGCCGGGTGGCAATGATTAACAATGAACCAATTGCAGAAGGACTGGCACTTGACAAGGATGGCAAACCGACGACAGATGCAAGAAAAGCATTTGAGGGGATTTGTCTCCCGTTTGGAGGGGCGAAAAGCTCTGCCGAAAGCAGATGGCTGCGAGGAGATTCTGATGCCGGGCGAACCGGAGGACAGAAAAACACAGGCCGCGATGGAGCATGGCATTTCTCTTACAAAGGAGATTTTAGACAGCCTGTATCTGGAAGCACTGCGGCGCGGGGTTTCCTGTCCGGAAGTATTCGGAGACCACTGGGAAGTTGAGAAAGACAGCGGCTCGGTCGTTTTTGAAAGAAAAGAATAGAAAATCGTGTCAGCCCATTTCCAGCTCTGACAGCACAGCAGTGACATGATCAAAAAACGCCAGCATGGCCTTAGAAATGTATTTGTCCGGATGCCAGGCGATTCCCAATTCCCACTCGCAGTTTTCTCCCTTTACCGGGTAATAACAGGGACATGGCGAAAAAGTATTTAAAACGGCAGCGATTTCTCCGAGAAGGGTCGCTCCGTATCCGGCGGCAACCATATGGTGTGCCAGGTCAATGTTCTCTGTTTCCAGAATGATTGACGGCATCATATGATTCTGTTCGAACAAGTCATAAGCAATTTTGCGCAGACGATGTCCCTTTTTTAACAGAATGAACGGTTCGTCTTTCAGAATGGAAAGATCAAGAAAGCCATTTTTTTCGATGGAATCCCGACAGCATTCATTCAGGGGGGAATCCGGAGGAAGCGCCAACATAACGTGTTCCTTCAATATCGGACGAAATATCATTTTGTGGTTGTCTGTGTGCACAATCATCAGCGCAAAATCAATCTCACCTTTCATCACCATTTCTGCAAGCGCCAGAGCAGGCGCTTCTTTGATTTCTACTTTGATGTTGGGATATTTTTCGTGAAAGGACGGCAACAACACAGGTAAAAACTGAATACTCCGGATCGGGGGAATTCCAAGCAGGATGTGTCCCTGATTCAGCACATGGATATCTTCGAGCCATTTCAGCGCCTGATCGTTCTCATACAGCATCTTTTCAATTATTTCCAGATAATGTTGGCCGGCGTAGGTGGGTTTGAGCGGCGTGGTGCTGCGGTCGAAAAGCGGCGCGCCGATTTCTTTTTCCAGCTTTTTTAACTGTTGCGTGAGCGCCGGCTGAGAGATGTAAAGCTTCTCCGCTGCGCGAGATAAGGATCCTTCCCGATAAATTGATAGAACATATTCCAGCTGTTTAAAATTCATTTTTTCATTTTTTTCCTTTCCTCAACCTTATAAGCGATTGCTTATCCCTTGTGAAAAATAAGCATATTAGACTTATCTGTTCTTTTATCATACAATCATTTTATCAAGAATTCAACGATTTTTGGATGATTTTTTGTGAAAAACAGACAAGAAAGGATGGGGCAGGAAATGGATTACCTGAAAGGCACAATTGACACGCATGTTCATTCCGCACCGGATGTCCGAAAACGAAAAATGACGGACATGGAACTGATGCATGCTGCCGTAAAAAGGGGAGTGCGTGCGATTGTCATCAAGTCTCACCATATGCCGACGGTGGCACGGGCGGCGGATGTCAACGAGATCTGTAAAGCGACATATGGGGACAGCACGGATTTTCAGATGTTTGGGGGCGTTACATTAAACAGCTATGTAGGAGGATTGAATCCCTGGGCTGTGGATTCTTCTCTGAGCATGGGCGGGAAGGTGGTATGGCTCCCGACCGTTCATTCGGAACAACAGACGAAACGGGAACATACGAAGGGTGCGGTGATCTGCGTGAAGGATGGAAAGGTGGCGCCGGAACTGGAGACGATTTTCAGTCTGATAACAGATTACGGCGCAGCACTGGCGACTTCTCATCTGAGTCCGGACAATATCTTCGTGGTCGTCGAGGCGGCGAGAAGAGCCGGGGTCAGACGGATCATCATTTCCCATCCGGAGTCAAATCTCGTGGGACTTACGCTGGAAGAACAAAAGCGTCTTGTGACCGATTATGATGTGATGCTGGAGCGATGCTACGCACAGCCGGTAGGGGGCGGAAAATACATCAGTAATCTGCAGGATAATTATCATGCGTATGAGGAGATTGGAAGCAGGAATATTATTCTTGCCACAGACGCCGGACAGACACAGAACCCATACTGGTATGAATCGTTTGAGGAATCGATTTGCTTTATGGCGAAGCATGGGGCGACAGAAGAAGATCTGGATCGGATGACGAGGAAAAACGCAGCACAGATGTTGAATATTTAAATGGGAGGAGAATCATGGAGAAGTTAAGATCAGTCAAATTTTACGGAGTGGATTTACCGGTATTTCTTGTTTTTGCGGTCATTGTTCTGGTTTCCTGTTATATGGAGATCGTGCCGAATCAGCTGATTGGAGCGGTCGCCTGCATGTTTACCATCGGTATCCTGTTGGGAGAAATCGGAGAACGGATTCCGATCTGGAACACCTATTGCGGCGGCGGTGCGCTTCTGGCTTTCTTTGTCTGCGGTTTTCTTTCGTATAAAGGTCTGCTGCCGGAATGTGTTGTAAACAATGCAAACGGTTGGATGAATGAATACAGTTTCCTGAATCTGTTCATCTCTTTCCTGATCGTCGGGAGTCTTCTGGGACTGGATCGCAATATGTTGATTCGTTCGAGCAGCCTGTTTTTGCCCACCATTCTGGCCGGGGTTGTCGGCTCCATGGTGTTTGGCGCAATCGGAGGAATGATCTTCGGGAAGGATCCCATGTATGTCATCACCTCCTATGTGCTTCCGATTATGGGAGGAGGAGCCGGTGCGGGCGCCATTCCGATGGCACAGGTATACGCAGATGTGACCGGGGAGGATCCTTCCGCTTATCTGTCCTTTGCCCTGGCGATTCTTGCTGTGGGAAATATCGTTTCCGTTATTTATGCACCGATTCTCAACGTGATCGCATCTGTCTTTCCGAAGCTGAGCGGCAACGGGGAATTGATGAAACGGGCAGACAAGGCAGTGAAGACGGAGGAGAAGGCGAAGATTGCTGTGACAATGGATGACGTAGGCGCGGGAATCTTCCTGACGGGAGCATTCTTTGTTCTTTCTCAACTGATGGCAAAAAAGATTCTGCCATCCATCATGGGCGTATCGATTCCGAATTTTGCTTATCTGATCATTCTGGCAACATTTGCCAATATATTTAATCTGATTCCGGAACGACTGAAGGCCGGCGCGCAGAAATGTCAGCAGTTTTGCGCCAATAAGCTGGTCTGGATCCAGATGGTCGGTGTCGGCGTCGCGATCATTGATTTCAATGTTATGCTCAGTGTATTCTCGCTCCAGAACCTGATTATTGTCATTCTGATCGTAGGGGGAGGTATCGTCGGATCTGCTTTGTTTGGAGCGTTTGTCGGGTTTTATCCGGTTGAGAGCGCGATTACCGCAGGCTTGTGTATGTCCAATATGGGCGGCGCGGGTGACCTGGCGGTGCTTGGCGCGGCAAAGCGTATGAACCTGATCAGCTACGCGCAGATCTCCTCGAGAATCGGAGGCGCGATGATCCTGCTGATCGCCAGCGTGGTGTTTACCTTTGTGAAGTAAGAACGAAAGAATAGTGAACGATAAAAATATTTTCACTTTTGATATACTTCGAGACTACTCCTTGTCATAAAAGGGTGCAGGACATGGATTTTAAACAATATCAATATGTATTGAAAATTGCGGAGATGCAGAATCTGACAAAAGCAGCCAATGCTCTTTACATCACGCAGCCATCTCTGAGTCATTATATTGCGAGAATCGAAGAGGAGATGGGAACGCAGATCTTCAATCGCAACACGACCCCGATCTCTCTTACGCTGGCGGGAGAGAAGTATGTGGAGACGGCAAAAATGATCCTGTCGCTGAATGACCGGCTTCGTCAGGAGGTGGCGGATATTGCGCAGAATAAAAAAGGGCTGATCCGTGTGGGAATGTCTCACGCGAGGGCGTCCTTTTTCCTTCCGTACATTCTTCCGGCGTTCAAAGAGTCTTATCCGGGTGTAGATGTTCAGACGGTGGAGGTGCGCGCGGATCTGGTGGAGGAATATGTGGCAAAGGGACGCTGCGATCTGGGAATACTGCCGCTTCCGATATCAAAAAAGTATTCTCTGGAGCAGGAAGTCGTCTGCCGGGAGGAACTTTTGCTGGTATCGGGACAGCCTCTTCCAGAGGGAAGGAAAGGAAACCGCAGACCTTATGTGAAGTTGGATGAAATGGGCGATTATCCTTATAGTCTGCTGAAAAGAGGGCATGGGATCCGCACGGCGGTGGACGTTCTTTTTATGGAGCATGGGATTCACCCGAAACAGATTTTTGAGACAACCAGCAACGAAACCGCATATCGCCTGTCAACGGTGAATATGGGGCTTGCGATCGTACCGGAGACTACGGTCATTCTGTCCCATGCGGTCAACACCCCGTGCCTGTATGGATTGTCGCCGGAAGGAATCTGGTGGGAGATCGGAGTGATTTATCAGAAGAAAGAAATGTTGTCGGATGCGCAGAAAAGATTTATTTGCCTGATGCAGGAAAAATTTGCCAATTATACGAAATACTATCGGAGTAAGGATTACCTGTCAGAAGAAAGGAGCGGAGTCCTGTGACCTATCAGCAGCTGATTTATTTCTGTACGGCGTGTGAGTGTGGAAGCGTGACCAAAGCGGCGGAAAAGTTGTTTGTGACTCAGCCGGCGATCCGCCACCTGGAAAAAGAATACCATCTGCAGATTCTGGAAAGAAAAGATAAAAATATGAGACTTACTCCGGATGGAAAAATATTCTTAGAACACGCAAAAAACCTGGTGTAGCATACGGAGGTTTTTGACAGAGAAATGTATGAACTGGGACAGAGAAGGAAGCATGCCGGAGCCGGATAATTACGGCTCCGGTATTTTAAAAACCGATAAAAATGAAAAAGAGGATTATATGGAGGATCTGACAGATGGAAAAAGAAGTGCTTACACTGGAGCATGTGCGCGAAAATGCGGTGGGAAAGAATCTGAGCGAGGAGGAACTGAATCTGTTTCACGCCGGATGGGAGGATGAGCGGATGCTCCCAACGCGGCACGGAGAGACGCATGTGTATATCTATGCGCCGTCAAAGGAGGAAGATAAAACGTATCCGCTTTTGATTAATCTTCATGGAGGCGGTTTTGTAAAAGGATGCCGGGATCAGGATGTTGTATTTTGCCGTAATCTGGTAGAAAACGCGGGTTATGTGGTTGTGGATATCGACTATCACACCGCCCCGGAATATAAGTATCCTTATGCTCTGGAGGAGTGCTATGACGTGGTGAAATATGTTGTTGAGCATAAAGAGGAATTTCTGGCTGATCCGGAAATTCTGGTATTGGCCGGACACAGCGCGGGAGGAAATCTGGTCTGTGGGCTGGAATTTATGGCGCTGGAGCAGAGTGGGTTTAGCCCGACACAGCTGATTTTAGATTATCCGCCGGTTAATTTTGTCCGTCGGCCGGAGGACTGTCGATATGCGTATGCTCCGTATATCCGTATTTCACCGGAACGAAGCCGGAAATATAACGAGTGGTATATCGATAAAAAATACATCAGGGAAATTACAGCTTCTCCGCTGATGGCGTCAAAAGATGAGCTGGAGTCGTTTCCGCCGGTGCTTATGATTCTGGCGGAACAGGATTCTCTGACGGAAGACGCGGTTCGCTTCGCTGCAAATCTGATCGACGCCGGGGTTGAGGTACGGGCAAAATGTGTAAAAGGAAGCGGTCATGGCTTTACGGTGCGGAGAAAACCGGGATTTGAGGCAGCAGAAAAGCTGATATTTGAGGTTCTGGAAAAGCAGAAGGCAGATGCCGGGATTTGATCATGTCATTTATGACATGAGTTCGATGAAGAATTAAGCATTTCACAAAAATGAGTTTAGGAGGTAAGGTAGAGACAAGAAAAGAAGCGGTCAGGAGACCGGAAGAAAGGAGAAACAATCATGACTTACAGAATCGGATTACTTTATGGGGACGGAATCGGTCCGGAGATTACGAAGGCAACGGAGGTTATTATGCGCGCCGCAGTGGAAAAGGCCGGCGCGGAGGTGGAATTTCCGGTTTACCCCATGGGCTGGGAGGGGATCGAAAAGTATGGCGATCCGGTGCCGGAGGTAACGAAAGAGGGATTGAAGACGGTGCATGGCTGGGTGTTTGCGCCGCATGATTCTGCGGCATACCCGGAGGAGCAGTTCCGCAAGACCAATCCGAGCGGCACGATGCGGCATTATTTCGACCTGTATTCCAATATGCGTCCGGCCCGTTCTTATCCGGGGATCAAGAGCCGCGTCGGCGAAGGCGATGTGATTGTGTTCCGTGAGAATTCCGAGGGTTCGCTGCCGGACCGCAATATGTATAAGGGACTGGGTGAATTTATGCCGAATCCGGATATGGCAATCTCGTTGAATGTCTGCACCAGGCAGGCGACGGAGCGTCTGGCGCATGAGGCGTTTAAGCAGGCGATGAAACGCCGCAAAAAACTGACGATTGTTCATAAGGCCAATGTGATCAAACTCCCGGGCGAGCTGTTCCGCTCTACGATTAAGGAGATTGGCGCGAAGTATTATCCGGAAGTCGCGATCGACGATTATCATATCGACGCGATGACCGCGCATCTGGTAAAGCGGATGAAGGATTTTGACGTTATCATTACCACGAACCTGTTTGGGGATATTCTTTCGGATCTGGCCTGCGAACTGACCGGAAGCCTGGGACTGGGGCCGGCGATTAATACGAACGATCATCAGTGTATGGCGCAGGCGGCGCATGGATCCGCGCCGGATATCGCCGGGAGAAATATCGCGAATCCGGTTGGCATTATGCTCTCGGCGGTCATGATGTTTGATTGGCTGGCTGACCGTTATAAGGAAGAGAAGCTGGCGCTGGTCGCGAAGCTGATGCAGGATAACATTTTAAAGACGATGGAGGAGGGCTTTGTAACTCCGGATCTGGGCGGTCAGGCGTCTACCTCCGGATTTGCGGAAGCGATCGCGGAAAAGATTAAAAACGCTTAAGAAGATTGCAGGACAGGTATTGTAAAGAAGGAGAGGCTTATGATGGGAGAGATATTTCTGGGAGTTTTGGCAGATGATTTTACCGGTGCGTCAGACGCGGCCTCCTTCCTGGCGGATGTGGGAGTGGCGACCGTATTATTTAACGGAGTTCCGGCGCATATCACAGAGATTGCGCCGGGAACCGCCGCGATTGTCATAGCGTTAAAGACCAGGACAGAGCCGGTGGAACAGGCAGTGAGGGAAAGCCTGCAGGCTTTTGACTGGCTGCGTGAGATGGGAGCGAAGCAGCTTTATCTGAAATATTGTTCCACCTTTGATTCGACGGCAGAGGGAAATATCGGTCCGGTAACGGACGCTGTGATGGAGCGCTACGGATTTCCCTTCACGGTGCTTTGTCCGTCGCTTCCGGTCAACGGTCGGACGGTACGTGGGGGGATTTTATATGTCAACGGGATCCCGCTGGCACAGAGCCATATGAAGGATCATCCGCTGACGCCGATGCGGGAATCGCGGATTCGAAATCTGATGTCTGTTCAGGGGAAATATGAGAGTGTGGAGATCCGGCTCGAGGATCTGGACAGGAGTCTGCCGGAAACGGCCGCACAGGTCGGACACGAGCATTATTATCTGATTCCGGATTACTATGAGGATGCTCACGGAGATCAGATCGCGGAACGCTTTGGCGATCTTGCTTTTTTCACGGGCGGATCCGGCCTGGCAGGGGCTCTGGGACGCCGGTATGTAAGGCAGAGTGCCAAAGCGCCATGCAGCCCTGACGGAAACCTGGCTGAAGGAGAGAAGGACCGCAGAGAATATTGCGGTTCGGGGGGAAAGGCGGTGCTTCTGGCGGGGAGCTGTTCCGCGGTTACGCTGAGGCAGATCGCGGAGTATCAGAAGCAGGGATATCCGTCGTACCGTATTCATCCCGCACAGCTGGCGGACGGGACTCAGACGGTCGATACAATCTGGCAGCGGATGCGGACAGAAGGAGAAAACGTACTGGTATACAGCTCGGCGGAACCGGAGGAGCTGAAGAAAAGCCAGGGGAGTGCCAGGGAAGAGACAGCGGGGCTGATCGAAAAGACATTTTCCGAACTGGCCGTAAGAGCGGAAAAGGAGGGCTATACCCGCTTCATCATTGCCGGCGGCGAGACTTCAGGAGCAGTAACGAAAGCACTTGGCTTCGGAGCCTTTTATATCGGTTCCGGCGTGGCGCCGGGTGTGCCGGTGATGACGCCGTTAGAGCAGCCGGAGCTTCGCCTGGTGTTAAAATCCGGGAATTTCGGGCAGTCGGATTTCTTTGCCAGGGCGTTAAAGATAACGGGAATCGTTAAAGAAGGATAAGTCATTTCGGCATTTTCCCTGCGTATTCCAGCGCGTAACTGATAAAATTTTCTGCTTCCGGGGGGGAACCGGAGGCGGGGCAGAAAATCCAGGTATTGCGGATCAGCGGCGTCTGATCCTTATGGTAAAGCGGATAGACATACTCTGGGTAATTTTTCATATAGTCGCGCACAAAAAAGAAGCTGTAGCCAAGTCCTTTTAAGACCATCTCCCGGCAGATATCTGCGTGTTTGACCGTGAGAGCGTTGGGAAATGGAGTGAAATAGTGTTCAAACCACCAGTTCTCAAGGATATGACGACTTATAATGTACCCCAAAGTGTGGACACATCAAGAAGAAGGATACCTTAAAAATGGA
>JAJQCO010000069.1:7932-20540 GCA_021202655.1 Clostridiales bacterium | reverse complement strand
GGAGAGCGACGACGTCCAGCTGGACAACATTGCGCGGACGGTAATCGCGAACAATATGGAGGACTGCCATATTGCGCTTCACTGGGATTCCTCGGAGAGCGATAAGGGCGCGTTTTATATCAGCGTTCCGGATGTGTCGTCCTACCGGAGCATGGAGCCGGTGGCGTCTCACTGGCAGGAGCATCATGCCCTGGGTGAGAGTCTTATCTCGGGGCTAAGAAACGCCGGGGTCAAGATTTTTTCTGGCGGGTCGATGGCGCTGGATCTGACGCAGACCTCCTACTCGACGGTTCCGTCGGTGGACGTCGAGCTGGGAGATAAGGTTTCCGATCATTCTGCCGCCGCGCTTGAGAAGCTGGCGGTGGGCCTGGCCGACGGAATTGATTTGTTTTTTGATTGATTTGGTTTGACTGCGCTGCATACCTGTTCCATGCCGCGCGGCGCAGTGCGGGACACAGGTGTCACATATAACATGACATGTTATATATTTGACCAAGCCGGAAAGTTGTCATTTACAATTCGCAAAACATCGTGTATAATAAAAACCGCGTCGGTCGGCGGAAGCCGTCTGACGGGATGGAGATGTACCCAAGTGGCTGAAGGGTCCGCACTCGAAATGCGGTAGGTCGGGTAACCGGCGCGAGGGTTCAAATCCCTCCATCTCCGCTGTGAGAGATACAGGATCCGGCTTTGACGCCGGGTGAGGGAACCGGAATCCGCCTTTGGCGGGCTCCGGTTTTCTATTGGAGTGAAAAGATAGGAGGATGCGGCATGATCAAACTGATTGTATCGGATATTGACGGCACGCTTATTGTGGACGGCGGCAACTATATGAATCCGGAATATTATGATGTGATTCTGAAGCTCCGGGAGAAGGGAATCCAGTTTGCGGCGGCGAGCGGACGCCAGTGGGCAAGCATCGAAAAGACATTTGAGCCGATCAAGAAGAAGATTTTTTATCTTTCGGATAACGGCGCCTATGTCGGTCTCTGCGGGAGAAGCCTGTATATAAACACGATTGAAAAAGAGACCGCTCACGATATGATCCGCGATATCCGGGCGGCGGGCCTGACGGTGATGCTCAGCGGACCGGATGTGGCCTATCTGGACAGCCCGGATGAAGAGTTCTGCGACTGGCTGGTGAACGGCTATCGTTTCCGGATCGAGCGGGTAAAGGATCTGCTGGAAGTGGAGGATTCCTTTATCAAGGTTTCCGCTTACCGGAAGGAGGACGTGGAGTCCGCCACCGTCGAGATCCGGGAAAAGTATGCGGACCGCATGAAGATTACGATTTCCGGGGATATGTGGATGGACTGCATGGCAAAGGGAATCAACAAGGGAAATGCGGTGAAGCTGCTTCAGGAAAGTCTGGGAATCGCGCCGGAGGAGACGATGGCCTTTGGCGATCAGCTCAATGATATTGAGATGCTGAATCAGGCGTATTACAGCTTCGCCGTCGGCAATGCGAGGCCGGAGGTCAAGGCGGCTGCCAGGTTCCAGGCGGATACGAATGTGCGCGACGGCGTGTTAAAGGTTCTGAAATGCCTGCTGTAAGCGGCGTTACAGGATATGCGGTGAGGAGATGGATATGACAGACAGGATTCGCGTACTCTGCCGGGCGGTCGTTTCCGTTGTTCTCGTGGCGGCGCTGACCGCCTGCGCCGGTTCCGCCTCCGGACAGGGGAGCAGTGAGACAAAGCCTTATACCAGGCCACAGATCATGCTGATTGTCGCAAATGAGCGCAATCGCTACCGGGACGTCTATACGGAGCAGATCTGGCAGGTGCAGGCAGACGATGAGGGAACGACCTTCGGGGAGTATCTGATCGGCGAGATCCGCAGCTTTCTCGGCCAGATGCAGGTGATGAATCTTCTTGCGGATGAGCAGGGGCTTACGCTGACAAGCCGGGAGCGGGACAGCTTAAAGGAGCTGGCCGCTCTGTATTATGCGTCTCTGACAGAGGCGGATCTGGATTACATCGGCGCGGATGAGGATGACGTATATACCATGTATGAGGCCTATTACCGGGCAAACCGGCTGGTGGATGCGCTGACAGAGGATGTCGATCTGGAGATCAGCGACAGCGAAGCCAGGGTCATGACGGTGCAGGAGCTGACGTTTGACGAGCCCTCCGCGGCGCAGGAGGCCTATCTGCTGGCGACGACCGAGGGCGCGGATTTTTCCGCGGTCGCCGCTTCCCTGACCGGGGAGGCCGCGTCGGAGATTCTTGTCGGGCGGGGAGAGCGCTCAAAGGAATATGACGATGCGGTTTTCGGGATGGAGGACGGCCAGATTTGCGAGCCCTTCCTCGATGACGGCGTCTGGTATCTTGTCCGCTGTGTCCGGGATTACGAGGAGAAGGAGACGTTAGAGCGCGAAGAACGCCTGTCTCTGCAGCGCAAGAATCAGGCGTTCCGCCGCAGCTACGACGCGTTCGCCGCGGAGCATGCGGCGACCTACGACGAGGCGGCATGGGAGGATCTGTCCCTGACAGAGGGAGAGGACAGCAGCACGACAGATTTTTTTGAACGGTATCAGGAAATGATCGAACAGGCAGGGGGTTGAGGGATGATATCGCTGAAGATGGAGGATCTGAAGGATTTTACGCGACAGCTGTTTTTGGACAACACGTTTGACGGCTGGCTTGTGCGCGAGGCGGTGATCGTCACATTCAATGTCTTCACGATCGACGGCCACATCCGCCAGGGCTATTATTCTGAGGAGGAGCGGGAGCAGAATCACATCGGGACGCTGTCTTACTGGAGCATGCTGAAGCCGTTCTGTTACTCTCTGATCCGTGGAAAGAAGCTACCGGAGAGCTTCCGGATGACCTTTCAGCTCCCGTCCTCCGGAGTGGGCCGTTTCTTGGATAAGGCGCAGCTTAAGGATGAGACGGAGCAGATCGGCGGGCTCTATCTCCATGTCCGGTATGAGAATGGCGGGCTGCACTGTGTCAGCGGTCTTTCTCTGAAGGGCTTCAGCCTTGACCGGCGGATGGAACACGAGTGGGACCGGGAGCTGGCAAACTGGCTTCGGGAGAAGAGAATCCCTTTCACGGAGGAATGAGAAGCGGCAGAGACAAAAACAGAAAAACGCAGACGACGTATCAGCACTCGATGAAAATGAGTGCTGATATTTTGTTGACTTTTTGAAAAACCTGCTATATACTATGAGGCAGAGGGCAAAAGCCCCGAACAGGACAGTCAGAAATTCAATAAGGAGTGATTTTATATGGGCAGCAAAAGCGGCAATTTATCCATCAACAGCGAGAACATCTTCCCGATTATCAAGAAGTGGCTGTATTCCGACCATGATATCTTCTATCGCGAGCTTGTCTCGAACGGCTGCGACGCCATCACGAAGTTAAAGAAGCTGGAGCTGATGGGCGAGTATACGAAGCCGGAGGACATGGAGTATCAGATCCGGGTGACGGTGAATCCGGATGAGAAGACGATCACGGTGACAGATAACGGCCTGGGCATGACGGCGGAGGAAGTGGAAGAGTATATCAACCAGATCGCTTTTTCCGGCGCGCAGGATTTCCTGGAGAAGTATAAGGATAAGGCAAACGAGGATCAGATCATCGGTCACTTCGGCCTGGGCTTCTATTCGGCCTTCATGGTTGCGGATAAGGTGACGATCGATTCCCTTTCCTATCGGGAGGGCAGCACGGCGGTACACTGGGAGTCCGAGGGAGGCCTGACCTTTGACATGAAGGACGGCGACCGCACGGAGCAGGGCACGGCGATCACCCTGTATCTGAATGAGGACAGCTATGAATTCTCTAACGAATACCGCGCCCGCGAGGTGCTGGACAAGTACTGTTCCTTCATGCCGATTCCGATTTTCCTGACGAATGAGAAGGCGGAGCCGCAGTATGACACGATTGACAAGGAAGAGCTGACGGAGAAGGATACCATCGTTGAGACGGTTCTGGAGCCCGCGAAGACTGAGGAGAAGGAGAACGAGAACGGCGAGAAGGAGACCGTAGAGATCGAGCCGGCGAAGGAGCGCTATAAGATTCTGCGCCGTGAAAAGCCGCTCAACGATACAAATCCGCTGTGGAATAAGCATCCGAATGAGTGTACCGAGGAGGAATACCGGGAGTTTTACCGCAAGGTGTTCCACGATTACCGGGAGCCGTTGTTCTGGATCCATCTGAACATGGATTACCCGTTTAACCTGAAGGGAATTCTCTATTTCCCGAAGATCAACACCGAGTACGATTCGATTGAGGGTACGATCAAGCTGTACAACACGCAGGTCTTCATCGCGGACAATATCAAGGAAGTGATTCCGGAATTCCTGATGCTCTTAAAGGGCACGATCGACTGCCCGGATCTGCCGCTCAACGTCTCTCGGAGCGCGCTGCAGAACGACGGATTTGTGAAGAAGATTTCCGATTATATCACGAAGAAGGTCGCGGACAAGCTGACCGGCATGTGCAAGACCGACCGCGAGAATTACGAGAAATACTGGGATGATATTTCTCCGTTCATCAAGTATGGATGCCTGAAGGACGAGAAGTTCGCGGAGAAGATGAACGACTATATCATTTTCAAGAACCTGGACGGCAAATATCTGACGTTAAAGGATTATCTGGAGGCAGGCAAGGAGAAGCACGAAAACATCGTCTTCTATGTGACCGACGAGAAGGAGCAGAGCCAGTACATCAATATGTTTAAGGCGGAAGGGCTTGACGCAGTGATTCTGCCGCACAACATTGACAGTCCGTTCATCGGTCATCTGGAGCAGAAGAACGAGGGCGTGAAGTTCAAGCGTCTGGACGCAGATCTGACGGACACCTTCAAGGAAGAGGTGAAGGAGGACGACGAAGCGTTTAAGAAGCAGGCGGATTCTCTGACGGAGATTTTCAAGAAGGCGCTGAAGCTTGACAAGCTGTCCATTCAGGTGGAGAAGCTGAAGGATAAGAATGTCTCGGCCCTGCTGACGGTTTCTGAGGAGAGCCGCCGGCTGCAGGATATGATGAAGATGTACAATATGTACGGCATGGATCCGTCCATGTTTGGCGGTGAAGGAGAGACGCTGGTTCTGAACGCGAACAATGACCTGGTTCAGTATGTGTTAAACCATGGCGAGGGAGAGAATACCGAGAAGTTCTGTGAACAGCTCTATGACCTGGCGCTGATCGCCCACGGCACGCTGCAGCCGGAGCGGATGACGAAGTTTATCGCTCGCAGCAATGAGATCATGATGCTGTTGACAAAATAAGAAGACTTGTGCATCATGCATAGAAAAAATAAAAAAATCGCGGATAAGTTGTGAAGGAACGCCGTTGAATTGTGCGAAGCACTATGGCATAATAGAGCCAGACAGAGATGGCAAGGACGTCAGAGAAGACTCCCTGCCATCTCTTTTTCTATTTGCTAAAGGATACGGAAGGAGCTGCGTATGGCCAGGAAGGCGGAGATGATTTTATACGGAAATGTATTTACCGGGACGGACGATGCTTCCTTTCGCGGCGGCGTGGCGATCGGGGGAGAGAGAATCCTTGCGGTGGGTACGAGGGAGGAGTTAGAGGCGTACCGGACAGCGGATACGCAGATACGGGATTTTGGGGATGCGCTGATTATGCCGGGATTTGGCGACGCACACGCGCATTTCATGATGGGCGCGCAGTTCACCAGCGAACATTTCTGCGCGGATCTTTCCGCGGCGAAGAGCGAAGAAGAATGCGTGCGGATGATGGTGGCATTCGCAGAGAAGTATCCGGATCTGGAACGCTATTTCGGCTATGGGTGGCTGACGGCGTACTGGGATGACGCGCCGTTTCCGACGAAGCGCTCCCTGGATGTCGCCTTCCCGGATAAGCCGGTCTATCTGAGGGCGGTGGACGGCCATTCGGAGTGGATGAATCAGAAGGCGTTAGAGGAGAGCGGTTACTTAAGCGGCTGGCAGCCGGTCTACGGATCGGTGGACCGGTTCCCGGACGGGGAGTTAAACGGACTGGTGCGGGAGGGCGGCGACGGCCTTTGCCGCAGATATGACACGAAGCTTCCGGCGAAAGAAGAGGAGCAGCTGCAGAGAGCGCTGATCCGCTCAATGAACGCGAAGGGGATTACGACCTGTACGGATATGGACGCGACGCCTCCGGAGCAGATTGACGACGCATATCGCTATCTGAAAAAGATGGACGACGCGGGAGAGCTGACGGTGCGCATGTTCCTGTATCCGGGGACAGAGACCGATCCCGCCAGGATCGGAGAGCTTGCCCCATACCGCAGAAAATATGATACCGACACCCTGCGGATCGCCGGGGTCAAGGGATTTGCCGACGGCGTCACATCGACCTTTACCGCGGCGATGGTGGAGCCCTATGAGGGACGAGCGGATAAGGGATATCTGAATTATCCCAGGGAACAGTATCTGGCCTGGGTGAAGGAGGCCAACCGCCAGGGATATGGCGCGCGGGTTCACTGCATCGGGGATTACGCGGTCAAGACGCTGTTGGACGCCTTTGAGGAATCCGCCAGGGTGAATGATGTCAGCGGGCTGCGCAATTCCATTGAGCATATCGAGATGATCCGGCCGGAGGACATCGGACGCTTTGCGGCGCTCCATGTAATTCCCTCCATGCAGCCGTTGCATCTGCCGTTGGATGAATTTGACAAGATCAATCATTGCGGCGCGGAGAGGAGTCATTATGAGTGGGTTCTCAAGTCGATCCTTGATACTGGTGCAAGTCTGGCGCTGGGGACGGATTATCCGGTCGCAGATTTTGATCCGATCCCGAATATTTATGCGGCGGTGACAAGGAAGGGGCTCAACCGGGTATCCTACGGGCCATATACGCAGAAGGAAAAGCTGACGGTGGCGGAGACATTGAAAGCCTATACATATGGAACCGCATATGCGGTGGGAATGGAAGAAAAGCTGGGAACGCTGGAGGCCGGCAAGTACGCGGATATCGCGGTGATTGACCGGAATCTGCTGACCATACCGGAGGAAGAAATTCCGGAGTCAGAGGTGATCTGCACGGTCATGAACGGACGGGTCGTGTTTGACGCCTCGGAGCAATAAAGGTTATCGTCGGCAACCGACAGAACAGAAAGCGAGGTCTGAGATGAAAGAATTGACAATTATTATCAAACCGGAAAAGCTGGAGACCGTAAAGGAAATCCTCGATACCTTTCACTGCGGCGGAATGTCGATTTCCAGTATCATGGGATGCGGCACGCAGCGGGGAATGATCGGCGATGGGAACGGCACAAACGTGATCAAGGGTCTGAAGACGAATATCAATCTTCTCCCGAAGATTCAGATTACCGTGGTCGTCGACGACGACAGCGTGGAGGACATTATCACGGATATTGTGGAGAAGGTCGGCACCGGAACCACCGGCGACGGCAAGATCTTCATCCGCAAGGTCGAGGAGGTCATCCGCATCCGGACCGGCGAGAGAGGGAAGAAGGCACTCTGACAACGGAGAGAAAAAACGTGCAACGGCGCACAGACGAAACGGTCTGTGCGTTTTCTTTTGCCATAGCATGAAAAAAATGAGGGAGGAAACGGTTATGAAAAAATCAATGAGAAAAATCGCGGCATTCGGTCTGCTCTGCGCGGTAGGCGCGGGCGTTCTTGGCGGATGCGGGGGAAGCAGCAGCGAGAGTAAGGAAAGCAAGGAAGTGAATCTGATCTGCTGGACCGAGTATATCCCGCAGGAGACGCTGGACGGCTTTGAGGAGGAGACGGGCATTAAGGTGAACGTCACCTATTACACCTCTCAGGACGAGATGCTTGCGAAGGTTACCAGCTCTTCCAAGGATACCTACGACGTCATCATGGACGGCACACAGTATTATAATGCCTTCATCGAGCAGGGGATCATCGAGGAAATTGATGAAAGCAAGCTGGAAAACATCGGCAACATCGATCCCGCCTATCGGGTCAGCGAAGCGGATCCGGAGGGCAAGTACGGAATCCCGTTTATGGGCGCCGGCGCGGTGATCGCGGTGAATACCGATGTAATCAAGGATGACATCCGCACCTACCAGGATCTCCTGAACCCGGAGTACAAGGATTCCATGGTTGTGATTGAGGACGCGAGAGCCGTCGTAGGCATGGCGGCCATGTCGCAGGGATATGGCATCAACGACACGAGCGATGAGGCGCTCGAGGCGGCGAAGGCGTATCTGGAGGAATTGAAGCCCAACATTCACGCCTATAACGGCGATTCCCCGAAGACGCTGATGCTGAACGGGGAGTGCTCGATCGGCCTGATTTACGCGGCGGAATGCGCGCTGGCCATGGAGGAAAATCCGGCGATCGTCGGGGTCTGGCCGGAGGGCGGCGTTTACTTCGGATTTGACGAGCTTTCCATCGCCAAGGAAGGAAAGAACAAGGAAAATGCATACAAGCTGATCGACTATATCCTGGATGCGGAAAACAGCGCCTATATCTCGACGGTGTTCCCGTATCTGAACCCGAACACGGCGGCCTATGAGTACCTCGGCGAGGAATATACGTCGAATCCGATCAAGGTTATGCCGGATGAGGTGAAGGAGCGCGTCCAGTATCTGGCGGATATCGGAGAGGACAGCTCCAAGATCGTCGATATTATGAACGGACTGAAGGACTGACGTTACCTGTCACACCCATGCCACGCACTGCGCCGCGCGGCATGGGGCGGATACGCAGCGCAGTCAGGAATAAAATCAGAGCGGCCAGGAGGACAGGATGGAGAGTATTGTCAGGATAGAAAACGTATGTAAGGATTACGGCGAGAACCGGGTAGTCAGATCTCTGAGCATGGACATCCGAAAGGGAGAGTTTCTGACCATGCTGGGACCGTCGGGGTGCGGAAAGACGACGACGCTCCGCATGATCGCAGGCTTTGAACAGCCGACTTCCGGCAAAATATATATAGAAGACACGGAGATTCACGGCAAAAAGCCCTACCAGAGAGAGGTCAATACGGTCTTTCAGAATTACGCGCTGTTTCCGCATATGACGATCTTTGATAATGTCGCCTTCGGGCTGAGCATTCGCAAGACGCCGAAGGAGGAGATCCGGAAACGGGTGCTGGAGATGCTGGAGCTGGTTCAGCTTACCGGATATGAGAACCGCAAACCGGATCAGCTCTCCGGCGGACAGAAGCAGCGCGTGGCGATTGCCCGCGCGCTGATCAACCGCCCGAAGGTCCTGCTGTTAGATGAGCCGCTGGGAGCGCTGGATTTAAAGCTGCGCAAGCAGATGCAGTTTGAACTGAAACGCCTGCAGAAGAGGCTGGGCATCACCTTCGTCTATGTGACCCATGACCAGGAGGAGGCGCTGACGATGAGCGACCGCATCGCCGTGCTCTCAAAGGGCATTCTTGAGCAGCTGGACTGCCCGAAAAACATTTACGACCACCCGGCCTCCCGGTTTGTGGCAGATTTCATCGGCGAGTCGAATCTGTTTTACGGCACGGTGCAGGCGAAGCGCGGGAATGAGGTCGTCGTCATGCTGGAGACCGGGACGGTCACGGCGTTGAGCGACGATGTGAGGATGGGAGAGATTGTCGATATCTCCGTGCGTCCGGAGAATCTTCTGATGTCGCCGGAGCCGACGCCGGGCTTTTACTGTCCGGGGATCATTAAGGAATACGTTTTTGTCGGCAATGTGCAGAAGGTGATTATCATGCTGCCGAGCGGCAAGGAGGTGCGCGTGAACCAGTCCGCGAAGATTCCGGAGCTTGCGGTCGGCACGAACGTCTTCCTCTACTGGGAGAAGGAGGACGCCGTCGTGATCTCCTCGCCGGACAATCCGATCTTTCACGCGGTGGACAATCCGGTATATTCAGAATAAGGGGGCGGGCAGATGAAGAAACAGGGAAAGGAACATCCGGGAAAAAAGAAGCGGGACGCGGCCTTTTTTGCGACGGCCGGCCCCGTCTCGGCCTGGATGATTCTGTTTGTGCTGATTCCGCTCATCTATATTGTGGCGATCAGCTTTATGAGGCGCAGCGCCTACGGGGGCGTGAAGCTCGGCTTTACGTTTGAAAATATTTTCCAGATCTTTGATCTTTCCAATCTCCGTGTTTTCGGCCAGTCGATCCTGATGGCGGGCATCACCACCGTGGCCTGCATCCTGATCGCCTATCCCTTTGCGTATTTTGTCGCAAAAAAGGGCGAGATTGAAAAGACCATTTTCATGGCGCTCGTCATGGTGCCCTTTATGATCAGCTCCCTGATCCGTCTGTTTGCCTGGATCAACCTGCTGCGAAGAGAGGGCGTCATCAATCGTTTCCTGATGTTCCTGGGCGTCATTGATGAGCCGCTGCAGCTGGTTTACAACTATGTGGGCTCCATCATCGGCATGACGTACACGCTGCTGCCGTTCATGATCCTGCCGCTTTACAGCTCCATTGAGAAGCTGGACAAATCCCTGTTGGAGGCAGGAAGCGACCTTGGCGCGAAGCCGGTCACGGCCTTTATGCGGATCACGCTCCCGCTCACGATGCCCGGCATCTTTGCGGGAACCATCATGACCTTCATTCCCGCGCTGGGGATGTTCTTTGTGACAGACCTGATGGGCGGAAGCAAGATCCTGGTCATCGGAAGCCTGATCCGAAACGAATTTATCACGGCCAAGAATTGGCCGCTCGGAGCCGCACTGTCTCTGTTCCTGATCGTGATTACGCTGCTTCTGGTGAAGCTCTACCAGAAGAACGGCGGCAGTATGGATGACCTGGGAGGCGCATAAGATGAAAAAGAATAAACTCCTGCAGAATCTTTACATCCTGTTGGTATTCCTGTTTTTGTACACACCGATCGTCATGGTCATCATCTTTTCGTTTAACACGTCCAAGATGAACATTGTCTGGGAAGGCTTTACGGTGGAATGGTACGGAAGCTTCTTTAAAAACCGGACGCTGATGGACGCGCTGTGGACCAGCGTCCTGATCGCCGTGGTGAGTACGGCTGTGTCGACGGTCATCGGCACGCTGGGGGCAATCGGGCTCAGCCGTTATGATTTTAAGGGAAAGGAGCTGATCGACCAGCTTCTGTATATTCCCATCGTCATTCCGGAGGTGGTGCTCGGCGTTTCTCTGCTGTGTATTTTTTCGATTATGAATATGCCGCTTGGCATTGTGACGATCACCCTGTCCCACATCACATTCTGCATTCCGTTTGTGGTCATGAATGTCCGGGCAAGGCTGGCGGGCTTTGACCGTTTTCTGGAGGAGGCGGCCATGGATCTGGGAGCCAACGAGGTGACGACTTTTTTTAAGGTGACGCTGCCCCTGATCATGCCGGGCGTCAGCTCCGGCGCGCTGCTTTCCTTCTCCCTGTCGCTGGACGACGTCATCATCAGCTTTTTCGTCACAGGACCAGGCAGCACGACGCTTCCCTTAAAGATCCTGTCCATGGTCAAGACCAGCGTGACGCCGGAGGTCAACGCGCTCTCTGCGATCATCATGCTGGTGCTGATTGTCGTGATCAGCATCCGTGCCGGCTACAGTGTGAAGCAGATACAGAAAAAGCAGAGCCTGAAGGCTTAAATCCCGGATGATACAGAAGGGTCTGCAAAGCGACGATGCGAATGGCTCTTCCTTTTTTCCTTTAAATGTGCTATGATAAACACTTACGATGCAGTGACAGCATAGGAAGTGTTTGACCAGATGAAAAACATCAGAAAATATATATCGGTTGTGATTTATATCCTTCTGATTTTGATCTGCGCCGGAATCGTGCGGCTGCTCGGCGAATGGAACCGTGTGGACGAACGTCCGGCGCAGTCTGCGTCTGAGGAGACAGAGAGCGCAGAGGCGTCTTTGCCCGGTCCCATGCCGGGGACGGCGACTCCTTCGGGAGCAGATAAGGCCGATCAGGATCTGGAGGAAGAATACGAGAAATGCCTTGCCGGGCTTGCGCTGCCGGATGAGGATTCCTCCGCGGAACGCCTAAAAAGGGCGGGCGGCGAAAGCGGAGAAGCAGAGTCGGAGGAGGAAGAGGAGCCTTACGTCCCGCCGACGGTCATGTTTGCCTCCGATCTTCACTATATGAGCGCGACGACCCACGACGACGGATATGCGTTCTGGCAGATGGTGGAGGGCGACGACGGGAAGACAACCCAGTACAGCGACGAGATGATTGACGCTCTGCTTGCGGAGGCCGTGCGGACGAAACCGGCGGCGCTGGTTCTCTGCGGCGACCTGACATTAAACGGCGAGCGGGAGAACCATGAGAAGCTGGCGGAGAAGCTGGCGAAGGTGCAGGAGGCAGGTGTGCCGGTGGTCGTGATTCCGGGAAATCATGACATCAACAAGCCGGATGCCGCCGTTTACTTCGGCCGTTTCTCCGAGGAGGCCGAGACGCTTACATGCGCGGAGGATTTTTATGACATTTATCATGCGTTTGGCTATGACCAGTCGCCGAACCGCGACCCGGATTCCCTGAGCTACGTCTATCCGGTGGATGCGACTCACTGGCTTCTGATGATTGATTCCTGCCAGTATGAGGACGGCAATCAGGTAAACGGACGAATCCGTCCGGAGACGCTGCGCTGGCTTAGCGCCCATCTGCAGGTGGCAAAGGAAAACGGAATTCAGGTGCTGCCGGTTGCGCATCACAACCTGCTTTCCGAGAGCCGCCTGTACACGACA
>JAJQCO010000069.1:0-7922 GCA_021202655.1 Clostridiales bacterium | reverse complement strand
CTTTGGAACATGATTACGTTTTACAGGTGCTGGCGGTTTCGACTCACCCCCTGCTTTCAGATAACCGCCTTTACTATAACGAGTTCTAGATCGAGAATCACGACGAGCTTCTGGCGCTGCTTGAGGCATATGAGGTTCCGCTGTATGTCAGCGGGCATCTGCATGCGCAGCGGATCAAAAAGCACAAATCCGAGCCGGGTGTTCCGGAGGATGCCTACGGGATTACGGAGATTGTGCTCAGCCCCTATTCGATCCCGGACAATCAGTATGGGAGTCTTTACTGGGATCAGGAGGGAGGCGTGATGGAATTTGTGACAAAGCAGGTGGATGTGGCGGCTTATGCGGCCGGAGAGGGGAGCGAGGATCCGAATCTGACGGAATTTCGTGCCTACAGCGCCGCCTTTTTAAAGCAGGTGATCCGCGATCAGGTAAAGAAGGAGCTTTATCTGGTCCCGGACGATCTGAAGGAGGAAATGGCCTCCCTGTATGCAGAGCTTTACTATCAATACTGCAACGGCAATACCATGACGTGGAGCGGGGTGCGCACGACCCGGGCCTACCGGCTGTGGGAGCGGGTTTACCCGGACGGAGAATATACCGCCAGGATTGCTCAGATGATTGAGGATGTCAGGACGGAGCAGCATACATGGAGTTATGATTTTGGTAAATGAGAAATGAGGAGGAATAAAAACAATGACAGAATGGAACAGGAGAATAGCGGAGGCGGCAGGAAAGCCGGTTGCCGACTGTACAAACCGGGAGCTCTATGAGGCGCTTCTGACGCTGGTGCAGAGCGAAGCGGCCGGTCGCGAGAGCAAAGAGGGAAAGAAGAAAATCTATTATATTTCGGCGGAATTTCTGATCGGGAAGCTTCTGTCAAACAATCTGATCAACCTGGGATGGTACGACGAGGTGCGCGACGCGCTGGCCGAATCCGGCAAGAAGCTCAGCGAGGTGGAGGAGGCAGAGCCGGAGCCCTCTCTGGGCAACGGCGGCCTGGGTCGTCTGGCAGCCTGCTTTCTGGATTCCATCGCCTCTCTGGGCTTAAACGGCTGCGGCATCGGGCTGAACTATCATTTCGGCCTGTTTAAGCAGGAATTTGAGAACGAGATGCAGAAGGCGGTTCCGAATCCCTGGATCGAGCAGCCCGGCTGGGTGATCCGCCGCGACGTCAGCTATCCGGTTTCTTTTGGCGGGCTGACGGTTCGTTCCCGCCTGTATGACATTGCCGTGACCGGTTACCGGAACCGGACGAATGCTCTGCATCTGTTTGATGTGGAGTCCGTCGATGAGAGTCTGGTCACCGAAGGAATTGATTTTGACAAGAGCGATATCGCGAAGAACCTGACGCTGTTTCTCTATCCGGATGACAGCGACGACGCGGGCCGTAAGCTTCGGATCTACCAGCAGTATTTCATGGTCAGCAACGGCGCGCAGATGATTCTGGACGAGTGCCTGGCGAAGGGAAGCAATCTCCACGATCTGGCAGATTACGCGGTCATCCAGATCAATGACACCCATCCGTCAATGGTGATTCCGGAGCTCATCCGTCTGCTCTCTGAGCGCGGCATCGCGTTTGACGAGGCGGTCGAGATTGTGAAGAAGGTCTGCGCGTATACGAATCACACGATTCTGGCGGAGGCGCTGGAGAAGTGGCCGATCTCCTTCCTGAAGGAGGTCGTGCCGCAGCTGGTTCCGATCATCGAGATTCTGGATGACCGCGTTCGCAGAACATACCGGGATCCGGCTGTCGCCATCATCGACGAAAACGACACGGTTCACATGGCGCATATGGATATCCATTACGGCTTCAGCGTCAACGGCGTGGCGCAGCTGCACACGGAGATTCTGAAGAATACGGAGCTTAAGGCCTTCTATGACCTGTATCCGGAAAAATTCAACAATAAGACAAACGGCATCACCTTCCGCCGCTGGCTGCTGCACTGCAACCACCCGCTTGCCGACTATATTACGGAGAAGATTGGCAGAGATTACCGCTTCCACGCCGACGAGCTGGAGAAGCTGGGTACACTGGCCGACAATCGGGAAGCGCTTTTGCAGCTCCTTAAGGTCAAGCAGACGAACAAGAGAATCCTGAAGGAGTACCTGAAGGAAACCGAGGGGATCGAGATCGACGAGAATTCCATCTTCGACATCCAGATCAAACGCCTGCATGAGTACAAGCGCCAGCAGATGAACGCCCTTTACGTGATCCACAAGTACCTGGAAATCAAAAAGGGAACGCTCCCGACGACGCCGATCACGGTAATTTTCGGGGCCAAGGCGGCGCCGGCCTATGTGATCGCGAAGGATATCATCCACCTGATCCTGTGCCTGCAGACTCTGGTAAACGGGGATCCGGACGTCAGCCCGTACCTGAAGGTCGTCATGGTCGAAAATTATAACGTGACGAAGGCAGAGAAGCTGATTCCGGCCTGCGATATCTCCGAGCAGATTTCTCTGGCGTCCAAGGAAGCCAGCGGCACCGGCAACATGAAATTCATGCTGAACGGAGCGGTAACGCTGGGGACACTTGACGGCGCGAACGTCGAGATCGCGGATCTGGTGGGGCCGGAGAATATTTACATCTTCGGCGAGACCAGCGACACGGTCATCGAGCATTACGCGAAGGCAGATTATGTGTCGAAGGATTACTATGAGGCCAATCCGGATATCAAGGAAGCGGTGGATTTCATCGTGGGACCGCAGATGCTTGCGATCGGCGAAAAGGAGAATCTGGAGCGCCTGTATCGGGAGCTGCTGAACAAGGACTGGTTTATGACCCTGCTTGACTATGAGTCCTACGCGAAGGCCAGAGAACAGGCCTACCGGGATTATGAGGACCGCCTGGGCTGGGCCAGGAAGATGCTTGTCAATATCAGCAAGGCGGGATATTTCTCCTCCGACCGGACCATTGCGCAGTATAACGAGGATATCTGGAAGCTGACAGAGCCGAAGCCAGATCCGGAGCCCTCCGCCGCTTTGACCCATGGGAAAGCCGGAGAGAGCGCGCCGCTCAAGGATGCGCCTCTTAAAAACTGAGCGGCGATGCGCGAACTGCTCTCCCCCGTCCGCATACTATAAATATATACTTGCTATTTACGGGGGATCACGATGGAACAGAAACGCTTAACGGCATCCGAACGCTTTCAGATAGAATATATTCGAAGGGAACAGCTTCACAAAAGAGAAACGGCCGTCTGCCGCTTTATGCTGCTGGCGCTTATCCTGGCCGTGTGGGAACTCTGCGCAAGGCTTGAAATCATTGATGATTTCATTTTCAGCTCGCCTTCCAGAGTTCTTCTCTGTTTTTTCCATATGGCGTCCGACGGAAGCATTTTCGGACATATTGGCATTACCCTCTTTGAGACGATTGCGAGCTTCCTCATCGTCACGCTGGCCGGGATCGCGGCAGCCCTGGCGCTGTGGGCAAGCCGCGGGGCGGCGGAGGTTCTGGAACCCTATCTTGTGCTCTTAAATTCCCTTCCCAAATCCGCCCTGGCGCCGATGCTGATCGTGTGGCTGGGGACGCACGTCCGCACGATTGTCGTGGCGGCGGTGTCTGTCGCTCTTTTCGGCTCCATCATGACCCTTTACACAGGCTTTCAGGGAATGGATCCGGACCAGACGCGGCTGATCCGTTCCCTGGGCGGAAATAAGACAGACGTGCTGCTTCGAGTTCTGCTTCCCGGCTCCCTTCCCCTGATCGTCAGCAATATGAAGGTCAATGTCGGGCTGTGCCTGGTCGGCGTAGTCATCGGGGAATTCCTCGCGGCGGACCGGGGACTGGGCTACCTGATCATATATGGAAGTCAGGTCTTCAAGCTCGACATGGTCATGATGAGTATTGTCATTCTGTGCCTGATTTCGGCGGCGCTTTACCGTCTGATTGCCCTTGCGGAGCAGAGGCTGGTATAAAAATACCCAAGAATCGTCATTTTTTGTCGAAAGCTTTTGTCCGTATGAGACTTGACATTGGGTGTATTAGATGCTATTTTATATGTTAGTCGGGGGTGAGGACAGCTGTGAGGAGGATCATTGATATACACGCGCATGTGCTTCCCGGAGTGGATGACGGTTCCCGGTCGCTGGAGGAATCCTGTCAGCTGCTCGAGAGAGCGGCAGAGCAGGGGGTCGTAGCAGTGGTCGCGACTCCGCACTATTCCAGACATCGCGGCGTCGATGGCTATTCCGAGCTGGCCGGAGAGCTTCGCCGGAGGATTCGTGAGAGACTGCCGGATTTCGAGATTTATCTCGGACAGGAGACCTTTTATCACGATGATCTGGCCGGGTGTCTGCGGGAGGGCAGGGCGCTTTCCATGGCGGGAAGCCGGTATGTTCTCGTCGAGTTCGATCCGTCGGTCTCATATCAGACTCTTTATGGCGGGACACGCAGGCTGCAGCTGGCCGGATATGTGCCGATCCTGGCTCATTATGAGCGTTATGTATGTCTGCGGCGTGAGGTGAACCTGAGCGACCTTGCGCGGAGCGGATGCAGGCTGCAGATGAATTTTGAGAGTCTGTCGGGGAGCCTGTTTGACCGAGACGTCCGCTGGTGCCGCAGGCAGTTTAAGGAGCAGCGCATTGATTTTATGGGCACGGATATGCACCGCCTGGATTTTCGGCCGCCCCGGATCCGGGATTCGCTGGAATGGATGCAGAGAAACTCGGACGATGCGTATCTCGAACGACTTGTCTATGGGAACGCGGCCCGGATTCTTAAGGGCGGATCAGTCGAATGACAACATAGGGTATTACATCAGGGATGGTTACAGTTACGAAGAATAAGATAAAGTGTGGGAAGGGAAAATGGAAAATCAGAATCAGACAATGAGAAACGCCAGGAAGCGCGACGATGAGGTCGAGATCGACCTGCTGGAGCTGCTCATGGCATTGAAGCGCCGCATCTGGGCTATTCTTCTGGCCGCCGTCCTGTTCGGCGGGGTTGCCGGTCTGTATTCGAAGTATGTCATTACTCCGCAGTACAGCTCGACGGCGATGCTCTACATATTGTCCAAGGAGACGACGCTGACCTCTCTGGCAGACCTGCAGATTGGCAGCCAGCTCACCCAGGATTACAAGATCATCGTCACCAGCCGCCCGGTGCTGGAGGGTGTGATTGAACAGATGTCGCTGCCGCTGACCTACGAGGAGATGGCAGGCAAGATCAGCATCAACAATCCGACCGATACCCGTATCCTCTCGATCACCGTGCAGGATCCGGATCCGGTGATGGCCAGGGACATGGTAGACACCGTGGCGATGGCAGCCTCTGATTATATCGGCGATATCATGGAGATGGTGCCGCCAAAGATCCTCGAACACGGTGTGATACCACAGTATAAGACGAGTCCGAGCAACGCACGCAACGCCATGATGGGCGCGATGCTGGGAATTGTCCTTGTGTGCGGAATCGTCGTTTTTGAGGTCCTGATGAATGACAGCATCCAGTCCGTAGAAGACGTTGAGAAGTATCTGGGGCTCACTGTGCTCGCGGAGGTACCCGATCGTGAGTCGGGCGACCGGACTCCTCACTATGGATACGGAACCGAGAGGGTGAAGAGATGGTTTAAAAAGGGCCGCGAAGCATAAGGAGAGGTCCCGATGTATAAAAGAGTGACACAGAGCTGGCGGAAGCATCTGGACTTTATGGTGTTAGATGTGATCTGCCTGCAGACGGCATATTTTATCGCATATGTGATGCGCCATGGTATGCTCAATCCATATGCAAATCGGGTGTATCGCAATGTCGCGCTGATCATGATGCTGATGGACATCATCGTAACCGTCTTATCCGATACATTAAAGAATGTCCTGAAGCGCGGCTTCTATATGGAGATCAGGGAGACCTGCCGGAATGTCATCTTCGTGACGGTCGGCACGACCTTCTGCCTGTTTCTCACACAGGACGCGGGAAGCTATTCCAGGCAGGTGCTGTTGATTACGGCGCTTCTCTGGCTGCTTCTGACCTGCGTGGTGCGCCTTGTCTGGAAGACGATGATCCGGAAGCTGCCGTGGGAAATGGGCAGGCGTTCTCTGCTGATTGTCGTCACAGAGAATATGCTTGACGAAACCCTCGCCAGTATACGAGGGAGCAGCTACAGCGTGTTCCATCTGGCCGGGCTTGCGGTGATCGACCGCGATATGGTCGGCGAGACCTTTGAGGGGATCCCCGTCGTCGCGAACCGGGACAGCGTCGCCGAGTTCGTCTGTCGGGAGTGGGTGGATGAGATTCTGATCAATATTCCGGAGGGAGAGCCGTACCCACACGATCTGGTTGATCGGTTTACCGTGATGGGCGTGGTGATTCATCTCAAACTGGCAAAGTCCAATCAGCTCCTCGGCCAGAAACGGTTCGTCGAGAGATTTGGCTCTTATACGGTACTGACCGCCAGCATCAACTATGCGACGCCCATGCCGCTGTTTTGCAAGCGGTGTATGGACGTTCTAGGGGGGGTGGTTGGCTGTCTGATTACCTTATTGCTGCTCCTTTTCCTGGGGCCGATGATCTATAAGGAATCTCCAGGGCCGATCTTCTTCTCACAGACCAGGATCGGAAAGAACGGCAAGAAATTTAAGATTTATAAATTTCGCAGCATGTATATGGACGCCGAGGCGCGCAAGAAAGAGCTGATGTCAGATAACCGGATGTCAGACGGAATGATGTTCAAGCTGGAGGAGGATCCCAGAATCATCGGGAGCCGCATTCTTCCGGACGGAACCTACAAGAAGGGCATCGGCAATTTCATCCGCGATTACAGTCTGGATGAGTTCCCCCAGTTTTTCAATGTCCTGAAAGGGGACATGAGCCTGGTCGGCACCCGTCCGCCCACCGAAGACGAATGGGTGAAATATGACCTCCATCATCGCATCAGACTGGCAACCCGCCCGGGAATCACCGGCATGTGGCAGGTCAGCGGACGAAGCAGGATCACAGATTTTGAGGAGATCGTCAGGCTCGACGCCCGCTACATCAGCGAATGGTCCCTTGGTCTTGACATCCAGATTCTGCTCAGGACCGTACTGGTGGTCCTGAACAAGGACGGCTCCATGTGAGTCCGAAGGGTGAGAATCCCTGGTTTATCAGGCGCCTTCTGTCGCTGTCATGGCTCAGCACGGAAGGCTTTACAATGAAAAAAGCCAGTTCGACGGAATCGTCGCGCAGCCGCGTTCCGAAGGTCTGGCCGTCACAAAAGAGAAAACCTGCAGGATCTGCGTCCTGCGGATGGCGAAGCCATGCCATAAGAGACCGTTTGGTCCCTGCTTCGTAGCTTAAGAGAATCGGGAGGAAGATATCCTATGTGGTATGCCATGCAGGTGGTAACAGGGCAGGAAAAAGAAACAATCCTTCTGTGCCGGAAAATGATCGGAGAGGATTACCTGGAAGACATGTTCTGTCCGGAGATCGAGAGAGAGCGTCACTTTGGCGGCGTGTGGCACAAGGTCAGGCTCCCCATGTTTCCGGGATACATCTTTGCCATCTCAGACAAGGTAGACGAGCTTTACGAAGCATTTCATGAGGTTCCCAAGCTGACCAAGATTCTGGGCACCGGCAAAACACCCGTACCGCTTGCCGAGGACGAGATCACATTTCTCCAGAGCTTTACCAGCGAGGATCACATTGCCGGAACGTCAGAGGGCATTCTTGTCGGCGACCGGCTGATTGTTCGCTCCGGGCCTCTCAAAGGAAAAGAGGGGCTGGTTCGCTATATCAACCGCCACAAACGCCTTGCCCGGGTCGAGGTCGAGATGTTTGGCGGAATGAAGGTCGAAGTCGAGATGGGACTGGAGATCACCAAAAAGATATCCGCGGACGAAGCCGAAGATACGCAGGAATAGATATACAAAAAGAAAGGAAAACATTTTCTTTTTAGAAAGCAAGTTTGGGTAAAAAAGTATTGCCTGATATGGTATATTATTAA
>JAJQCO010000064.1:19559-20675 GCA_021202655.1 Clostridiales bacterium | reverse complement strand
TCTGTCGGATCCTCCTTCGTGACCGCATCCTCCACCTGATCCACCTCCAGGCTTGGCCGGAAACGGGCGATTTCCTCTTCAAAATCCAGCATCTTATTTTCCCTCCTGTCGCATAAGGCCGTCACTGCCCGGCTGAGATCTCTTTTCCTCCATCCGCGCCAATCTCTTTCATGATCTCTCCGATCAGATACAGCGAACCGACAAGATACAGCCTGTCCTCATCCGTTTTATGGGCAAGCGCCGCCTGCCATGCTTCCGCCGCCGTCCGGTACTGTTCGACGGTGAGACAGCCGGCCTGCCGGAATTTTTCTGCCAGAATTCCCTCATCCAATCCCCGCCCGCTGTCAATATGTGCGACTGTCACGTGAGACGGCGCAAGTCCTTCCGCCAGCTCCCGGATCATTTCCGTATAGTCCTTATCAGAAACCGCGGCAAAAAGCAGGTGGATCGCCTTCTCACTCTTCTGAGAACGCACCGCGCGGATAAAAGCCGCAATTCCTCCCGGATTGTGCGCGCCATCACCCCAGATATCGGGCGCCAGCTGCTGCATCCGCCCCGGCCAGCAAACCTTGCTCAGTCCCCTTTGAATGACCGTGTCCGTGACGTCTGCCGCCTGCAGCTCCTTTTGCATGTTTTGGAGCACACGCAGCGTCTTCACCGCGAGCGCCGCGTTCATCGCCTGGTAAGGAGCCGCAAAGTCCACGCCGAAATCCGTCACGTCCGCCTCGCTCATCGGGTAAGCGTCCGCTCCGACCGCTCTCGCGGTCACGGCGATCACATCCGCCGCTTCCGCGTCATTCGCATCGTAGATGACCGGCGCTCCCTTCTTGATAATCCCCGCCTTCTCCCCCGCGATCTCCCGGATCGTAGAGCCGAGGATCTGCATATGGTCAAGGCTGATAGAAGTAATCACACACGCAAGCGGGTGCTTTACCGCATTGGTTGCGTCCAGGCGTCCGCCCAGACCGGTTTCCAGTATCACAAAATCCGGCTGCTTTCGATGATAATAATCCATCGCGATCAGAAAGACAAATTCAAAAAAGGTTGGGTGCGGGAGCTTCTCCGCCTCCAACGCCGCACGCACGCGCAAAAAGCTTTGCTCCAGCTCCTCCTCGG
>JAJQCO010000064.1:11495-19549 GCA_021202655.1 Clostridiales bacterium | reverse complement strand
CTGTCAGATGCGGGGACACAAAGGTCCCCACATGATAACCGGCCTCCGTCAGAATCGCGGTCAGATCCGCACAGACCGAGCCCTTTCCATTCGTCCCCGCCACATGGATGATCCGAAGATCGTCCTGCGGATCCCCCATCCTCTTAAGGATGTCCTGGAGCTGGCTTACGGTATGCTTGTCCTTTGCCCAGAAGGGGATGTGTAAGATATATTCTGCCGCTTTTCCCATTCTATGCTCCCGTGTCAAAAAATATTCCCTTAACGGAGCCTACTTCTGCAGCTGCGCCAGATGCGCCTCCACCTGCTCCATCATCTCTGTGTATTTTGCAAGCTTCCCCTTTTCTTCCCGGATCTTCGCCTCCGGCGCCTTGCTTATGAATTTCTCATTGTTCAGCATTCCGTTGACGCGCGCGAGCTCGCCCTGCAGACGCTTCTTCTCCTTCGTCAGCCGCTCGATCTCCTTTTCCACATCGACCAGATCGGAAAGCGGCAGATAAAGCACCGCATGCGGGACGACCGCGGACACCGCGTCCTCTGCGATCCCGGTCTTATCCTTCTGAATCACGACCTCGCTCGCGCTGCCGAGCATCGAGAAGAATACCCGGCTGTGCTCGAAAATGTCAATGACCTTCTGTTCGGCGGATACGACATATACCTTTGCCTTGCGGCTCGGCGGGACGTTCATGGATACGCGGACGTTGCGAAGCGCGCGGACCGCCTCCTTGATCGTCTCCACCGCATATTCCTCCTCCGGGAAGCTGCGATTTTCCTGACTGACCGGCCAGGCGGAAATCATAATCGATTTCTCTTCCTCCTGCAGATTGCAGAAAATCTCCTCGGTAATAAACGGCATGTACGGATGCAGCAGCTTTAACGATTCGATCAGCACGGTCTTTAACGTCCACAACGCCGCATCGGTCGTGTCGTCCTCATGCCACAGACGTGGCTTGACCATCTCGATATACCAGTCGCAGAATTCCTCCCAGATGAAATCATAGACCTTTTGCAGAGCGATTCCCAGCTCATACTTGTCCATGTTCTCGGTCACTTCGCCGATCAGAGTATTGGCCTTTGAGAGAATCCACTGATCCGCCAGCGTGAGCGGCAGATCCGCCGCGCCATCCTTCGCGTATGCCCGATCATATTCGGCCATCCGCGCCGGATTCGCCTTCTCGATATTCATCATGATGAAGCGGGAAGCGTTCCACACCTTGTTCGCAAAATTCCGGCTCGACTCCACGCGCTCCCAGTAGAAACGCATATCATTGCCCGGCGCATTGCCCGTCATCAGGGTCATGCGCAGCGCATCCGCGCCATACTTGTCAATTACCTCCAGCGGATCGATGCCGTTCCCCAGAGATTTGCTCATCTTCCGCCCCTGGCTGTCACGGACCAGGCCGTGAATCAGAACGGTGTGGAACGGACATTTCCCGGTCTGCTCGATCCCGGAGAACACCATGCGGATGACCCAGAAGAAAATAATATCATAACCGGTCACCAGCACATCCGTCGGATAGAAATAATTCATCTCCTCGGTGTCCTCTGGCCAGCCAAGCGTCGAGAAGGGCCACAGGGCAGAGGAGAACCAGGTGTCCAGCGTGTCCTCATCCTGCTTAAGCTTTGCACAGCCGCACTTCGGACACTTCTCGGGCCGGAGCTTCGCCACGGTGATCTCCCCGCAATCCTGGCAATAGTAAGCGGGAATCCGATGTCCCCACCAGAGCTGTCTTGAGATGCACCAGTCGCGGATCCCTTCCAGCCAGTGCAGGTAGGTCTTCCCAAAGCTTTCCGGCACAAACTTCAGCTCCCCGCTCTTTAAGGCCTCAATCGCCGGCTTTGCCATCTCCTCCATGCGCACAAACCACTGCGGCTTCACCATCGGCTCGACGGTCGTCTTGCAGCGATCATGTGTGCCGACATTGTGGGAATGCGGAACTACCTTCACCAAAAGGCCCAGCTCCTTTAAATCCTCCACAATCACCCGGCGTGCCTCATAACGATCCATTCCGTCGTATTTCCCACGACCGTCGCTGGCCGCGGCGTCTTGCAGGTTACAGAGCTCCGCCAGGGAATGACGCCGTCCGACAGCAAAGTCATTCGGGTCATGTGCCGGCGTGATCTTCACGCAGCCGGCTCCGAAATCCTTATCCACATATTCATCCGCAATCACCGGAATCTGACGCCCGGTGAGCGGCAGCTCGAGCATCTTTCCGACCAGATCCTGGTAGCGCTCATCCTCCGGATTCACAGCCACCGCCGTATCGCCCAGCAGCGTCTCCGGCCTGGTCGTCGCGATCTCGACAAAGCGTCCTTCCTCCCCGACAATCGGATAATTGATATGCCAGAAGAAGCCGTCCTGCTCCTCATGCACGACCTCAGCGTCTGAGATCGAGGTCTGGCAGACCGGACACCAGTTGATGATCCGCGAGCCCTTGTAGATATACCCTTTCTCATAAAGACGGGTAAAGACCTCCAGCACCGCGTCCGAGCAGCCCTCGTCCATCGTGAAGCGCTCGCGGTCCCAGTCCGCGGAGGAACCCAGCTTGTGGAGCTGCGTAATGATACGGGTTCCGTATTCCTTCCTCCAGTCCCAGCATTTCTCCAGGAAGCCGTCCCGACCCAGGTCATTCTTGTCAATGCCCTCCGAGCGCAGCTTGTCAATGACCTTCACCTCGGTCGCGATCGCCGCGTGATCCGTTCCCGGCTGCCACAGCGCTTCATAGCCCTGCATCCTCTTATAGCGGGTCAGGATATCCTGCATCGTATTATCCAGGGCATGTCCCATATGCAGCTGCCCTGTGATGTTAGGCGGGGGCATCACGATCGTGAAGGGCTTTTTGCCCTCTCGCTTCCCGCGTGTCGCATCCGCATGAAAATATTTATTGTCCAGCCATTTCTGATAGAGCTTTTCCTCAATCGCCGACGGATTATAATTCTTTTCCAGTTCTTTCATCTCGTCTTCCTCTCTCCTCTATGCCCTGAGCTGAATCCCCATGCGCTCCAGTCCATTGAGGATCTTCTTCATCGCCGCATTCACCTCTTCATCCGTCAGGGTGTGATCCTTGGCGCGGAAGGTAATGGAATAGGCGACCGACTTATGCCCCGCAAGGATCTGCGTGCCCTCGTAGATATCAAAGAGCTGATAGCTCTCGAGAATTTTGCCGCCTCGCTGAGCCAGCATATCCTCAATCTGGCCGACCCGGATCTCCTTCGGGACAACCATGGAAATATCGCGGGTGGTAGCCGGATAACGCGCAATCCCGGTGTACTTGATATCAAAATCGACAAACTCTTCAATGGTCGGCATATCCAGTACCGCGATATAGGCGCGCTCGCCGAGCTTATAATTGTCCGCAACCTCCGGGTGTACCTCGCCCATATATCCGACGGTCTTTTTCCCGTAGACAATATCGGCCTTCCTGCCCGGATGCAGATACGGACGGTCGCAGTCCGGATCGTAATGGATCTTCTGATTCATGCCCAGCTTGCCAAACAGCTCCTCGACAACACCCTTCATATGGAAGAAATCGCCCTCGCCGTAGAAGCCCAGCGCCAGCTGCATCCGCTCATCCGGCAGCTCCTCAAGCGGCAACGCCTTCGGCAGATAAATGTTCGCGAGCTCATAGAGTCTGACGTTCTTATTGCGGCGGTTATAATTGGTCGAAAGGGAGGTCAGCAGACCGTTTAACGGACTGGTCCTCATAATGCTGAAGTCCTCTCCCAGCGGATTCGAGATCACGATCGCCCTGCGCAGCGGGCTCTCCGGCGCGATAAGCAGCTTATCAAAAACCTTCGGGCTCTCAAAGGAATAGGTCATTCCTTGGCTGAAACCGGAGAATTCCGCCACCTCTCTGGCGATCTCCTCCACGCGCAGCTTAAACGGCAGCTTGCCCATGGTCGCCTGACCGGAGGGCAGCGTCATCGGGATCTTGTCATAGCCGAAGAATCTCGCCACTTCCTCCGCCAGATCCGCGGTGCAGTGAATATCCTGACGGAAGGTCGGCGCGATAACCTCCTGCGTCTCCTCGTCAAAGCCAAGCTCCAGCTTCGCAAAATACGCCTTCATATCCTCGACGCTGATATCGGTGCCCAGCAACGCGTTGATGCGCTCCGGCTCAAATTTCACACGGCTCTCCTCGCGCTTCACCGGATAGATGTCGATCATGCCGCCGACCACGTCCCCGGCGTCCAGCTCCTCAATCAGCTCGCAGGCGCGGTTGATCGCGTCGGCGGCGTTGTTCGGATCCAGGCCCTTCTCAAACTTTCCCGAGGCGTCCGTGCGCAGACCGATCTTCTTTGCGGAAAGGCGGATGTTCGTCCCGTCAAAATTCGCCGCCTCAAAGACCATGGTCTTCACGTCGTCGGTGATTTTGGAATTCTCGCCGCCCATGATGCCGCCGATTCCCACTTCCTTTTCGCCGTCATGGATCATCAGAACCGTGCTGTCAAGCTTACGCTCCTGCCCGTCCAGCGTCTCAAAGGTATCGCCGTCCTTCGCGCATTTCACCACGATCTTATGTCCCGCCAGCAGGTCATAATCATAAGCGTGCATGGGCTGGCCGTACTCCTCCATCACGTAATTCGTGATATCGACAATGTTATTGATCGGACGGATGCCGCTGGCTGCCAGCCTCCGCTGCATCCACTCCGGCGACGGAGCCAGGCGGATATTTTTTACCATCCTTGCGGTATAGCGCGGGCAGAGCTCGGTATTCTGCACCTCCACCGTCAGATAATCGTGGATATCCTCTTCGTTCCCCGTCTCCTTCACAATCGGCGGGTGGAATTCCTTGCCAAAGGTGGCCGCCGCTTCGCGGGCGACCCCGATCACGCTGTAGCAGTCCACGCGGTTTGAGGTAATCTCATACTCAAAGACAACATCGTGCATCCCCAGGACCTCGACCGCGTCCGCACCGATCTCTGTGTCCTCTGGCAGAATATAGATGCCGTTTTCCGGCGCCAACGGATACATATCGCGGCTGGAGCCAAGCTCTTCGATGGAACACATCATGCCATGGGATTCTATGCCGCGCAGCTTCCCGGTCTTAATGCGGATCCCGTCCTCCGGCATCGGTCCGCCGTCGTGGCCGCCCGCCACCTTGCCGCCGTCCAGGACGACCGGTACCTTGTCCCCCTCATGGACATTCGGGGCACCGGTGACGATCTGGATCGTCTCCGTCCCGATATCAACCTGGCAGACAATCAGCTTGTCTGCGTCCGGGTGCTTTTCGATTTTTCTGATCTGGCCAACCACAATCTTTTCCAGATTTTTATCCAGACAGGTATAGCCCTCTACCTTCGTCCCGGTCAGGGTCATCGCATCCGTGTACTCCTGTGCGGTGACATCCAGATCCGGAACATATGCCTTAATCCAGGATAATGCTGTATTCATTTCGTTCTCTCCTCTATACTATCTGTTGCGGCGCGCGCAAGCTCCAAAGGCTTCGCCTTTCTCGCTTGAGGGCGTTCGCCCTATGCAGCCGGACCGGAACGTGCGCCGTCTTGCAAACATGTTTGCAGACCGGCTTACACTCCGGTCGGCTGCGCACGCCTCATTGCTGATCAAAACTGTTTCAAAAAGCGAATATCATTCTCGTATAACAGCCGCATATCATCTATCTCATATTTTAACAGAGCGATGCGCTCCAGGCCGACTCCAAATGCGAATCCGGTGACCTCGTCCGGGTCGATGCCGCACATCTCATAGACATGCGGGTGAACCATGCCGCAGCCAAGGATCTCGATCCAGCCGGAGCCCTTGCAGAAGCGGCAGCCCTTGCCGCCGCATTTGAAGCAGCTCACGTCCATCTCTGCGCTCGGCTCCGTGAACGGGAAATGATGCGGGCGGAATTTTACCTTCGTATCCTCGCCGAACATCTCCTTTGCAAATTCCTCAAGCGTCCCCTTCAGGTCGGCAAAGGTAATATTCTTATCGACGACCAGACCCTCGACCTGATGGAAGGACGGAGAGTGCGTCGCATCCACCTCGTCGGAACGGAACACCCGTCCGGGGGAAATCATCCGGATCGGAAGCTTTCCCTTCTCCATGATGCGGGCCTGTACCGGGGAGGTCTGCGTGCGGAGCACGATATCCTTATTAATATAGAACGTATCCTGTTCATCCTTTGCCGGATGATTCGGCGGGATGTTCAGCTTGGTGAAATTATACTCGTCATATTCGATCTCCGGTCCCTCGACGACCTCATAACCCATACCGACAAAGATGCGCTCTACCTCTTCTAACGCAACCGTGTTCGGATGGCTGTGGCCGATCTCATTCTTCTTCGCCGGGAGCGTCACGTCGATGACCTCTTTTTTCAGCTGCTCCTCCCGCGCCTTTCTCGCCAGAACGGCCTTCGTCTCCTCCAGGCGGGTCTCGATCTGCTCACGTACCTCGTTTACCATCTGCCCTACCTTCGGGCGATCCTCCGGCGCGACATTTTTCATGCTCTTGAGCACCGCGGTCAGCTGTCCCTTTCGGCCAAGATAAGCCACCCGGATCTCATTTAACCGGTCCAGGGCGTCGGAAGAATCAATCTGCCTTAACGCTTCTTCTTTAATTTTTTCTAACTGGTCTTTCATGGTTTCTATCCTTTCCTGATTCTTTTTCCAGAAATGGTCCTAAATAATCCTGCGAAGGAGTCAGCGTTCGCCTTTGGCTCCGCTTCCTGGACTTCCATCGTAACAAAAACGCCCCTCTGCAGCAAGCCTGCAAAGGGACGATCCTTTTTGTGAACCGCGGTACCACCCTGGTTCCTGACACGCCGCGCCGGGGAATCCCCGTCGGCCGCCAGGCACTTTCCTGATGCGTAACGTACATGACCCGTCGCTCCCTACTCATGCCCCGCCAAAGACGGACGGCAGTCTTCAAAAGCGAAGCTCCCGTGGGAAATTCACGCGTCTGTCTGAACCGAAGAAGGCTTACAGCCGACGGCCTCCTCTCTCTGACGGAAAACAGGGCGCTACTGGACACGATCTCTGCCTTCATATTGACCTGACTCTTATTCTACCTATGATGCCATCAAAAGTCAAGTATGAAATCATTTGCCACCCAGTCCACCGTTCCATGTGAAATCGTTCACCTTCCATTCACAATTCCATGCTATACTTCCGGGAGAAAAAGGAGGAATTTTCCATGCGTCTTTTACTTGCGGAGGATGAGCGCTCCCTGTCGCGGGCGATCGTCACCATATTAAAACGAAACGATTACACGGTTGACGCAGCCTACGACGGCGAGGAGGCTCTGGAATGCCTGGAGAGCGGCAACTATGATGCCGCGATTCTGGATATCATGATGCCAAAAACAGATGGGCTGACCGTCTTAAAAACGATCCGCGGACGGGGAGACCAGATTCCCATCCTGCTTTTGACCGCCCGCTCCGAAATCGACGACAAGGTAGAGGGACTTGACCTGGGCGCCAATGACTACCTGTCCAAGCCGTTTGCCACCAAAGAGCTTCTCGCCCGCATCCGCGCCATGACCCGCACACAGGCACAGTCGTCCCTGCCGCCTCTTGCCGCCGGAAATATCACCCTGGACCGATCCACCTACGAGCTCAAATCGCCTGTCGGCAGCTTCCGCCTGTCCAACCGTGAGTTTCAGACGCTCGAACTGCTGATGACAAACCCGGGGCATGCCATCTCATCGGAACGCTTCCTGGAAAAGCTCTGGAATGGGGAACCTGATACGGAAAAACAGGTCGTCTGGGTCTACATCTCATATCTGAAAAAGAAGCTTCATGCGCTCCACGCGGATGTGCAAATCGTCGTCACGTCTGAGACCGAATATGCCCTGAAACGCATCGACGCAGAACGGAGGGCGATATGATCGGGAAGCTCCGGGTCAAGCTGATCGGCGTTACCATGCTGTCCCTCTTTCTCGTCCTGGCTCTCATCATGGGCAGCATCTCCCTGGTGAACTACCACAACATCGTAAGGGAAGCAGACGAAACGCTGGAATTCCTCGCGCTCAATGACGGCTGTATTCCAAAAAAAGGAGAGAGGTTCAACTTCGAAAATGATCCGCTGGATTTTATGAGCAAAGAGCGAGCGCG
>JAJQCO010000064.1:7916-11485 GCA_021202655.1 Clostridiales bacterium | reverse complement strand
ATTTCTGGGTCAGCCTCTCTCCGGTTGGACTGGTCGCAGAATCAGACTTAAGCGAGATCGCCGCCGTCGAGCTGGCCACTGTAGAACAATATCTGACAAAAATTCTCGACTCCGGCCGGACAAGCGGCTTTATCGAGCATTATCGCTATCTGGTTCACACCGACGAAGAGGAGGAAGAAACCAGAGTGATCTTCCTTGACTGCTGGCGGAGCCTGACCAACCTGAGCACCTTCTGTATCGCCTGCGGCTGGGTTTCCTTAAGCGGCCTGCTCGCGGTTCTGGCGCTCATGATTGTCCTTTCCAAATGGATCCTGCGCCCCTTTTCTGAAAATTACGAAAAGCAGAGACAGTTCATCACAGACGCCGGCCATGAGATCAAAACGCCTCTTGCCATCATCAACGCCGACGCCGACATCCTGGAGATGGAGCTTGGCGAGGGCAACGAGTGGCTGCAGGACATCCAGAAGCAGACGAAGCGTCTGACCTCCCTGACCAACGACCTGATCTTCCTGTCGCGGACAGAGGAAGCCGGAAATCAGATTCAGATGATTGATTTTCCGTTTTCTGATATGGTCGATGAGATGGTGCAGTCCTTCCGCTCGCGGGCGCTGACGGAGAACAAAGCCTTTGAAACCAGGATTCTCCCGATGCTCACGCTTCATGGAGATGAAAAATCTCTGCGTCAGCTGGTTTCCGTCCTCCTGGACAACGCGCTCAAGTATTCCGAAGAAAACGGACAGATCACCGTGACGCTGGAACGGCAGGGAAAAAATGCCCTGTTCACTGTCAGCAACACGACCTCGCAGCCGGTAGACAGCCATCCGGAACGGCTCTTTGACCGCTTCTACCGGGGCGACCAGTCTCACAATTCCCAGACCGGCGGCTATGGAATCGGGCTTTCCATCGCCGCCGCCGCGACGGCAAACACCAGGTGAAGGATTCACGCTTCCTCCGCAGACGGACACTCGCTTACGATCACCGTGACGCTTCCCTGCCTTTGCGCGTAAGCAGCAAAAAGAGCATAAAACAACCTGCGCCGCGACCGTGGCGCTCCACCATACAGGAAAAGGAACAGAATATATGACAGAACAGGAATTTTACGGGGAGCAGCTTCCACATCTTGAAGCGGCAAAAAAGCAGCTCCTCGATATGATTGCGGAATATCCGGATACCGGAATGGGGGACAGCCGGATGCATGCAATTATGTACTGCACCTCGCGGATCAAATCTCCGGACAGCATGATCGCCAAGCTGAAAAAACATGGCGTCCCGGCTGACTGCCATTCGGCCCTCACGATGGTCAACGACGCCGTCGGCGTCCGGATCATCTGCTCGTTTTTTGACGACGTGTACCGGATTGCGGACTGGCTTGGCGCCCGCGATGAAATCTCCATCCGGGAGACAAAGGACTATGTCTCCTACCCCAAGGCAAACGGCTACCGAAGCTACCATATCATCCTTGATATCACGGACGGCCCCGGCGCCGGGCTCACCTGCGAGATCCAGATCCGGACCATCGACATTGACTTCTGTGCGAGCCTTGAACACCAGATGAAATATAAGCATGAAATCCGCCATGAGGCTCTCATCCGCGACGAGCTGAAACGCTGCGCCGACGAAATTGCGTCCATTGATCTTTCCATGCAGACCATCCGCGACCTTCTGGCGGAGGATTTCTAAACGTCTCATACGGCAGAACAGCGTGTCCGAAGACACGCTGTTTTGTCTGTTTTAGAGTATATATCAAATATGATACTGGAGTCAAATATATTATTCTGATAAAGCTTTAAATGCTTCGTCCAGATCCTCAAGGATATCGTCGATATGCTCGGTTCCAATGGAAAGACGGATCGTATTCGGACGGATGCCCTGGTCAAGCAGCTCCTCTTCGGAGCACTGGCTGTGCGTCGTCGTCGCCGGATGGATCACCAGAGACTTGACATCGGCCACATTTGCCAGCAGCGAGAACAGCTCCAGGCTGTCGATAAACCGGTAAGCCTCGTCCTTGCCGCCCTTGATCTCAAAGGTAAAGATCGTCGCGCCGCCGTTCGGGAAATATTTTTCATACAGCGCGTGATCCGGATGCCCCGGGAGACTCGGATGATTCACGCTCTCCACAAGCGGATGCTTCGACAGGTATTCCACCACCTTCTTCGTGTTTTCGACCGCGCGGTCGATGCGCAGGCTTAAGGTTTCCGTGCCCTGCAGGAGCAGAAACGCCGCAAACGGACTGATGGTGGAACCCGTGTCGCGCAGAAGGATCGCTCGGATATAGGTAGCGAACGCCGCCGGTCCGGCCGCCTCAGTAAATTTCACCCCGTGATAGCTGGGATTCGGCTCGCTGATCCACGGATAACGTCCGCTCTTTGCCCAGTCAAAGGTTCCCCCATCCACGATTACCCCTCCGAGCGTCGTTCCGTGTCCTCCGATGAACTTAGTCGCAGAATGGACTACGATATCTGCGCCGTGTTCGATCGGCCGGATGAGATATGGAGTTCCGAACGTATTGTCAATGACAAGCGGAAGCCCGTGCCTGTGCGCGATCGCCGCAATGGCGTCGATATCCGGAATATCCGAATTGGGATTGCCCAGCGTCTCGATATAAATCGCCTTGGTATTATCCTGAATCGCTCCCTCCACCTCATCCAGATCATGCGCATTCACAAAGGTTGTCTCAATGCCGTATAACGGCAGGGTGTGCAGCAGCAAATTGGAGGTGCCGCCATATATGCTCTTCTGGGCGACGATGTGTTCCCCCTGTCTTGCCAGCGCCTGGATGGTGTAGGTGATGGAGGCCGCTCCCGTGGCGACGGCCAGCCCGGCCACGCCGCCTTCCAGCTTCGCGATCCGATCCTCAAACACTCCCTGCGTCGAATTCGTCAGACGTCCATAGATATTTCCCGCATCCGCCAGCCCGAAACGGTCCGCCGCGTGCTGGCTGTTGTGGAATACATAAGAGGTCGTCGCATAGATCGGAACCGCCCTCGAATCCGTCACCGGATCTGCCTGCTCCTGCCCCACATGAAGCTGAAGGGTTTCAAATTTCAGATTTCTCTCTGCATATGATTTTCTGCTCATTCCAATGTCCTCCCTGATTTTCTTTCTTATCTGTATTGGTTTTATCTCTGTGTTTTGTTTCTGAGGACATCATAACAGACCGATCCCTTCCTGTCTAATACGGAAAATATGTACCCGGTTATAGATTCAACCTATAACCAGACAGCTTCACAACCTCCCACAGCCTTCTGTTTTCCCTCCAGATCCTTTCCTCCGATCCTTCGATAATTCTGCAAAAAATGCTTTTCAAATCTGTGAAATCGTGTTATACTGATTGAGTTGATAACGTCGGGGTATGGCGTAGCTTGGTAGCGCGCTCGGCTGGGGGCCGAGAGGTCGCAAGTTCAAATCTTGTTGCCCCGACTTTTTCTATGGAAAAATTTCTTTTATCCGTTTCCTCCGGGCAAATCGCCGGGAAACGCTCCTCCTCTAATCACGATGCCGGAATCCATGACATATATTATAGCAGTATTAAAATAAAGGAGTTATTTCATGGATTGCAGAAGCAAACA
>JAJQCO010000064.1:0-7906 GCA_021202655.1 Clostridiales bacterium | reverse complement strand
CCATGCCGCCCGGCTCACAGGCAAACAGACCCCCGGCTTCACAAAGACCGGCTCCGCAGCCGCCCGTGCCTCCCATTTCACAGAGACCGACTCCGCAGCCGCCAATGCCTCCCATTTCGCAGAGACCGGCTCCGCAGCCGCCCGTGTCTCCGGTCCCGCAAAGGCCAAACGGCGGCCTCAACACACTGCCCTACGCGATGGGCTATGTGCCGTCACAGAGATGGAATCAGACATATTCGCTCGAACAGGGACTTGATCGGGGAACCATCTTCCCCGATCTCGACCTGCCGTTTGGGACAGGAAGGAGCCGACGATGATGAACGGACGTGACAATCAGACCATGAATGAAGCGGCGGAGATGAAACCGGTATATGAAACCGGTTTTTCCATGGACGACGTCCTTTTGTAACTGCCCACTCATCCGGATGATCCTGACGCGATGGAATATTACCGCTATGTCCGGCAGGCACACGACCATGCGGTGAACTCCTATGAGCAGAAATACGGCTCCCTCATGTTTGGCCGCGTAACAGACGCGACCTGGAGCTGGATCATCGGGCCATGGCCATGGGAAGGAGGGAAAAACTGATGTGGAGATATGAAAAACGCCTTCAATATCCGGTAAAAATCACACAGACAAATCCAAAGCTTGCACAGTATATCATTTCGCAGTACGGCGGCCCGGACGGCGAATCCTCCGCCGCGATGCGCTATCTGAGCCAGCGCTACTCCATGCCCTACGACAAGGGCAAGGCGATTCTGACTGACATCGGCACCGAGGAGCTCGCTCACTGGGAGATCATCGCCGCCATTGTCCATCAGCTCACGAAAAATCTGACGCCGAAGGAAATCGAGGAGTCCGGTTTCGGCCCTTACTATATCGACCATGGCACGGGCATCTGGCCGCAGGCCGCGGGCGGCATCCCCTTCAGCGCCGAAGAATTCCAGTCAAAGGGAGATCCGATCACCGATCTGCATGAGGATCTGGCCGCGGAGCAGAAAGCCCGGTCGACCTATGACAACATTCTCCGGATGGTAAAGGATCCGGAGGTCGCCGATCCGATCCGTTTCCTGCGCGAGCGCGAGATCGTCCACTTCCAGCGTTTCGGCGAAGCGCTGCGCGACGTACAGGATCATCTGGACAGCCGGAATTTCTATGCATTCAATCCGGCCTTTGACACAAAACAGTGATGGCAAAAAATATCGCCGGGCGGGGGACGGTTTCGTCTCCTGCCCGACGCCTGTCATCCGCCTGGCCATCGTTCCATCTTTTCAAATACAGAACGTCGCATAGAGAGGGACCGTTTTTTTGCCGTCTTCAAACCCAAAATTTTTCGCGGAGACTTTTATCGCATACGCCGGTCTGTATTTTTCCATATAGAGCTTCAGGCTTTTTGCTCTGGTATTGTCAGCTGATTTTACCACAATCGGAATAAGCTGCCCGTCGCGCTGAATAATAAAATCAATTTCCGCACCGCGCTCAGACTCCCAGTAGTAGGTGCTGTAACCGTTCATACTCAACTGCACATGAACATAATTTTCTGCCATGCCGCCCTTAAAATCATCAATCTCATCCACCATATAGAGAATGTCATTTGCCATCAGATCCTTTTTTGCGCAAAGCAGTCCCAGATCCGATACATAAATTTTGAACGCATCCATATCACGGTAATTTTCAAGCGGCTTTTTAATCTGCTCTACTTTAAATATACGTGATACGATACCGGACAGGCAAAGCCATTCCATTGCATTTTCAAACTCGGAAGCCCTTCCGCCCTTTTTGATCAGCTTATACTGAAAACGGGTGTTTTTCCTGGAAAGCTGAACCGTGATGTTATCATAGACCAGTCTGGTCTTCTTAATCTCATTCAGATTGTTGTACTTGCTCATATCGCTCAGATAGCTTGTAAGGATCGTATCCTGTGTGTGACGAACGAGGATATAATCCCTCGTGTTCACAAATTGCATGACACATTCGGGCATACCGCCCACAACCAGATATTGGCGGTATAACTGCATGGCCGCATCATGCCAGGCTGCGGGCAGCGGCGTATCCGTTTCAAAGCATGCTCTGATCTGCTCTGCGAGAGCCGCCTCCCCGCAGGCCAACATAAATTCTTCCATATCCATAGGATAGAGAGTTTTCATATCCACCTTGCCGACAGGGAAAGAAAATCTTGCCCTGTTTACGGCAACACCAAGCAGGCTGCCCGCCACAATGATGTGATAATCCGGCGCATCCTCACAAAAATATTTCAGACTTGTCAAAGCTCTTTCACAAAGCTGTACCTCATCAAATACCACCAGCGTTTTTTCCCTGACAATCGTCTGCCCTGCAATGTGAGATAAAATCGGTATCAGATAATCAGGACTGATATTCTCCTCAAAAGTTTCATTCAGCCTGGGATTTGTCTCGAAGTTGAAATACGCGACATTCTCATAATGGGTACGTCCAAACTCCAAAACAGACCAGGTTTTTCCAACCTGCCTTGCCCCCTGCAAAATCAAAGGTTTGCGGTGTTCGCTGTCTTTCCACGCTTCCAGATACTTCGTAATCTTTCTATACATAATAGCCGCCTCCTCAAAGGTACTGTCCATAGCGTAGCATATATTTGTGTAAAAATCAATTTATATTTCTCTGTTTTTAACATCAAAATACATGATTATAAATATTTGTTTGCATTAAAATGCACGAATGAGCAGGAGCGACCACCATGCCCCGTTCCGGCAAAACACGACTCATCGCCTGTCACCCTGTCCGACTTCCCGCATACTATATAGTACAAACATCAAAAAGGAGAAGTTCAGATATGTGTGGATGCAACAGGTGCGGTGGGTGCGGCAACAGCTGCAACGCCTATTGTAAAGGATATTATAACGGATATTGTAACGGCTACCGGAAAGGATACTGCAATGGCAGCTGCGGCAACAGCTGTAACAGCAGCTGCGGGTCCAACGGCCCCGGTCCCGCTCCCGGAGGCCCGGGCGGTCCTGACGGCCCAGGTTGTGGACGGTCTTCGGTGGGCGGCGTCTCCTTAAAAACACTCTCCTGGGCTTATAAAAAATTTAATCACACGAGGGGGGGCTCCCACGGGCCGCCCCCTTCTGCATTCTCTATTCGATTTATTTTTCTGCAAGTGTCACATAGCTTTCATAGCGCTCCTTGGAATCGCGCTCCGCCTTTTCATAAAGTTGCTGTGCTTTCTCCGGGAAGGAAATCTTCAGGGAGGCATAACGGTTCTCTCCCTGCAGGAAAGCCTGGAAATCGCCAGTCGGAGCTTTGGAATCCAGGATAAACGGATTCTTTCCTTCCTTTTTCAGGAGTGGATTATAGCGATACAGATGCCAGTAACCGGCTTCAACAGCTTTCTTTTCCTCTGTAATGCTAAGCCCCATACTCGCCTTCATGCCATGCTCGATGCACGGGCAATAGCAAATAACCAGGGACGGTCCCGGATAGGCCTCCGCCTCACGGATCGCTGTCAATGTCTGTGCCGGATTCGCCCCAAGGGCAACCTGCGCTACATAGACATAGCCATAGCTCATCGCCATCATGCCCAGATCCTTCTTTTTCGTTTCCTTGCCGCCTGCTGAAAACTTTGCAATCGCACCGGCCGCAGTGGACTTGGAGGACTGGCCGCCGGTATTTGAATAAACTTCCGTGTCCAGAACAAGCAGATTGATATCCTTCCCCGAAGCCAGCACATGATCCAGACCACCATAACCGATATCATATGCCCAGCCGTCTCCGCCGAACGCCCAGACGCTCTTCTTCGTCAGGAATTCCCGGTTCTGGCGGATAAAAGCCGCCTCCTCGCCATCGCAATCCCGGATCGCTTCCAGCAGCGCATCACTGACCTCGCGGGATACTGCCGGATCCTGTCCCTTTTCCAGATATGCCTGGGCGGCATCCACCGCGATTCCCATATCAATCAGTTTCCGAATATGCATATTCAGCTGCCGCTTGATCGCGTCCTGTCCCAACAGATAGCCATACGCGTATTCGGCATTATCCTCAAACAGAGACATCGCCCAGGATGGCCCGAAGCCTCTCTCGTCCGTGCAGTACGGCGACGACGGAGTTGAACCGCCATATGCGGAGGAACAGCCGGACGCATTAGTAATATACATGCGATCCCCAAAGAGCTGTGTCACCAGCTTGATGTACGGCGTCTCCCCGCAGCCGGCGCATGCTCCGGAAAATTCAAAATACGGCTTCGCAAACTGCGAATTTTTGATGGTCTTACTGTTGACCGCATCTTTCTTGATCGCGACCTCGTCTACCGCAAAATCCCAGTTCTTCGCTTCCTTTAACTGAGTTGCCAGCGGCTTCATGACCAGCGCCTTATCCTTCACCGGACAGACATTCACACAGCTTCCGCAGCCTGTGCAGTCATACGGAGAAACCTGAATACGAAACTGATACTGTCCCAGGCCTGTGCCGGTCGCTTTCTTTGTTACGAAGCTGCCCGGAGCCTTTGCCCCCTCCTTCTCATCAATCAGGATCGGACGAATCGCCGCATGTGGACAGACCAGGGAACACTGATTGCACTGGATACAGGCGTCCGTCTTCCACTCCGGCACCTCAACCGCCGCGCCGCGCTTTTCATATTTGGAAGTACCAGCCGGCCAGGTTCCGTCCTCCAGTCCATATCGCACCATATCCTTTACCGTAAGAGCGTTTCCTTCCTGGCGGTTCATCGGAATGACGATATCCTTGATAAACGCCGGAACATCCGTCGTATCCGGTTCATCTACCGCAACAAGCCAGCGTTCCGGAATCTCAATCTTCTTCAGCTCGTCAATGCCATGCTCAATGGAAGCATTGTTCATGTCCACGACTGCCTGACCCTTCTTCTTATAATAAGTCTTATAGATGGCATCCTTCATTTCCTGCACGGCCTGTTCAATCGGGATCACCCCGGTCAGTTTAAAGAAGGCAGCCTGCAGGATCGTGTTGGTACGATTGCGCAGCCCAAGCTCTCTGGCTATGCGGATCGCGTCGATCGTATACAGCTTCGCATGCTTTCTGGCAAGCGCCCGCTTCATGGAAGCCGGAATATTCCTCTCAAGTCCCTCCAGATCCCAGCCACAGTTTAACAGGAATGTACCTCCGTCCTTCAGATCCGCAACCATATCATACTTGTCTACATAAGAAGGATTGTGGCAGGCCACAAAATCCGCATTATGAACCAGATAGGGGGAACGGATCGGGGATTTGCCAAAGCGCAGATGAGACTGAGTCAGGCCACCCGACTTCTTCGAATCATATACAAAATATGCCTGACAGTACAAATCTGTCGCGTGTCCGATGATCTTGATGGAATTCTTGTTCGCTCCTACTGTGCCGTCGGAACCCAGTCCCCAGAATTCGGCATTCGTCTGCCCCTCCGGATCCGTATTGATTTCCGGCATCACAGGCAGAGAGGTAAACGTCACATCATCCACAATCCCAATGGTAAAATTATTCTTCGGCTTATCTGCCTTCAGGTTCTCAAACACGGACAGGATCTGACCGGGCGTCGTGTCCTTGGAGCTCAGCCCGTAACGTCCGCCTACGATGGTCATCGGAAGCTCTGCTTCTTTGTAAATGGAGCAGATATCCTGATACAGCGGCTCGCCCATGGCTCCCGGCTCTTTTGTGCGATCCAGGATTCCCAGCTTTTTCACCGTCGCCGGAATCACTGCCAGGAAATGCTTCGGAGAAAACGGACGATACAAATGGACGTTCACCATGCCGACCTTCTCACCCTTCGCTGTCAGATAATCGATCGTCTCCTTCGCCGTCTCCGCGGCAGAACCCATGAGAACGATGACCCGCTCCGCGTCCGGCGCTCCATAATAGTCATACAGTCGATAGGCACGCCCCGTGATCTCACCGATCTTCTGCATATAATACTCCACCGCGTCCGGAATCTGACTCACCTTCGTATTGCACGCTTCCCGGCACTGGAAGAAAATATCCGGATTCACGGTGGTCCCGCGGGTTGCCGGATGCTCCGGATTCAACGCATTCTTACGGAAGGCCCGGAGCGCATCCATATCCAGAAGCGGACGAAGATCCTCATAATCAATCGCCTCAATCTTCTGAATTTCATGCGAAGTCCGAAAGCCGTCAAAGAAATGCAGGAACGCCATCCGACAGTGGATCGCGGCAAGGTGGGCAACCGCGCCCAGATCCATGACCTCCTGCGGAGACGAGGACGCCAGCATCGCAAACCCCGTATTGCGCACGGCCATAACATCCGAGTGATCGCCAAAGATCGACAGCGCATGGGCAGACAGAGTTCTCGCAGACACATGGAACACTCCCGGAAGCATCTCTCCCGCAATCTTGTACATGTTCGGGATCATCAGAAGAAGACCCTGAGAAGCGGTATAGGTCGTGGTCAGCGCGCCAGACTGCAATGACCCATGCACCGTACCCGCAGCTCCACCCTCAGACTGCATCTCCACCACCTCGACCGGCTGACCGAACAGATTCTTCTTCCCATTGGCAGCCCATTCATCCACATACTCTGCCATCGGTGAAGACGGCGTAATCGGGAAAATACCGGCAACTTCAGTAAATGCATAGGAAATATAAGCCGCCGCCTGGTTCCCATCCATAATCTCAATCAATTTCGACATTCGAATTTCCTCCTCGCAAAATAATGAGTTCTCTGTATCGGAACCCGTTACTCTGTCAGAGCTTCTTGACATTTCACTTGAAATATTGCATGCAATATTTAGTTCCTGCGTTTAATATAATTTATTGCGTGCGATAAATCAATATGAATTCTCCACATATCTTTTGATCAGTTTTTGTGTATTTATGACAAATAATCGCTGTTTTTTCCAAAAACAGGCGACATCGACAGGCAAAAAGGGAAAAACCATTATTAATGAAGCTGTCCCAGCTTTCCCCCACATTTTCCTTTATCTCCGTCTCATTTTTGTGCAAAATGCATGAATTTTCGGCAAAATTTTTATGCGCATTGGCATATTTACAGATTCTCAGAAAGATGCTATGATGACTTCAAGTCAATGACTTGCGGCCGCTAACATAGTAAACGGATATTACAAACAAACATAAAAACCAAAATGAGGAGGATCATGAATCATGGATGTGAGTTATTTGAAGGATATGCCAATCGCGGTATTGGGCGCCGGCGCCGTCGGCAAGACCATGGCGGCTGACTGTGCCATGGAGGGCAAAGAGGTCCGTCTCTGGGATCAGCCCGCTTTCGCAAAAAAGAATTTCACCAACATTGAAAAGACCGGTATTACCCTGAGCGGCAACCAGTTCAGCTACTTCGGCTTCCAGCGCAAGGGTAACGTAAAGATCGCCCTGGCGACAGACGACCTGGCAAAGGCAGTCAAGGGCGCTGGCATCATCATTGTCGCCACTGTAGCCGTTGCACACGAGACCATCTTCCGCGAGCTGATTCCGCTTCTGGAAGACGGACAGGTGATCCATATTCTTCCGGATAACTGTGGCACCTTTGTTTTCCGGAAGCTGATGCGCGAAATGGGCTGTGAAAAGAAAGTTGTCGTCGGCGCATGGTATACCGCTCCCTACGGCATCCGCATCGTCCGCCGCGGCGGCGTTGTCACCAACGAATGCAAGGTCGAGGATCGTATCACTACCATCCGTGGCTGCGCGCTGCCCATGACCGATAACGAAGCGTTCATGGCTTCCGCATACTACATCCCGGCCTTCGGAGCCATCATTGACGCGCAGGGCGAGGTGACCGGCGAATTCCACCACGGTTTCGTGGAGGGCAATACCGTCCTGGACATCAATCTCTCCAACGTAAACCCGGTCATCCACGTTCCTGGGACAGTCCTCGGCGTCTACACCATGCAGAACTTTGACACAGTTCTTGTCCATGAAAAGAAGAATTACTCCCTGTACGGATTTGCC
>JAJQCO010000169.1:5073-5499 GCA_021202655.1 Clostridiales bacterium | reverse complement strand
AGCCCCTTATAGGGGCAGAACAAGCCACCGGCTAAGCCGGTGGTCTTGACTTTTTTGCCATAGCATACGGAAGGAGCTGCCGGTGGCAGGTCCTGTAGTTGGCACAGGTCGGATGGGAGCTGCGGGGGTAGCCTTTGGGGTTGGGTGGAAAAATATTGCAGGAGAAAGGATATCAAAAACAGTTGAAAGAAAGCGCCATCATGGTATATAGTATAGATATCAGGATTCCTCTCGCAGGAGAGGATAAGAGATGGCAAAAGACTTCCAAACACTGACAATTAAAGATTCGTTTATGTTTGCTACGTGATCTTTATCTGTGATTTTGATCCGTTTGAATCCGGTCTGTATCGTTACACCTGCCAGATGACGTGCAAAGAAAACGGCGAAATCCTTGCGGATGGCAGCCAGACAATCTTACTCAGCACG
>JAJQCO010000169.1:0-5063 GCA_021202655.1 Clostridiales bacterium | reverse complement strand
TATAGGGGCAGAACAAGCCACCGGCTAAGCCGGTGGTCTTGACTTTTGTCATAGCATACGGAAGGAGCTACCTAACCGATTCCGGACATCCTGCCAAGCCAGTAAACCATTCCCAGCACCCAGCTGGTAAACACGCCGTACAGAATCACCGGACCGGCGATGGTAAATATCTTCACACCGATCCCGAACACATGCCCTTCCGCCTTGTACTCGATTGCGGGTGAGACGACAGAATTCGCGAATCCGGTGATCGGCACCAGCGCCCCTGCGCCGCCCCACTTGACGATCCCCGGATAGAGATTCCAGCCGGTGAGCAGAATGCTTGCCAGGATCAGCTCCAGCTGCGTCCAGGTCTGCGCCGTCTCCCGCTCGATTTCCCAGAGATCCATCATCCACATCGTAGATATCTGTCCCAGGGCGCAGATGACCCCGCCCACCAGAAAGGCCTTCCACATGTCCTTCCCCAGCGGATTGACCGGTGTCATTTTCTTGACATATTCCCCATATGACTTTTTATTAAATTCCATCTCTGCCTCCTGTCTCGTCCCTCATATTGTTTCGTCTCTCATGCCGCTTTATTCTTCCTGTTTCTCATGTCGCCGCCCTTTTCCTATGCCGCCATATCGCGGATAAAATATACCAGCGCCCCTGCGAGCTTCCCCGCCGCAAACGACAGGATCACATACTGTAGCCCTACCGACAGATGAACCCGTCGGCTGATCACCGGCATGGCTTTGAGCGTCTCGGCCAGAGACATGACCAGGCATCCCACAAAGATCCCGGTCGCAAGCCCAAACACAGCCAGCATGATCCTGCCTCCCATGAGAATGGGAAATTCATAGAGATCCGATATATTTCCGAGTACGCCTCCAAGCACAATCACGGTCTCGTACAGCAAAATATGCCGCTTTGTCCCGGTTTTTCCAATGACCCGCGGAAAGATTCCAATGATTGCCAGGAATGCGAAGACCCCCGCGGCGATCACTCCTCCGGCGGCCAGGCCGACCAGGGATAACATTCCCTCATGTAATATCCACATCCTGTTCCTTCCTTCCGCTCTCCTGAATCAGTGTCTTGCTGATATTATCCTCATAAAGACGCATCTCCACCTCTAACGGCGTCGGATCCGTATTCAGCTTCCAGACGGCAAAATGATTGAAAAACACAAGGATGCCGATGGCCAGGCCAACTGAATATGAGAGCTCCAGTATCGTAGGCCCGGCGGCCTCCTTCCCCATAATGAGCAGATAGACCTCGCGGAATACATCCTTTACGCTGACGTCGTTGTTAAACGTCATGATGGCGAAAGCCGCGCCGCAAAAGCAGAGCACACAGACGAATATGGTCTTTGCCCACTGCCAGAGCAGGTGAGGCGGGTGCGGCGGCTGATAATCAATGATGTATTCCACCTTGCCAATATTGTTGACCTGAATCTGCGGATTCTCTGCCTCCAATTTGCGGATAATATCCAGCGCATTCTCTACATAACGATGTTTTCCTTCTGCCCGGACCGTTTTTATCTTCATGGAGACACAGCGATTCTGAATGTTCTGATCACTGCAATATACATCTGCCACATCCCGGAGATAGACGTCGCGGCTGTGAACCTCGCTGATTTCCTTCAGATTCAGATACAGAGTTTTCGCGCTGCTCATGCACTCACTCCATCCGGGCCAGACGCTTTCGCCATACCATCCCGCACGCCGGGCTGTAAAAAAGCCGTCGCCACCTTCTCTTCTGTCTGCGTCGTACTGTGCTCGATCAGCGTTCCATCCGGCTCTCTCCTCGCCGCATGGCCAAAACAGGCATACCAGAGCACGCCGCCGATCGCTGCCAGGCAGGCAAGAGCCGCCAGAAATCCAATCCCCCATCTGCAATTTCGCATCGTAACACTTCCTTTCCTCTGTCGCATTCATAGTATGTCTTACGGCTCGACGAAGTATTCATGCTTTTGGCTTTCGCAACTGCGAAAGCGGATTTCACTCGTTCCCCATAAGCTCCCGCATCCTGCGCAGAATCCGCTTCTCCAGCCGCGAAACCTGCACCTGCGAGATCCCCAGATCCGCTGCGATCCTCATTTGCGTCTGATTTTCAAAATATCGGCGCACAATGATCTCCCGCTCCGGATCAGGCAGAGCGTTCATGAGCTGCGTGATCAGCATCCGGTTCAGCATGCCCTCCTGCGCGTCGTTTTCATCCGGCAGGCGATCCAGAAGCAGCAGATTCTGATCCCCTGCCCCCGAAATCGGCTGATCCAGCGATTCCACATCTGCCGCCGCTTCCATGGAAGCGGTCACGGCCTCGCAGCTGACTCCGACCTCACGGGCGATCTCTGTGAGCGTCGGCTCCCGCAAAAGGCTGCCGGTCAGCTTCTGCCTGGCGGCGCTGACCCGGACAGCCATCTCCCGGACGGAGCGGCTCACGCGAATCATCCCATCGTCCCGAAGAAATCGGCGAATCTCACCGGTGATCATCGGCACCGCGTAGGTCGAAAAGCGAACCTCGAAATTCATATCGAATCGGTCGATTGCCTTGATCAGGCCGATGCAGCCGATCTGAAAGAGATCCTCCGGCTCATACCCTCTTTTTTCAAATCTGCGCACAATGCTCCAGACCAGTCCCACGTTGCGGATCACCAGCTCATCCCGCGCAGCCGGATCGCCGTCCCCCGCCCGGCGAAGAAGAGCTTCATTCTCTGCTCCAGGACCTGTCACTGGCAGCTCCTTCCGCATACTTTGGTAATCTCCAGGAGCCGTCACCGGCGACTCCTTTCGCATGTTCTGGCAGCTCAAGGACGCCACCTTCCGATCCGCTTCTTCATCGTTACCAGCGTTCCCCTGCCCGGCTCCGATTCCACAAGAACCTCGTCCATGAATGCCTCCATAAAGGAAAAGCCCATGCCGGACCGCTCTCCGCTCGTGTCTGTCGTATACATCGGTTCCATCGCTCGCGCTACGTTTTCAATTCCGACTCCCCGATCGCGAATCCTCACAGTCAGATCGCGCTCTTCCATCTCCATTTCTATCTCAATCACACCGGTCTCATTCCGATAGCCGTGTATTTCCGCGTTGGTCACCGCCTCTGAGACGGCGGTTCTGACGTCCTCGATCTCCTCCAGCGTCGGATCCAGCCGACTCATAAACACCGCCGCCACCGTCCGGGCAAACTCCTCATTCTTTGACAGGCTCTCTATCTCCATCCGAAAACGCTCCATCTGCATCCTCCCGCTCTCCTCCTGTCACGAGCGCGCGACAATCGGTTCTTCCTGATCCAGGCATTTCATCAGCTTGTAGACCCCGCCGACCGCCAGCGCGCGCTCCACATGACGGTTCACCCCTCTCAGATATACGCTCCCGCCGCTTCGCGCCATCTGCTTATAGCGGTTTAAAAGGACTCCGATTCCCGAGGAATCCATGAATTCCGTCCGCGAGAAATCAAACACAATCTGATTGACATAATTCTCCGAGAGCAGCAGATCCGTCTCATAGCGGAGATTTCTGCAATTATGATGGTCGAGCTCCTTTGGGAGATGGATCACCAGAACCGTCCCCTTTGCTTCGTAGGTAAATGTCTCTTCAAACATCGTTCACAACCGCCTTTCCTTGATAAAGCTACAGGACCTGCCACCGGCAGCTCCTTCCGCATGCTTTGGCAAACTACAGAACCTGCCACTGGCAGCTCCTTCCGCATGCTTTGGCAAATAAAAAAACACGGCAAAGAAATTTTCTTTCTCTGTCGTGTCTTTTTTATTTTTGACTCTGGTATGATTTTAGTATCCCCGCTGTGTGCGGGACATCTCGGCGTACTCGGAATCCGGATAATTTAATATAACCTGTCCGAAATAGTCGTTTGCCGTTCCGCTGTCGCCGAGCGCCTCATACATCATCCCGATCTTATACAGCACCTCCGGATTATCGAACCGGATCCGCAGACTCTTCTCATAATAATCGACTGCGACCGCCGCGCCGCCATCCTGCGCCGCCGCCTCATCGCCCATCTGCACAAGAATCTGCCAGCCGTTTTCCGCCATATCCTGCTGCAGCCATGCCACACTTTCGTTCACTACCCCGTCCGTCAGCATATTCCAGTCGGTATCCACATAGAGCGTGACTGCCGTGCGCATGTCGCCGTCCCGGCAGGCCTGAAGGATCCGGATCAGATTCTGATACTGGAGAATGACGCTGTCGTTGTTTCCCATCAGGGTCTGCAGAGAATTCTCCGCTGCCTGGCGCGCATCCTCGGCCTCCGTCAGCTGCCGGTCAAGCTCATCAATCTCAAGATTTTTCTGATTGAGCAGCTCCAGACTGGCCTGCACCTCCCGGTTGTGCGCCGTATTTAACGACTCACGCATGGCGGGAACCATCAGGAAATATACCACCATGCAGCCCAGCACCAGACCTGCCAGGATATTGAGCACCGTCTGCAGTCCGGTATTTTCCCGGTAGCTCGGCGGCATGATGATGTCGTCATCCTGCATCTGGCGGTGGGAAAACGCGTTTCTGATCTTTTTCTTCTCCACATCGGCCTTACCGGTATGACGCTTTGCCACATCCATATAGCGCAGGGCCGTCGGATTATAATGATCAATCCGCAGAACCTGTACCAGGCACCGGCCTGCCTTCGTGTAATTCTCATTATGGATATAGAGAAGAGCCAGCAGCTCCTGCGCCTTCACATACTGTGGGAACTCCTCCAGCATCCGCATCAGCATCAGGATCGCCAGGTCTTCGTTATCGTTTCTGGCATAAGAAAGCGCCTGGTTGTATTTCTTCGCCGCCTGGTCCGCCATCTCCAGATAGCCCCCCGCCGCGTATATCCTCTGAATGTACTCCTCCGCCAGGTTGTCCTGCTCCAGAAAGCTCAGGCTGATGACCCACTGGGCCAGCGCCGCGCCGACCTCGCCGATCTCATGATAAATCAGACCGAGCAGATTGCGCGCGTCAATCTGGCATTTGTCAAAACGAAGGCTCGTCTTCAGCGCGTCCACGGCGCCGGTCAGATCCCGCTGTTTCGCCTTGCGAAGGCCCAGATTGTAATAAGCGTTGGCAATCCGGCTGTTTCTC
>JAJQCO010000073.1:9412-20883 GCA_021202655.1 Clostridiales bacterium | reverse complement strand
GGACCCGTTGGACCCGTTGGACCGGTCGGACCCGTTGGACCCGTTGGACCCGTTGGACCCGTTGGACCGGTCGGACCGGTCGCCCCAGTTGCACCGGTTGCACCGGTCGCTCCCGCTTCTCCAGCTACCCCCTGGAATCCCTGCACACCCTGCGGGCCAGTCGCTCCGGTGGGGCCGACATAACCCTGCGGCCCTATCGCCCCGGTCGCACCGGTCGGACCTGTTGGGCCGGTTGGGCCGACCGATCCCGGCATGCCCTGTGGTCCCGTCGGGCCGACCTGACCATTTGATCCCGGCATGCCACCGCCTGGATTCCCACCGTTCCCCTGTCCGCCGCCATCATTCCACCAGGAACGGCAGCCGCCACAGCCATACGGATTGGAACAGTTACACATCATAAGATTTCCTTATAATTTACTATATGAGAAAAACCCTGTTCTTGTGTCCATGCCTGTCATCCATCCTCCCGCGCGTACTCGGCAAAAAAATATCTCTGGTTCTCTGCAACCGCCGGGGAATCCGGCCGGTACTCCGCAGAAAGCCGGTGGTAATACAGCGCCCGCTCCCTGTCTCCCATCCGATCATAACAAACACACAACTGAATTGCCGGAATAAACCCACAAAAATCCGCCGCCAGGAACCCGCCTTTCATATTCCCTGTCTCTGATTCCAGCGCCCGTCGATGCCACCAGACCGCCTCAGGATAACGCTCTTGCTCCATCCGACATCTCCCGATTTCACAACAGGCCTCCGCCCGCGGCACATCAAACAAAAAGCTGGAAAAAAGCGCCTGTTCCCGTTCCTCCTCCTTTCCCAGTCTCTCCAGGCACTTTGCCAGAAGGACGCAGGCATCAATCTTATTTTCCGCCCATCCCTGCGATTCTCTTAAAAAACTGCGAAATACATTCTCCGCCTCCGGATACCTCCCATGAAAAAACAGTTCCCTTCCATAATAATACTGTTCCCTCGGATTCAGTCGTTCTCCCTCCAGCATCATCCTCTCATAAATACGCAGGTTGCGATCCGGATCGCCCGCCCCTTCCTTCCGATGCTCAATGGCAATGTTGGAATAGACAATATTTCCCCGCGGCACAACCGCCTCATGTACGCGGCCCTCCCATCGGAACCCCGCTCGATTCTTCAAAATCCGTTCCCGCCAATAAGAAAACGTCACCCGTCCCGCTTCATCAAAACCAGTCTGATAGCGCATCATCACAACATCTGCCGACGTGTCCATCTCCTCTTTCAGGAGCAAGAGCTTCTCCCGCTCTCCCCTGCCAATCACATCATCGGCATCCAGCCACATCCAGTAATCCATCGTCGCCTTTTCACACGCAAAATTCCGCGCCGCTGAAAAATCATCCCGCCACGCGAAATCATAGATGCGATCCGTATAGGCCGCCGCAATCTCCTTTGTCCGATCCGTCGATCCGGTATCCACCACAATTATCTCATCCGCGATCTCCTTCATTTGTTTCAGTACCCTTCCGAGCACCGCTTCCTCATTCTTCACAATCATACACAGGCTGATCGTTACCATCATATCTCCGACTGCGCGACATCTCACTGACAGGATATGAAAGTAATGGATCGGCTGCCAGCCGATCCATTACATTTTGCTACGCATTTTTTCTTCGGTTTCTCTGAACAACTATACTCTTAAACGCCTTCATCATTGCTGGTGATAATTCCGGACAGTCATCGTCAAAAACGATGGGAGACTTCTTCGCGTCTTCTATTTCCAAAAGCTGTTCTGTTGTGGGTTTTTGTCCATTTTCAATAATGTATGTTCTGGTCATAATAAAGCCCCCCTTTCGGCACTGATAGCCAATCTGGCAGAAATTAACCGGATTTCAGCGATACCCCACCTAACAAAAGACGAAAAAGGCCGGACATCCTGCAAATCAAGACTCCGGCCACTTCATAAAAAAGAGCGCGAGACGGGACTCGAACCCGCGACCCCGACCTTGGCAAGGTCGTACTCCACCAACTGAGCCACTCGCGCATGAATTAAATCACGAAACATATCTTATCACAATCCCACTCTGTTTGCAAGCATTTTTTGAAAAATCCAGACAAAAATGCGTGAGATCGCATGCCTTGGACCGGAATCGAACCAGTGACACGAGGATTTTCAGTCCTCTGCTCTACCAACTGAGCTACCAAGGCAATGCCTGTCTGCCGATCAATGCCGCAGGCCGGGATCGAACCGGCACGGGAGATTAGTCCCGCAGGATTTTAAGTCCTGTGCGTCTGCCAATTCCGCCACTGCGGCTTAAAAATGGGTGGGGGTGGATTCGAACCACCGAAGCAATCTGCAGCAGATTTACAGTCTGTCCCCTTTGGCCACTCGGGAACCCACCCGGAATCGGTCTTGACAAGCAAGACTTATCCTATCACAATTTTTCTGAAAAATCAATACCTTTTCATAAATTTAGCCCGGCCTCTATCCATCCTCTCCCACCGTAAACAGCGCGCCCGCCGTAGCCGGCATGGTAACGGTGAGATATCCGTCCATTGCCTGACAGAAAACGTGACCGGCATTATAGCCATTCGCGTCGGTAAGCATAACACGGGTGATCACATCGACATCGGTGATGCCAAGCTCCCAGACAGGGATCCGGACGGTCATGGAATCTCGGCGATTATTGATGACAATAACGCATCGGTTTTTTCCATGCATCCGTCCATAGCAGATCAACTGCTTTCCGGCAAGAAGCTGTTTGACGGAGCCTCGCCGCAGCGCGGGCAGACGCTTGTGCAGATCAATCATATAGCGATGGAACTCGATCAGCTCAAAGTCCGGATGATCCCAGGGATAGGTGCGACGGCTGTCCGGGTCGGTCCAGCCGCAGACGCCGGTCTCATCCCCGTAGTACAGCGTGGGAGCGCCCGGCCAGGTCATCAGGATCAGAACGCCCTCGCGCAGGACGCCGTAATCGACGCCGAATTCCGCCATTTTCGGCCCGACCGTCTCAAGTCGTCCGACAATCTGATTGGTCCGGGTCAGGAAACGGCTGTGATCGTGGTTAGAAAGCTGATTCATGGCTGTCAGGATGGACGGTCCCTGCATTCGGCTCATCTGATAAAACATGGAGCGAAAGAAAGCGACGCCGTCTCCGTAGAGTGTGCCGTTGTATTCGTCGCTGTGCTTTTCCATGCCCGTCAGGAACCAGGTGACCGGCTCCATGAAGGCGTCGTAATTCATAACCGTATCCCACTGGTCGCCCTCCAGCCAGGCGGACGGATCTCCATAATGCTCTGCCACAATCAGGGCATCCGGATTTGCCTCCCGCACGTGCCTGCGAAAGCTGCGCCAGAAGCTGTGATTGTAAGCGCCGCTGCGACCCAGGTCGGCCGCAACATCCAGCCGCCACCCATCCGCGCAGAAGGGCGGCGATACCCACCGACGGGCAATCTTCATAATATAATCAAACAGCTCCGGCGACTCCTCATAATTCAGCTTCGGAAGCGTATGGTATCCCCACCAGCCATCATAGCTTCCGTTGTCCGGCCAGGCATCCGGATCGTTGAATTTGAAAAACGTGCGGTATGGACTGTCCTTATCTGCAAATGCCCCCGGTCTGTAACCGCCCTGTTTCTCGTAAAATCCTTCCCGATCCAGCCATTTGTGAAACGAGCCGCAGTGATTGAATACGCCGTCAACGATCACCCGCATCCCCCGACGGTGCATTTCCTCCACCAGCCGCGCAAAAAACTCGTCGCTCGCCGTCAGATTTTCCGGCGAAGCCGTGCGGATCTGATAGCGGCTCGCGCCCGCATTGTCCTCTGCGTCCGGGCTGACGACCTCTCCTCCATCTCTGACGATCACTCCGTAATGCGGATCAATGTGCCCGTAATCCTGGCTGTCATATTTGTGATTGGACGGCGACACAAACAGCGGATTGAAATAGATCACCTCAATCCCGAGATACTGCAGGTAATCCAGCTTATCCCAGACGCCCTGCAGATCGCCGCCGTAAAATCGCCCCACATCCGGCGACGACGGATACGCGTTCCAGTCTCCCACCCGGTGAACGGGCTGTCCGATGTAAACATATTCGCATTCCGTCACATCGTTAGAAGGATCCCCGTTATAAAATCGGTCCACAAAAATCTGATACATGACCGCGCCCTTCGCCCACTCCGGCGTATGGAATCCCGGCGTGATCCGAAACGCATAGCTGTCCTTCTCATTCAGCGCCGCGCCCAGGCGGTTGTAATGGCAGGTTTCCCCACCTCTGGTAATCCGGAAATAATACAGAATCGGTGTCTCGCCTGAAATCAGAAAAGAGTATTCATAATAATCAAAACCGTCATCCGAAGCCGTCCTTCGCATCGCGACGCTCCTGCGGCGACCGCCTTTTCTTCCATCTCACCAGGCGGACGCTGTCCACCCCGTCTTTCGCCGTGCGGAAACGAAGCGTTACCCTGTCTCCGCTATCCGGCTCCTCCGGCGTCCGATAATCGGATGTCTCATCCGCAAATAACGCTCTCCGGTCAATTTCCTGACTTACTCCCTCTGCCATGCCGTCCTACTTTCCAGATTCTGATCCGCGCTGAAAATTTCGTGCCGCCCATCATATAAATTTTATGATGTCAGAATCAAAAACATTTATCTCCGATATTATCTATAATGATACCTGAATCCCAAAGTCATGAATACGAATGCCAGCATTCGATTCATGACCTTTTGACCCTGGTATCATCATTCTATATGATTTTCGAAAAAAATACAACAGCTACAGAAACTGTCACTGGCAGTTTCTTTCGTATGCGTTGGCAAGCTACAGAAACTGTCACTGGCAGTTTCTTTCGTATGCATTGGTATGTTAGCGCATAGTAAAAGAGCCGACGGGGTAGTCGGCTCTTTCAGGAGAAGGTATTTCGTTTCTTATGGGGTGTAACAAAAACTATATAATGTATTGGGGGGTTACGTCTATTATAATAGCATACCCAACTCCAAAAGTCTGCCCAAAGTTTCAGATATTTCATCTTGTTCTTTATGCGTTTTGCCCAATTTCATCCGAGGACGGCTCATCTGTGAACAGCGCCTCAAATTCCTTCTGCCCGATTTTCTCCTTCTCTATCAGGAGTACGCTGGCCCGATCCAGGACATCCCGATGATCCAGGATAATCTGCTTCGCTTTTGCATAACAATCGTCAATAATACGCTTGACCTCGCTGTCAATCGCAGACGCTACGTTTTCCCCGTAGCTTCTCGTATGCGCCAGGTCACGACCGATGAACACCTCGTCGTCGTCATTTCCGTAATCAATCATGCCGATCTTCTCCGACATTCCGTATTTGGTCACCATCGCGCGGGCGACCTTTGTCGCCTGTTTGATATCCTGTGAAGCGCCGGTCGTCACATCCTCAAAAATAATCTCCTCGGCGATCCGGCCCCCAAGAGATACCATAATGTTCTGAAGCATCTTTCCCCTGGTGTTGAACATCTCGTCCTCACCCGGCAAAGGCATGGTATAACCGGCCGCGCCCATACCGGTCGGAATGATCGAGACCGTATGAACCGGTCCCACATCCGGCAGTACATGAAAGAGAATCGCATGGCCGGACTCATGATAGGCGGTGATCTTTTTCTCCTTCTCGGAGATCACACGGCTCTTCTTCTCCTGGCCGATTCCCACCTTGACAAAGGAACGGTCAATGTCGCTCTGGCGAATGTAGCTGCGGTTTTCGCGCGCGGCCAGGATCGCAGCCTCATTGAGCAGGTTTTCCAGATCCGCGCCGGTAAATCCGGCTGTCGTGCGCGCCACGCGACCCAGATCCACATCCTCTGCGAGCGGCTTCTCCCGCGAATGCACGCGAAGAATCTCCTCGCGCCCCTTGACATCCGGGCGTCCCACCGCCACCTTGCGGTCGAAACGGCCCGGGCGCAGGATCGCCGGATCAAGAATATCCACACGGTTCGTCGCCGCCATCACGATGATGCCCTCATTGACGCCAAAGCCGTCCATCTCTACCAGGAGCTGGTTTAACGTCTGCTCCCTCTCATCATGGCCGCCTCCCATGCCGGTGCCTCTCCGGCGGGCAACCGCGTCGATCTCATCAATGAACACAATACAGGGCGCATTCTTCTTCGCATCCTCAAACAGGTCACGGACACGGGACGCGCCGACGCCGACAAACATCTCCACGAAATCAGAACCGGAGATGCTGAAAAACGGCACCCCCGCCTCTCCGGCAACCGCTTTGGCAAGCAGGGTCTTACCGGTTCCGGGAGGTCCCACCAGGATCACGCCCTTGGGAATGCGGGCGCCGACGCTGGTGTATTTCTGCGGACTGCGAAGGAAATCAACCATCTCTTCCAGGTCTTCCTTCTCCTCCTGCAGCCCCGCCACATTGCGAAAGGTCACGTTGCTGCTGTGCGTCATCCGCGCGCGGCTCTTGCCGAAATTCATCATCTTGGAATTCGCCCCGCCGCCCCCGGCCCGCATGTTCATCAACACGACAACCAGCGTCACCGCGCCGACGGACAATAACACCGGGAAGATCACACTCATCCAGTAACTGTTCTGCGGTACGTCACGGATCGTATAGTCCAGCCCGTACTCATCCAGCATCTGCTGTGTCTCATTCACATCGGAAACATATACCTCATAAGCCGAGCCGTCCCTGGTAATGACGTCTACCCGCCCGGTCGGCGTCTGCTCATTCTGATGAACCGACAGCTGGTAGATGCTTCCATCCTCCAGCAGGGACTCAAACTGCTGGCTGCTCAGCTCCGTCGAAGCGGCGCTCGGCATAAACTGAATCATAAACAATGCTGCCATCAGCAGCAACAGTACCAGAATTCCGGTACCGCGATAACCCTGTTGTCTCAACCTGCTTCCTCCTTACTCCCCCGCCTCGAATTCCACGACTCCGATGTATGGCAGGTTTCTGTATTTCTGTGCATAATCCAGCCCGTATCCCACAACAAATTCATCCGGGATTGTAAAACAGGTGTAATCGACCTTGACCTGCTTTTTCACACGCCGTTCCGGCTTGTCAAGCAGGGTACACAGACGAATGCTGGCCGGCCCGCGCTTATCCAGCACGTCGATCAGATAGGAAAGCGTGCGTCCGGAATCAATGATATCCTCCACGATCAGGACATTCTTTCCCGACAATGGTTCATCCAGATCCTTCACATTGCGGACCACGCCGCTGGACTTGGTGTCTGCCCCGTAGCTGGATACAGACATGAAATCCAGTGAGACCGGAACCGTCAGGCGTTTTGCCAGCTCACAGGTGAAAAAAACGCCGCCCTTGAGGATACAGATCAGATGAATCTGCTTCCCCTCATAATCCTTGCTGATCTGCGCAGCGATCTCGCTGATCCGCTTATTTACTTCTTCCTCTGTCAATAAGATTCGGATCTTATCTTCCATGGTTTTCTCCTTTGTATGGTGTCCGTAAAACTTAGCGCTCTGCCTTCGCCTCTGGCTCGGCCTCGCTGAGTTTCACTGTAACCTCCATCACTGTTTTTGTATCTGCCGTAATCTTATAGTATTCACTGATCCGATATCCTAACACCCACAACACATGACTGCCCTCTGCAAGGACCGGAATCTGTGTCCGCAGCTGTCTGGGAATTTTCTCGTCAATCATATAGCGCGTCAGAAGCTTATGCTTTCCACCCGATAGCGTGAGATAATCTCCCGGCTCGCGAAAACGCAAAGACAACGCACCCTTAATTTTAGCATAATCAAACCATTTCGTACACTGGTTTTTCGGAATTTCTGCACCTTTTTCCATCAAAAAGACGCGCGTATTCCACATCGGAAGTCCCTTCCAGCGTGATATTTCAGCCGTATCCCGAACCTCGCCGTCGGCTGCGCTCAGCTCCAGCGTCTCATAGCCGACCCGGGCTGTCAGCCCGCTGGGCAGATCCAGTCGGCTTCCGACCGACCGGAAGGCCAGGACGGCGACATCCGCGAAATGCCGGCCCGTGATATCCTTCCATCCGGGCGCTGTCTCGTCAAGCATCCGCCGGATCAAATACATGCGGATGATCTCTTCCTGTCCCCGGAATGCGTCAAGCCGGATCATTGCCGTCTTTTTTTCTTTTCTGCCTGCCTCGTCCCACACCTTTCCCGCCTGACATTCCAGATAACGGTCCGCGTCTGCGATCCGCTCGCCAACCTGAAAGATATGCTCCGCCGCCCGTGTATTCACCATCTCTTCCATCATCGGGAGCAGTCTCTGACGAATCCGGTTTCGTGTATACTCATCGGAAGCATTCGTCGAGTCTTCGCACCACGAAAGCCCGCGGCTTTGCAGATATTCGCGGATTTCCTCACGCCCCACGCACAGCAGCGGCCGGATGCGAATACCCTGCACCGGCCGCATCCCGCCAACTCCGCCCAGACCGCTGCCGCGCAGCAGATGATGGATGATAGTATCAACATGGACGTCCCGATGGTGGGCAAGCGCAATCCGCGCCGGGCGCCAGCTTATGCCCGGTTCTGCCCCGGTCGCTTTCTCTGCCTTCTCCCCCGCCTCCACGACAGTAGTCTCCCGATCCCACATGGCGGCTTCCTCTTCTAACGCCTGATACCTGGCCAGCCGCCCGGCCTCCTCCATGGAGAGTCCGTGCGCCCTGGCATATCCCCGCACATCACAGCGTATTCCTCTAAACGGCACGCCAAGCCCCTCACAGAGCTTCCGCACAAACTCCTCATCGCGATCTGCCTCCGTGCCCCGCAATCCGTGATGCACATGAAGCACACGCAAAGAAACCGACAGATCAGGCGCCAGCGCACAGAGCACAGACAAAAGACAGACTGAATCCGCTCCGCCTGATACCGCCGCAATCACCCGGTCTCCCGGCAGCAGCATGTCCTTTTCGTTGATAAACCTTCGTACCTTATCCACCAGCATTTCGCTACCTCTTCCAGATCCCAATCACCAGCGCCGTCATATCGTCCCGCACGGCCTCTGCCTGCTGCCCGGCAAACTCCAGGATCCGCTCCGCAAGCTCCTGCGGACTCTGCGCCTCCGTCCCCTCAAGGAACTGTCGCATCCCGGCCTCCTTATCCTCTCCCGGCCAGGCGTCCAACACACCGTCTGTCATCATCACAATCCGATCCCCGTCCCAGAGCTTTCTGGTTAAAAGCACCGGCTCCACGCCGTTTAGCACGCCTGCCGGAAGCTCCCCTGTCTCCAGCACGCTCACCGTGCCCCCGCTCATGACAAACGTCGCCGCCGCTCCCATTTTCATGGCCTCCAGCACGCCTGTGCGAAGATCCATGCAGCACACGTCCAGCGTCGCCGGATGCTGCTCCGTCCCGGTCAACAGCAAAACCGTATTGACCATCTTGAGCGCCGCGCGGGCGGAAAATCCGGTTTCCAGAAGCTGCTGCAACAGCTCGATCACCCGCTTGCTCTCTCCGGAGGCCGAAATTCCGCTCCCCATCCCGTCCGACAGGCAAAATACAGCCTGTCCCAGCGCATCCTCCAGACAGGAATAGTGATCGCCGCAGACCGTCTCGCCCTCGCACGGATACCTCGCCACTCCCCACATCGTCCGGTACTGCCCCATCTGCAGCAGTCGGATCACGGAAGCCTGCTTTGTAATCAGAGCTCTGGCATCCGGGGGCACATACCAGCTTCCTCCGACTGCCCTTCCGAACAGCACGGCGGCCTCCTTTGCCGTCACACAGCGGTTTCCCTGCGTGCGGACGGTCAGGTACGCTTCTCTCTGCCGGTTTTCGTATTCCAGCATCAGCATATTCTGCACTGTCATATGATATCCGCGAAAAAGACGCTTTACCTCCGCCTCGCTCCGCGCGGTAATATCCGTCGCCTGCTCCATCTGATGGGCAAACTCCTCCAGCAGGATCGCAAGCTCACGAAACTGCACCATAGCGGTGTCCCGGCTCTCCAGGAAACGGTTTTTCCATTCCAGGTTCATACCGGCGCGCCCCAGCTTTCGGTGCAGCTGCGTCAGATAATCCTCTTTATACCGGCAGGTTTCCTCAAACAGCCGGGGCATGTCCTCATGCTCCACCCGCCCCTTCTGCTCAAACGTGTGAAGCAGATAATACAGATAATAGGGCTCCCCCTCCGGCGCATTCGCGCCGGACAGGCCGCATTTTCTGCATCCACCGCAGACCACCGCCGCTGACGTCTGCATCGCTGCCACCGCGTCCTCCCGCGTCAGCCCATGTTCTCCTTCCATGCCGTCCATACAGGACTTTGCCAGAAGGCTCAGGGACTGTGCCATTCCGTTTAATCGTCCCGCTGTATACACATTCACATCCGTCATATCCCGACGTCGGTTTCTCTTCCACACAAAAATCCCCTCCTAAGCCACATTATATGCGGCAGGAGAGGATTCTATGTTTCTCAGATCGGGAAGGTTCTCCGGCTACGGAGCCGGTTTTAAAAGGATCTCGCCAGGATTTACCAGGCCCAGCTTCTCCTTCGCCACTTCCTCAATGTATTTCTTTGTCTGCACGTAGACCCGCTTTTCCTCCAGCTCGGCTGCCCGGTTTTCTTCGCTTTCCAGCTGTCTCTCCAGCGCCTCCTCCCTGGCCTGGTATTCCAGATCCTTCTTCATCATGGAAGTGCTCTTGACATTCACTACGAGGGCAAGGCTCGCCACAACCACCGTGATCCCGATAATCGCAATCCGGTCACCCCATCGGTCTTTCCTCTTCCGCCTCGTCTTATCCCTTACCTTCGTCATACAATCCGCTCCATCATCCATATCTTCCGTCACGCTTCAGCGCTTCGCAGCAAATGTCTAAATCTCTTTCATCTTAAACCATTTCACTGCCTTTTTCAACAGTTTTCGGAAATTAAAACTGATTATTCTGTCATAAACTGCCATCGCAGACAGAACCGTCGCGATCACAAACCACCGCAGCGCGCCGTCGTTCTGCAGATACAGCAGATAAAACACGGCAAATCCGGCAATGATCCAGTAAATCAGATCCTCCATCCCCACCCAGAACCACGAATGTCGAACCGCGAAGCGATAAACCCGCAGCAAATCATACAACGCCATCAGCTCCGCTCCAAGAACGACTCCCGACACCAGAAGGCGAATCTCATCCCAGATCATTTCGCTCACCCTATCGAAACAATCTCGCAAGCAGCGACTGACCGGATTTGCGCAGAGTCTCGCTGGAGGAGTAAATCAGGCTCTCTGCCGTCCCCTCCACATCCACCTCTCCCTTTTCCACCGTCAGGCGGCTGACATGAAGCTGTTTCCCACGAATGGTCAAAAGCCCCATATCCGTGTCCATGACCACTTCATTTTCATCAAAGGAAACCACCTCCCGGACGCCGGTCAGGCTGATGGAAGAACGGTCCTGAATCAGGCACGAATGAGGGCGGATCGTCTGTCTCTCCCGTTTTTCCTCCATGCAAAAAGACCTCCTGCCATATGAACACCTGGTTCAATATATGCAGAGGTCTCTCTGTCTATGACGATTCACGCGCCGGCAGAGGTAGCGGCA
>JAJQCO010000073.1:7069-9402 GCA_021202655.1 Clostridiales bacterium | reverse complement strand
GTTTCCTGCACATCCAGGACCTCCACCCGCACCGAGCTCGTTCCAAACTGAATCTCAATCACATCTCCGGCCTTCACATTCGCAGAGGCTCTGGCCGGCTTATCGTTGAGCAATACACGCCCGGCGTCGCAGGCCTCGTTCGCCACCGTTCTGCGCTTAATAAGCCTGGACACCTTCAGATATTTATCCAATCTCATGGTCTTTGGAATCTCTTACTCATTCACCAGGTCACGCAGAGCCTTGCCCGCCTTGAACTTCGGAGACTTGCTGGCCGCGATCTCAATCGTCTCGCCGCTTCTCGGATTTCTTCCGGTTCTCGCGCCTCTCTCGGATACCTCAAACGTACCGAAGCCGATCAGCTGGACTCTGTCGCCATCCTTCAGCGCTCCGGAAACCACCTCGACAAATGCCTTCAGCGCCGCATCGGCATCTTTTCTGGACAGGCCGCTCTGCTCCGCGATCGCTGCAACTAATTCCTGCTTGTTCATTATCAATTCCTCCTACAATGATCTGTCGTCGCATCCGGCTCGCATCTCCGAATGCTCCCGTATCCATCGAAACGCAATGATACTTCTGTCGATCCACTGATGTATCACGTTTCCTGCATTCCATGTACTTTACATTTATATCCGCTTTCCTCTGCTTTGTCAAGGTTTTTGAGCAAGTCTTCACAAAATCTGCCGCATACCGCCAAAATCCCCACATTCGATTCCGAAAAAGCCGGATACGCTGCGTTTCACATTGGAATTATCTTCCCACCAGCACCACAATCGTCCTCGGCGAAACCCGGAATTCCTTACCGGAAGGAAGCTCCGGCTCCTCGTCCTCCGGATAGTAACCGTTCGCCTGGATATCGCTGGTGTCAAACCGGATCCTCCACTTTCTGTCCTTCGGAAGATTCGGCAGGCCAAACTCATGCGGCTCCCAGTGCATATTGTAGGCAACATAAAAATAATCATCCGTCGTCCCGTCCGCAAATGTTCCGTACTTTCCGCAGTACATCACGCCGACCTGGCGACGAAAGGCCTCGAGCTCCGGCTTCCACGCATGGATGCCGTGATAGGACACATCCGGATGCCCGCAGGCAAGATAATCCATCATCCGCGGCTCCTGCGCCATATGAAAGACCGGATGCGCCTTCCGGAAGGCAATGGCCTGACGGACAAAATCCAGAAGCGCATGGTTGCTCTTTAGCTGATTCCAGTTCAGCCACGAGGTTTCATTGTCCTGGCACCAGGCGTTGTTATTGCCGCCCTGTGTATTTCCAAACTCATCTCCCGCGAGAATGAGCGGAGTCCCCTGGCTCAGCAAAAGCAGCAGGAACGCATTGCGCAGCTGACGGCCGCGAAGCTCCGCAAGCTTTCTTTTCCGGCTGGGTCCTTCCACGCCGCAGTTCCAGGAATGGTTAAAATCCGTCCCATCCCGGCCATCCTCGCCGTTGGCCTCGTTGTGCTTGCGGTCATAGGACACCAGATCCGTCAGCGTAAAACCGTTGGTATTCGCCATGTAATTGATCACGCCGTACCCCGCCGGATTACGCCGCGCCCGGAAGATCAGATTGGACATCTGATTTTCATCTCCCTTGAGCGCCCGTCTCATATCCGTCTCAAAGCTCTCGTTGTACTCCGCAAGTCGTCTGGACGCCGGATTTTTCCCCGGCGTCGGCTCCTGACCCTCCCAGGATCCGGCCCACAGCTTGGTATCTGCCAGATACGGATCCGCTGCGACAAGGTCGATCGGCGCGTAGCCGACGATATGAATGCCGTCCACATGGTATTCCGTCACCCAGAAGCGAATCACATCCAGGACAAAGAGCGGCGGTTCCTTTCCGCTAAAATACAGCTCCAGAACCAGCTCGATTCCCTCTCTGTGAAGCGCCTTCACCAGACTCTTAAGCTCGGTCTGCGGGCTGCTGTCCTTCCCCGCATAGGATGCCTTCGGAGCAAACAGGCAGGAGTCCGTATAGCCCCAGTAATTCAGACGCCCGGTCGGCTCCTCTACCCACTTGGGGATATAGGACGCCGGTGGAAGCGCCTCCGGCTCCACCGTCTGCACCTTGACTCCCTCATCCTTTTCCTCTGTTTTCTTTTCTTCCGTTTCCTTTTCTTCTGTCTTTTTTTCCTCTGTCTGCGGCGTCTTCCCGGCTGCCACCATAATCCGCTCCGCCGCCGAGAGCACTGCCGTCGTGTAATGGGAGATTCCCTGCGGACCGCCCGACAGATGCCGGTTCACTTCGACCTCGTTGAATTCCGTCACAGGCATCAGCTCCAGCGTCGTGATTCCCAGATCCTTCAGATAAGGGATTTTTTCCTCCACGCCGCGAAAGGTTCCCT
>JAJQCO010000073.1:0-7059 GCA_021202655.1 Clostridiales bacterium | reverse complement strand
TTCCCTTGCTCTTCACGCCGGACGACGCATGGCGCGTCAGCCCCCTCACATGCGCCCGATAGACGATGCTGTCCTCGTAAGGAATCCGCGGCGGCGTATCGCCTTCCCAGTCAAACGCCTCCTCTTTCATCGGAGTGGTCAGAGACACTCCCGCCTGATCCGGCTTTCCCCACTGTTCCCGTCCGTAAAAGCGCCGTCCATACGGATCCGGCAGGCGATCCCCGTCTGCCTCAAACGCATATTCATAATGTTCCAGTTCCTCGCCGCGCAGAGTCATCTCCCACACATTCCCAATGCGGTTTTCTGCCGGGAACGGAATCGTCACATCCGGCCTGCGCGCGCCATCCTTTCTTCTCTTCCCCTTCTGCATACTATGGCGAAACAAAAGCAGGCTGCATTCCTTTGCCGCTGCCACAACAGATACATGGATCCCCCCGTCAAGCCTCGTTAGGCCCATCGGATATCGATTCGTGTCACTTTTGTCAATTACAAACGGATGCATTCCTTACCACCTCATTCTCTTTCTCTATCCCAGTATCAGCTCCACCGGACAGTGATCCGACCCGAATATCTCCGTATGGATCGAGGCGCCCAGAAGCCTGTCCTTCAGGCACTCCGACACACAAAAATAGTCGATACGCCAGCCTGCATTCTTCTCCCGCGCCTTAAACCGATACGACCACCAGGAATAGATTCCCCCCTGTCCCGGGTTAAAATACCGCCAGGTATCAATAAATCCCGCTGACAGAAGATCGGTAAATTTTCCTCGCTCCTCATCGGTAAATCCCGCATTATGTCGGTTTGTCTTCGGATTCTTCAGATCAAGCTCCGTGTGCGCCACGTTAAAATCGCCGCAGAATACGACCGGTTTCTTTTTCTCCAGTTTTTTCAGATAGGCAAGCCAGGCATCCTCCCAGGTCATCCGGTAGGAAAGCCTCGCCAGCTCATTCTGCGAATTCGGCGTATAACAGGTAAGCACATAATAGTCGGGAAACTCGGCCGTGATCACACGGCGGGGATGGTCATGCTCCTCCACTCCGATCCCGTAAGTCACAGAGATCGGTTCCTCCTTCGTAAACAGCGCCGTCCCGGAATAGCCCTTTTTCTCCGCATAATTCCAGTACTGAAAATATCCCGGCAGCGGAAGGTCGATCTGGCCTGCCTGCAGCTTTGTCTCCTGCAGGCAGAAAATATCCGCGTCCGTCTCCTTAAAATAATCCAGGAAGCCCTTTCCCACGCAGGCACGGATTCCATTGACATTCCAGGAAATCAGCTTACTCATACAGTCTCTCCTTGTATACGCCCTCAGCGATCAGCCGACGGATGGACGCCTCGACCTCCGCCCGATCCTTCTGATAGGTCACGCCAAACCAGCGGTCCCTTGTCTCCAGTACCTTCACGCGGGCTTTTCCGCTCTTTATCAGGTCGTCGATCACCTGCGGGAGCATAAATTCCGCCTTTGGATTTTCTCTTGCGTCCGTGTCCAGAAAGGCCGGAAAGCGATCCGCCAGCTCCTGCAAAAATCCCGGCGGCAGTCCCCACATATTCATGGACACATACTGTCCCGGTTCCACCTTCACCGGATTTCCGGATGCATCCTCCGCCACAAGGACGCCGCCTTTTCTCTCAATCCCGTAGGTCTCCGTCACATCCTCCAGCTCTCCGTCCGCCGATACCCGGCAGACTCCCCGCGAAACGCTCCCGTTCTCACTGAGGGTATTCTCCAGAATGAATCCGCCCATACACATATCATAGACATCCGAATCCGCATCCATCCCGCTCACCATATAATCGTGAATCCTCCGGAAAGCCTCCCTGCCATAATAATCGTCCGCATTGATCACCAGAAACGGCTCCCTCACCACGTCCTTTACCATCAGCACCGCATGGCCAGTTCCCCAGGGCTTCGTCCTTTCAGCCGGCGCCGTATAGCCGACCGGAAGCGCGTCCACCTCCTGATAGACATAATCCACCGGGGCGATCTTCTCGATTCGCTTCCCGATGACCTCCTTAAAATCCTTCTCCAGGCTCCTCCGGATTACAAAGACAATCCGGTCAAATCCCGCAGCCAGCGCGTCATGGATCGAATAATCCATTATAATCTCACCGCCCGGCCCCACCGGAGCCAGCTGCTTGATCCCGCCGCCAAACCGGCTGCCGATCCCGGCCGCCATAATCACCAGTGTCGTTCTTTTCATAATGAGTATCCTTCCACGTTTCTCATCATTTCTCATAAATATAACATCACAATTAAACTATAACACACACACCTTTAAAAGGCAAACGGTTTCACCGCTACGATGGCGGTATCGCCAGCCCCAGCGACACAAACACCGCCCATATGTACGGAGCGCCGAAGCAGTTTAACGTCTTCGGTCCCCGTATGACATGCCCCTCATCCTCCAAAATTCTCTGGTACGCCTGCTCGACCGTCGACCGGGTGATGGATTTTGATCTTCGGTCGACGAACATCTCCCCGCCCCGAATCTGATACGTGAAAGGAAGCTGCTTTGCCGTCTTAAACTCCTGCCCCTGATGCTCCGCCAGATACTGCCACAATGCTTCTTTTTCCATTCGTATTTTACTCCTTTCTACCTCACTATCCGGCCGCAGACAGCCCTCCTACTGTCGGCCCTCGCCGATGCAGACCGCCAGAAAATGAACCTCCTTTACCCCCGCACGTTTCATTACCCTGGCACATGCCTCGACCGTACTTCCCGTCGTATAGATATCATCGATCAGGATGACCCGCTCCGGCGGCTCTCTCTCCGCCACGGACGGATGAAGCGCAAAAGCCGACTGCAAATTCAGAAGCCGCTCCGATGGATTTAAGGATCGCTGAGGCGCCGTGCGCCTGCTGCGCACCAGGAACTGACCGTCCATCGGAATCCCCCAGCGCTTTGACAAACGTCCGGCAAGCTCCTCCGCCTGGTTGTAGCCTCTCTGTCTGCGCCGGGACGGGTGAACCGGAACCGGGATCAGCGCCTGCGCCCGCCAGGACATTGCCTGCTTCCGAAAACGCATATCCATCGCCGCCGCATAAAAATCCAGATATTCCCTCCGGTTTTTGTATTTCACGGCGGCCAGAGATTTTTTCGCCGCTTCATTATAATTTAACAAAGCCGCGCCAGACTCAAAGGATCTTTTATGACGCAGGCAATCCACGCAGTACTCTTCCGAGTCGCCGTATACCTCCTTGCCGCACCGCCTGCACGTCGGCTCCCTCACCGGCGAAAGCTTTTTTACGCAGTCCGGGCAGATCAGATTTCGCTCCGGCGTCACAATCTCCCCGCATACCGGGCAACGGCGCGGAAAAAGAAGATTCACCGCCATCCTTCTCATTGGTATCACGTTCAGACCGGCCATATCTCCTCACCTCGTCTACATCACCTCACGGATGCGCTGCTTTAAACCGGTATACCGGCGCTGTTCCGTCTCATTATCCACCATGGCCTGGAAGACCTCCGGAAGCCCCACCAGGCAGACACAGGACCGCGCTCGCGTCACCGCGGTATAGATCAGGTTCCGCGTCATCAGCATCGTCGGACCGGGATAGATTGGAATCACTACCGCCGGATACTCGCTCCCGTGTGATTTGTGAATCGTAATCGCATAAGCCAGCTCCAGCTCCTCCAGCTGCTTAAAGCTGTACTCCACAAGCTTTCCCTCGTCAAACGCCACCGTCAGCGTCTCCGCGAAACGATTGATCTCCAGAATTCGCCCGATATCCCCGTTAAATACCCCCGTGCCGCTCTCCTGCGGAATGCCATACGAATTTCTGATTTCCCAGGCGATCTGGTAATTGTTCCGGATCTGCATGACCTTATCGCCGACCCGGTAGATCACGCCGCCCGCTTCCTTCTCCGCCTTGTCCGGCGTCTTCGGATTCAGCTTCTCCTGAAGGATCGCATTCAGGCGCTCCACCCCCAACACGCCCTTGCGCATCGGCGTCATAATCTGAATCTCTGAGATATCCGCGTGAACATATCCGGGCAGCTTCTGCCTCACCAGGGTAATCATCGTCTGGATGACTTCATCCGGCTGCTCCTGCCGGATAAAAAGGAAATCCCGGCTCCGATTTCCCAGCGGAATGCGCTCCCCGTCATGGATCCGGTGGGCGTTGAGAATGATATCGCTCTCGGCCGCCTGCCGGAAAATCCGCGTCAGGCGCACCACCCGGAAGCATCCGGAATCGATCATATCGCGCAGAACATTGCCCGGTCCAACACTCGGAAGCTGGTTCACATCCCCCACCAGAATCAGCCTCGTGCCCGGATTCACCGCCCGCAAAAGCGCGTACATCAGGGAAATATCCACCATGGATACCTCGTCGATGATAATTGCGTCCGCCTCAAGCGGATTCTCCTCATTTCGCTCAAAATGCATCCCCTCTGTGCCGCCGTCCTCCGACGGCACGCCGACAAGCTCCAGCAGCCGGTGAACCGTGCGCGCCTCATAGCCGGTCGCCTCCGTCATCCGCTTGGCCGCCCGCCCGGTGGGGGCGGCAAGCAGGATCTCCATCTCCTCCTGCTCAAAATAGCGGATGATCGCATTGATCGTCGTCGTCTTTCCCGTACCGGGTCCGCCCGTGATAATCAGAAGTCCACTGTTCACCGCCTCCATCACCGCCTTGAGCTGCATCTCATCCGGCTCAATCCGCTCCTGCGAAAAAATCTCCATAAGCTTCTCCCGGATCGCCTCCTCCGGCCTGGAAGCATGAACATTCAGATCGTGCAGGATCCTCGCGGCATTCAACTCCATATAATAATACTGCGCGGCATAGATATAACGGGATAATTTCGGTTCCTCCCGCTCATCCTCTTTTTCCGGATCCCCTGTCTCCGGCAAAGCGGCGGAAGCGTTCTCCGTCTCCGTCGCGCCTGTATCTCGCTCCTCGCCGATTTTCACGACAATCTTCTTATCCATCTGTAAATCCATCAGATGCTTCTCCATCATATCCGGTTCCACATGCAGCAGGTCCGATGCCCGGCGCAGAAGCTCCTCCTCCGGCAGACAGGTATGGCCGCTCGCCGTCGACTGCAGCAGGGTGTAGAACAGACCGCTGCGGATCCGGAAATCCGAATCCGTAAGGATCCCCGCCCTCTGCGCAATCTCATCCGCCATCTTAAAACCGATCCCCTGGATATCATCCGCCAGGCGGTACGGATTCTCCTTCATGATCCCGTAAAGTGACGCTCCGTACTGGTGATAAATCTTCAGAGAGAGATTCATGGAAATGCCATAATCCTGCAGGAACATCATCGCCTGCCGCATCTCCTTCTTCTCCTCCATCTGCTCTGCAATCGACATCGCCAGCTTTTCGCTGATGCCCTTCACCTCAGCCAGCCGTTCCGGTTCCTCCTCAATGATGCGAAAGGTATCTGCCTTGAATCGCCGCACGATCCGCCCGGCCAACGCCGCCCCGATTCCCCGGATCGCCCCGGAGCCAAGATAACGCTCCATCGAAGCCGTGTCCTCCGGCGCCTTCAGCTCATAATGCTCCACCTGAATCTGCTCGCCATAAAGCGGATGGTTCACCGTCCGACCGCTCGCCTCGATGAAATCCCCCTCGCTGATACAGGGAAATGTCCCCAGCAGCACATATTCCTCGTCGTCCGACGAGACCGACAGGATCGAATATCCGTTTTCCTCGTTTCGGTATTTGATTTTCTCCACATACCCGTTTACTGTTGCCATTTTTGCTCATCCGTTCCTTCTGGTATGAAAAAATCCCGCGCCTTAAAAAGGCACGAGATTTTCTTTTGCCATAACATATGAAAGAAACCGCCCGCAGCAGATTCTTTCCCTTTCACATCAGTATTCCTGCGGTTTGTTATCCCCGTGCTGGAACTCGATAAATTTCCCGGTTCCGATCGCCACCGCCGTCAGCGGATCCTCCGCCACCACCGTCGTAATCCCGGTCTTCTCCTCGATCAGCTGATCCAGGCCGCTCAAAAGCGATCCGCCGCCGGTCATCACGATGCCCCGGTCAAAAATATCAGCCGCCAGCTCCGGCGGAGTCCTCTCCAGCACGTTATGCACCGCATCCACAATCTGAAGCGCCGGCTCCTTCAACGCGTCCAGCGTCTCCTCCGACGTCACCACAATCGTCTTCGGAAGACCGGTCACCAAATTCCGGCCACGCACCTCCATCGTCAGTACCTCCGGCCTGCGATAAGCCGCGCCGATATTGATCTTAATCTCCTCCGCCGTCCTCTCGCCGATGAGGAGGTTGTGCTTCTTTCTCATATAACGAACCAGCGACTCGTCAAAATCGTCGCCCGCCACCTTGATCGACGTGCTGACCACCGTACCGCCCAGGGAAATCACCGCGATATCCGCCGTGCCGCCGCCGATATCCACGATCATGTTGCCGCACGCCTTGGAAATGTCAATGCCTGCCCCGATCGCCGCCGCAACCGGCTCTTCAATGATCGACACCTCGCGCGCTCCCGCCTGGTATGTCGCGTCCTCGACCGCCTTGCGCTCTACCTCCGTCGCGCCGCTCGGAATGCAGACCGCAATCCGCGGCTTGCGAAGCGTCCGTCTGCCGACCGCCTTGTTAATGAAATACTTCATCATCTTCTCGGTCACTGTATAATCTGAAATCACGCCCTGCCGCAGCGGCCTCACCGCGATGATATTGCCCGGAGTTCGTCCGATCATCAGACGCGCCTCCTCACCGATCGCCATGATCTTATTGCTGTCCCGATCGATCGCAACCACAGACGGCTCCTTCAGCACAACGCCCTTTCCCTTAATATATACCAAAATGCTCGCTGTACCTAAATCGATACCGATGTCATTCGACACAAACATGACTGTTCCTCCTGCTTCCTGCTCCTCAGGGCTACGCAATTTCTCAATCTGCGGGGATTTTCGGGTCATGCCCAGACCCCATCACGAATTCATTATAAGATTAAAACCGCAAAAGGTCAACAAAAAACATCCTGCCCATAAGAATTCTCACAGAAAAGGCGGTTTTCCCGTGTAAAAATCCCACACAGCACGCCAGACACAACAAACGCTTTGGAACCATCCAATACATTTAAATTGAAC
>JAJQCO010000150.1 GCA_021202655.1 Clostridiales bacterium | reverse complement strand
GAGCTGCACATCCGTCCCTGTCAGCCCTGTAAAGCCGCCGACATATTTTGAGTTTGTCACCATCCCCAGGATAAATTCTCCGTCCAGCTCCCCATCCTCCCACGACACGTGCATCCGACAGGATCGGATCGAGGTCAGACTTTTCAGGCTCTCCAGCAGATAGGCCTGCCGCCCCAGGCGGTTTTTCTTCTCCTGCGGCGTCATATAGGAAATCTCTGTAAAAATACCAAACCCCGCCACGTAGACAAAATACCGGCTGTCCTGAAAGGAACCGATATCAACCGGAGTCGCGACTCCCGCGACCGCCGTGTGCGCGGCATCCGGCACATTCCTTGGCAGCCGGCGACCTGATGCGAAATCATTCGTGGAACCGGAGGGGATATAGCCAAGCATCGGCCGCTTCTCAAGCTGCATCATGCCGGAAACCGTCTCATTTAACGTGCCGTCTCCGCCGCAGCATACAATCAGGTCACAGTGGCCGCCCTCCTTTGCCGCCATATCCCGCGCGTCAAGCGGCCGCTGCGTCACATATACCTGCACGCGCCATCCGTTTTTCGTGAAAACATCCAGCGCCTCCAGCAATCTGCTGCGGATCTGTCCTCTTCCGGACTTCGGGTTGATGATCAGAAGCATCCGTTTTCTTCCCGCCATAAACCGCCGCCTCCTTCCCGCTCTTTCACCTGATCAGCTTTGCATATGCGCCAAACGCTCCGGGAAGGGCATAATCCTTCCGGAGCTCATCCTTCTTCACCTGAATATACCCCGGCGGAATCCGGCTCTCCAGCCTGATTCGATATCCCGCCATGTGCCACTCCACATGGGAAAAAACATGCTTCGCAGGAGGCAGCGGCTCAATGGATACCGCTTCCTGCGGCGCAAAGCCAAAGGCATCCGCCAGCTTTTCCTGCCCCAGGATTCCTTCGGCGTTCGGGAGCTCATAGAGAGAGGCAAGAAGCCCCTGGGGAGCCCTTTTGCGAATTCCCACCCGGTCTCCGCATTCCAGAATGCAGACGGTCAACTCCTCGACCCGCCTCGGTTTTTTTGCCGTCCGCACCGGAATTTCCGAAATCAGATCATGTTTCCTGGCAAGACAGATCTCATGAAATGGACACTCTTCACATCTCGGTCGGCCGTTTGGAAGGCAGACCATCGCGCCAATCTCCATCAGACCCTGATTGAACTGCCCCGGGCATTCCCGCGGCATCGTCTCCTTAAGGCTCTGCTCGATCCGCTTCCTGGTCGATGCCTTCAGAATGTCCTCCCTGCTCGCCGTGACGCGGGAAATGACCCGGAGCACATTGCCGTCGACCGCCGGAACCGGAATCGCAAAGGCAATGGAGGCGATGGCTCCCGCCGTATAGCTCCCGATTCCCGGAAGCGCGAGAAGCTTCTCATAATCTGCCGGCATCTCTCCGCCGTACTGCTCCACAATCTGCTGTGCCGCCTTTTTTAAATTTCTGGCCCGACTGTAATAGCCAAGGCCCTCCCACAGCTTCATCAGGCGATCCTCGCTCACAAACGCCAGCGCCACCGGATTCGGAAGCTCCGCCACGAACCGCTCATAATAGGGCTTCACCGCCTCCACCCTGGTCTGTTGAAGCATGATCTCAGAGATCCATACCCGATATGGCTCCGGATGCTCCCGCCACGGAAGCACGCGCGCGTTTGCCGCATACCAGGCAAGAAGCGGCCGGTTCATCGCCAGAAGGCGTCCGTCATCCGACGATATCTCTGCCGGGTCGCGCAGCATAAGGTCCGCCGACGCTTCTCTTTTCTCAGACATATCCATAGATTCCACGCACCGACACCTCGCCGGACAGGACGGTATGGATCTGCCCGTCCTCGGTCTCAACCAGAAGCTCTCCCGCTTCATTGATCCCACGGGAAATGCCATTGTATTCATGACCGGGAGCCAGCACGCGAACCTGGCTGTTCCGATTGATCAGATGCTCACTATATTCATCGATCAGAAGACTCATATCCAGTGTCTCCTGATATTTCTCATAATATTCCTCCCAGGCGCACATAACCGCATTGATCACCGGCGCGCGGCGCACCGTCGCCCCTGTCTCCAGATACAGAGAGGTCGCGGTCTGGCGGATATCCTCCGGAAATTCCTCTGTGTTGACATTGATCCCGATCCCGACCACGCAATAGCAGATGGTATCCTCCTCTGTCGCCATCTCCGTCAGGATCCCGCAGAGCTTCTTCCCGCCAAGGACAAGGTCATTCGGCCACTTGATCTTACAGTCAAGTCCGGTCGTCTCACGAATCCCTCTCCCCACGGCCATAGCCGCCAGAAGCGTCAGCAAAGACGCATGTTTCGGCAGGAATTTGGGCCGCAGAAGCAGGCTCATCCAGATTCCGCTTCCACACGGAGAGTTCCACGTCCGGCCGCGCCGTCCCTTCCCCGCAGTCTGGATCTCGGCCACCGCCAGAGTCCCCTCTGGCGCTCCCTGATCCGCCAGGCGGCGGATCTCGCGGTTGGTCGAATCGACCCGGTCGAGAAAGATCAGATTCTGCCCCGCCCACCTTGAGCGCAGAGCGCTGCGAATCTCCGACTCCGATAACACGTCCCGGCTCTCTGCCATGCGATATCCCCGGCTGCGCACCGCCTCTATCTCATATCCTTCCTCCCGGAGCTGCCGGATCACCTTCCACACAGCCGTCCGTGACACGCCCAGACGGTCACACAGCTCCTGACCGGACACATATCCGTCTGTGTCTCTGAGACATCTTAATATCTCCGTCTTCATGTCACCCTCCACATACTGACTGCGCTGAGTATCCCTGTCACAAGCAGCGCCACCGCCACCAGGCCAAATGCCAGGCCGCTCGCCTTTTTCTTCTTATCACGGCTGGAATGTGCCAGCCGGTTCCAGGCATTGACGCTGTTTAAAAACGCGGCCAGCCAGAATACCACCGGGAAAAGGAAGCGGTTCTTCTCAGGGAACAGAAAGGCCATCACCACGCAGGCCACCACCAGGATCCCCACCACAATATGGATCAGATCCAGCATCACCGCCGTGTTGCGCGGATTTTTCTTTTTTTCTCTCAATGCCATCAGCCGTTCTCCTGCCCGGCAGCAGCGCCCAGGCAGATCTCCGTCTCCGGTCCGCGCGCCCCGGCGCTCTCCGTAAGCGTCGCCGCCATCACTGCCTTGATGGTATGCATCCGATTCTCCGCCTCGTCAAACACCTTCGACGCCGGAGACTCAAACACCTCGTCGGTTACTTCCATATCCGTAATGCCGAAACGCTCGCCCATCTCCCGGCCGATCGTCGTCTTCTGGTCGTGGAAGGATGGCAGGCAGTGAAGAAAGATCGCCTTCTCTCCGGCATTCTTCATCACATCCGCAGTCACCTTGTAAGGAGTCAGCTCACGAATCCGCTCCTCCCAGACGGCATCCGGCTCGCCCATGGACACCCACACATCCGTATAGATGACGTCCGCCCCCTTCGTCCCTTCCATGACATCCTCAGTCAGGGTGATCGTAGCGCCGGACGTCTTCGCATAATCCTCGCACGCGGCCACAAGCTCCGCATCCGGGAAGTATTTCTTCGGCGCGCACGCCACGAAATGCAGGCCAAGCTTCGCACAGACGATCATCAGAGAATTGCCCATGTTATAGCGAGCGTCTCCCATGTACACAAGCTTCACTCCGGCCAGACGGCCAAACTGCTCCCGCACGGTCAGCATGTCCGCCAGCACCTGCGTCGGATGGTACTCATTCGTCAGGCCGTTCCAGACCGGAACTCCGGCATATTGCGCCAGCTCCTCCACAATTTCCTGGCCGTATCCGCGATACTCGATCCCGTCAAAAATACGCCCCAGGACCCGGGCCGTGTCCGCAATGCTCTCCTTCTTTCCGATCTGGCTTCCCGACGGATCAAGATAGGTTGTCCCCATCCCCATGTCGTGAGCCGCCACCTCGAAGGAGCAGCGGGTTCTCGTGCTCGTCTTCTCAAAGATCAGGGCGATGTTCTTGCCGCGCCAGTACTCCGTCGGAATCCCCTTTTTCTTTTTTTCTTTTAGTTCCGCCGCGAGATCCAGCAGATACAGAATCTCCTCGGGAGTAAAATCTCTCAGTGTCAGAAAATTCCTTCCTTTTAAGTTCATTCTCTCGTCCTCCGTATGTTTTTACTATGACTTTTCGACCGTTCACAGACTGTCCCTGTCTGTGATGGAAGCTTTACTATGAAAGTCCAAGAATCCAAGCAGCAAGGCGCAGACTAAGCTTAGCATAGCTGCTTACAGAGCGGAAAGAGAGCGATTGCTCGCTCTCTTTCCGGCCGCGCACTCACTCCTCCGGTCAGACTTCTTTTATGATCTCCGTGATTGACTTCGTCAGCCCGGCGACAGACTGTATGTCAGACGGGATAATGATCTTCGTCGCCTGGCCGTCAGCCGCAGCCGCAAAGGCCTCAAGGCTCTTTAACTGCAGCACCGCGGCATCCGGGGCCGCTTCCTTCAGGAAGCGGATTCCGTCGGCATTCGCCTTCTGGACAGTCATAATCGCCTCCGCTTCGCCCTCTGCCTCGCGGATTCGCCTCTCCTTCTCCGCTTCCGCCCGCAGGATCGCCGCCTGCTTCTCAGACTCGGCATCGAGGATCGCGGACTGCTTCTTGCCCTCCGCCACCAGGATTGTCGCCTGCTTCTCGCCTTCCGCACGCAGAATCGCCTCGCGCTTCTCTCGGTCAGCCTTCATCTGCTTCTCCATCGCATCCTGGATGGACGCCGGAAGAATGATGTTCTTAAGCTCCACACGGTTTACCTTGATTCCCCAGGGATCCGTCGCGATATCCAGGGACGCACGCATCTTTGTATTGATCGTCTCACGGGAGGTCAGCGTCTCATCGAGCTCCAGATCTCCGATGACATTTCTCAGCGTCGTCGCCGACAGATTCTCGATCGCCATGATCGGATTCTCTACGCCGTAAGCATAGAGCTTCGGATCCGTGATCTGAAAGAAAACGACGGTGTCAATCCGCATGGTGACATTATCCTTCGTAATCACCGGCTGCGGAGCGAAATCCACTACCTGCTCCTTTAACGTCACACGCTTCGCCACCCGGTCCACAAAGGGGATCAGAAAATGCACTCCCACGGAACACGTGCCCGTGTAGGCGCCCAGCCGTTCGATCACCAGCGCCTGCGCCTGCGGAACGATCCGGATACACGAAGACAGAATCCAGATCACAAAAACCAGCAGAATGATCAAAACAATAAAACCAGCCATATATTCAAACCTCCTCACAAACTATTCCCGCGCCTGCGGCGTCGGGGAAGCCGCCTCAACAATCAGCTTCACTCCCCGGATCGACCGGATCTTCACCGTCGCACCGACGGGATAGGATACTCCGCTCTCCTCGCTTCTGGCCGTCCATTCCTGACCGTTCACAACCGCCGTCCCGGTTCCGAGCTCATTGTTCACCTCGACCGTGACGCGGGCCTCCTTCCCGATCAGGCTGTCCGCGTTCGTCCTGACGGTATTGCTGTTGATATAGCGAATCGACATCGGCCTCGTCAGAAACAGCATGGCGAATGAAACCAGCACAAACGCGACAAGCTGCACCTCTACTCTCAGTCCGAACAGTGATAAAAGGAACGCGATAAACGCGCCGGCCGCAAACCATATGGTCGTCAGCGCCAGCGTGGCGATCTCGATCCCTACAAGTACGACAAACGCAATCAGCCAATAAACCGAGGCCATCTCCATTCCCCTTTCCGCAGC
>JAJQCO010000068.1:5508-5743 GCA_021202655.1 Clostridiales bacterium | reverse complement strand
GTCCAGGGCTGCGTGGGAGTCCGGCGTACGACCGGACAGCACCCGGGCGGAATCGTTGTGCTGCCGATCGGAGAGGAGATTTATCCCTTTACCCCGGTGCAGCATCCGGCAAACGACATGACGACGAAGCCCGTGACGACGCATTTCGAGTATCACTCGATTGATCACCCCCTGCTGAAGCTCGATATTCTCGGCCACGATGATCCGCCGATGCTCCGCATGCTGCAGGACCTGA
>JAJQCO010000068.1:0-5498 GCA_021202655.1 Clostridiales bacterium | reverse complement strand
CATGTCGCTCTTCCAGAATACCTCGGCTCTGGGCATTACGCCGGACGATATCGGCGGATGCAAGCTGGGCGCGCTGGGAATTCCGGAGTTCGGCACGGATTTTGCCATGCAGATGCTTCTGGATGCAAAGCCGAAGTATTTCTCTGACCTGGTCCGCATCGCGGGACTGGCTCACGGCACCGATGTGTGGCTGGGCAACGCGAAGGATCTGATCTTAAGCGGGCAGGCGAAGATTCAGACGGCGATCTGCTGTCGTGACGATATCATGGTATATCTGATTCAGAAGGGGCTGGAGCAGGGCCTGGCCTTTACCATTATGGAATCGGTTCGTAAGGGAAAGGGTCTGAAGCCGGAGTGGATCGAGGAGATGAAGGCACACGATGTGCCGCAATGGTATATTGATTCGTGTTTGAAGATCAAATACATGTTTCCGAAGGCGCACGCGGCGGCCTATGTCATGATGGCCTGGCGTGTGGCCTACTGTAAGGTGTTTTATCCGCTGGAGTATTACGCGGCCTATTTCAGCATTCGCGCGAGCGGTTTTTCCTATGAGCTGATGTGCCAGGGGCATGACCGGCTGGAGCATCACCTTGCGGATTACCGCAGCCGCAGCGATTCCCTCACCAAAAAGGAGCAGGATACGCTGCGCGATATGCGCATCGTGCAGGAGATGTTTGCGCGGGGATATGATTTTACCCCGATTGATATTTACCGGGCAAAGGCGGACCGCTTTCAGATCATCGACGGGAAGCTGATGCCGTCCCTTTCCAGCATCGACGGGCTGGGGGAGAAGGCGGCGGAGGGCGTCGTCGAGGCGGCGGAGGAGGGAGAGTTTCTGTCCAGAGAGGATTTCAGAAACCGCTCGAAAATCGGCAAGACGCTCTGCGACCTTATGGGAGATCTGGGGCTTCTGGGCGATCTGCCGGAGACTAATCAGCTGTCGCTGTTTGATCTGGCGGAAACAGGGGCTTGACAAACATACCCGCAAGGGGTATATTAGATCCAGCATGGCATATACCCATGCCGGGTATCATACAAGCAGGGTGACAGATATGGAAGAAAAGAAAGAAACATCAGAATGCTGCTGCCATAAGACAAAGGAACGTCCGGAAAAGGAAGTGAAGGATCTGATTCATCGTCTGAACCGGATCGAGGGACAGATCCGGGGGATCCGGGGGATGGTGGAGCGAGATTGCTACTGCCCGGAGATTCTGGTTCAGGTAGCGGCGGCAAACGCGGCGTTAAACAGCTTCAACAAGGTGTTGCTCGCGAACCACATCCGCACCTGCGTGGCGCAGGATATCCGCGACGGGAAGGAAGAAACCATCGACGAGCTGGTCCGTGTGCTTCAGAAGCTGATGAAGTGACGGGATTTGCGCGGAATATGGGCATAATAATCCGAACAGCCATGATAATGTGTCAGATTTCCTGCCGGGAAGCGGCAGGAGAGGAAGGGAGACTGGGATGGAACAATATACCGTGACCGGGATGAGCTGCGCCGCATGCAGCGCGCGCGTGGAGAAGGCGGTCTCAAAGGTGCCGGGTGTGACCTCCTGCTCGGTCAGTCTGCTGACGAACTCCATGGGAGTCGAGGGATCGGCGACGGCGCAGGATATCATCGCCGCCGTGCAGAACGCCGGGTACGGAGCGGCAAAGAAGGGAGCCACAAAAGATCAGAGTCACGGCGCCATGGCAGAAGCCGAGGACGCCTTAAAGGATCGGGATACGCCGGTTCTCAAGCGAAGGCTGCTCTGGTCGCTTGGATTTCTGATTGTCCTGATGTATATTTCCATGGGACATACGATGTGGGGCTGGCCGCTGCCGGCGTTTTTCGAGGGCAATCACGTGGCGATGGGGCTGGCGCAGTTGTATCTGACTGTGATCGTCATGGTCATCAATCAGAAATTTTTCATCAACGGTTTTCGCAGCCTCCTGCATCGCGCGCCGAATATGGATACGCTGGTGGCGATGGGGTCGGCGGCGTCCTTCCTCTACAGCTCCTATGCGCTGTTTGCGATGACGGACGCGCAGGTCAGGATGGATATGGACGCGGTCATGTCCTATATGCATGAGTTTTACTTTGAGTCGGCGGCGATGATTCTTACGCTGATCACCGTCGGAAAGATGCTGGAAGCCCGCTCGAAGGGCCGGACGACGGACGCGCTCAAGAGCCTGATGAAGCTTGCGCCAAAGACGGCGACCGTGGTGCGGGACGGAGCGGAGGAAACCGTCTCCATCGACCAGGTGCAGAAGGAAGATATCTTTGTGGTGCGCCCCGGCGAGCACATTCCGGTGGACGGGATTGTGATTGAGGGAAGCAGCGCGGTCAATGAATCCGCCCTGACCGGAGAGAGCATCCCGGTTGACAAGGCGGAGGGCGACAAGGTCTCTGCGGCGACGGTGAATCAGTCCGGCTTTATCCGCTGTCGGGCGACGCGGGTCGGGGAGGATACCACGCTCTCACAGATCATCCGGATGGTCAGCGACGCGGCGGCGACGAAGGCGCCGATCGCGAAGGTGGCAGACCGGGTATCGGGCGTATTTGTCCCGACCGTCATCGGCATTGCCGTCGTGACGACCATCGTCTGGCTGCTTTGCGGACAGAGCTTTGGCTTCGCGTTAGCCAGAGGAATCTCTGTGCTGGTGATCAGCTGTCCCTGCGCGCTGGGGCTGGCAACGCCGGTCGCCATTATGGTCGGAAACGGTATGGGCGCGAAACACGGCATTATGTTTAAGACCGCCGTATCGCTGGAGGAGACCGGCAAGATGCAGATCGTCGCTCTCGATAAGACCGGCACCATCACCAGCGGAGAACCGCAGGTGACCGATATCATTCCGGCGGATGGATATGAGGAGAACTCTCTTCTTGTTCTGGCCTGCGCGCTGGAGAAAAAGAGCGAGCACCCGCTGGCGAAGGCAATCCTGCGACGGGCGGAGGAAAATGGGTCAGAGAGCCCGGAGGTTCTTGATTTTCAGGCGCTGCCGGGAAACGGTCTTCTGGCTTCTCTTGACGGAAAAACGCTTGCCGGAGGGAACTTAAACTTCATCCGCACGCAGGCGGAGGTTTGCGAGCGCATCAGCAGGGAAGCCGAACGCCTGGCTCAGGCCGGAAAGACACCGTTATTCTTTGCCTGGGGCGGGAAGCTTATCGGCGTCATCGCGGTGGCCGACGTGATCCGGGAAGACAGCCCGCAGGCGGTGAAGGAGCTGCAGAACATGGGAATCCATGTGGTCATGCTCACCGGGGATAATGAATACACGGCGAGGGCGATCGGCGCGCAGGCCGGTGTGGATGAGGTGATCGCTGGCGTCCTGCCGGACGGCAAGGAGCAGGTGATCCGCAATCTGAAGAAAAAGGGCAGGGTGGCCATGGTCGGCGACGGAATCAACGACGCGCCCGCGCTGACCCGTGCGGATATGGGCATCGCGATCGGAGCCGGGACGGACATCGCGATCGACGCGGCTGATGTGGTGCTCATGAAAAGCCGCTTAAGCGACGTACCGGCTGCGATCCGTCTGAGCCGCGCCACACTCAGGAACATTCACGAAAACCTGTTCTGGGCGTTTTTCTACAATGTGATCGGTATCCCGTTAGCCGCCGGAGTCTGGTATCCGCTCTTTGGCCTGAAGCTGAACCCGATGTTCGGGGCGGCGGCCATGAGCCTGTCCAGCTTCTGTGTGGTCAGCAACGCTCTGCGGCTGAACCTGTTTCAGATGTATGATTCCAGCCGCGACCGGAAGATCCGTCCTCTGGTCGCCGCCGGTTCAGATAAGGAAAACAAGAAAGAAGACAAGGAGGAAGGTCAGATGACAAAGACAATTCAGATTGAAGGGATGATGTGCGGACACTGTGAGGCCACCGTAAAGAAGGCGCTTGAGGCGCTGCCGCAGGTGGACGCGGCGGAGGTCAGCCACGAGAAGGGAACCGCCGTCATTACCTTAAGCGGGGAGATCGCCGACGATGTGCTGAAAAAGACCGTCGAGGAGAAGGACTTTACGGTGACTGCGATCGCCTGAGCACGAGAGAACGCGTAAATGCATGGAAGCTCTGAATAGGGACGCCATCGGACAGGGAGAGATACCCGGCCCGGTGGCGTCCTTTTCTGCAAAAATTCGTATTTCCGTCACAGAAAAATGACATCTCTGTCATAAGATAAGGCATCATAGCCGACTGGCAGATTTGGACGGGACCGGGGTATCCGGCAGCGAGGAAGCCAGTCCGACGGAAAGGGGATGCCATGTATGGATCAGACGATTATCGTTATCCCGGCTTTGAATCCCGATGAAAAGCTGACGGTTCTGCTGCATGAATTGCGGGCGCTTGGATTTTCAAATATCATTGTGGTGGACGACGGCAGTAGGGAAGTGAGCCGACCGGTTTTTGGCGAGGCCTCGCGCTGCGGCTGCATGGTGGCGCGCCATGAAAAAAATCTTGGCAAGGGAGCTGCGTTAAAGACTGGCTTTCGGACGGCAGTGGAGCATTTCGGCGAAGGAAACAGATATATCACGGCAGACGCAGACGGACAGCACCTTCCGGAGGATATCCTGGCGGTGGCGCAGGCGCTGAAAGCACATCCGGGGATGCTCGTGCTTGGGACGAGAAATTTTAAGGGCGCCCATGTGCCGTGGAAGAGCCGATTCGGAAACCGGATTACCTCGTTTTTTTTCCGGCTGACGAATCGGATTGCGTGCGAGGATACGCAGACGGGCCTTCGGGGGATCCCGTCCTGTCTGGAGAAGCTGGCGCTTGCCGAGGAAGGCGAGAAATATGAATATGAAATGAATTTCCTGATGGATGCCGCCGGGGCGGTTCCGTTTTATCCGGTATCCATTCAGACCGTATATCAGGACGGCAACCGCGGTTCCCATTTTCGCCCGGTGGCAGACTCCGCCCGAGTTTATGGAAGACTGCTGCGCCATATCGCCGCTTCGCTGGCGGGGGCGGTTGTGGATTATGCTCTGTTTTATCCCTTTGTGCTTCTGCTTCCGTTTCCACATATCCAGAAAATTTTCCTGGCTACGGTTCTTGCAAGAATCTGTTCGGGAATGGTCAATTATCTGCTGGCCCGGTTCTGGACGTTTCGCAGCCAGAAGAGAATCGGAAGGGAGGCGGCGCGCTATGGATGTCTCTTTGTCGCGCAGATGGGAATAAGCGCCGGAATGGTATCGCTTCTTTCCCTGCTTTTATGGCCGGTTGTGGCGAAGATTATCATAGACAGTATTTTGTTTTTTGTGAGTTTTATGATTCAGAAGGACTGGGTATTCCGAAAGGAGGAGCTTTGATGAACGGGGACAGGGAAAACAGGAAAAACCGCTGGCCGGTCATATTTGGCGTGATTCTGACGGTTTATGCTGCATTTACTCTTCTGGACGCCTTTGTCTTTCCCCGGGATGTGGTTTCCGTAAATGAGCTGGCGCAGGGAGAGGAGGCGAGGGAAGGCGGAGCGGCACAGGAAGAAGCTTCGGCTGAGGTGGATGCGGTGAGTGAGAGCGCAGAA
>JAJQCO010000168.1:5369-21251 GCA_021202655.1 Clostridiales bacterium | reverse complement strand
ACATCATCCAGGTCGGGGAGACCGAAGGGCTGACCGGACAGGGAGTCGGCGTGGCTGTCCTGGACACCGGCTGCTTTCCCCATGAAGACATCCAGAACCAGCTCACGGCATTCTGCGACGTCCTGCAGCGGCATCCCGCGGCATATGACGACAACGGCCACGGAACTCATGTCTGCGGAATCATCGCCGGAAACGGCGCTTCCTCCCATGGCCTCTATGCCGGAATCGCCCCCGGCTGTCAGCTAATCCCCGTCAAGGTGCTGGACGCAAGAGGCAACGGCTATACCTCCGACGTCCTCACAGGTCTTCTCTGGGTGCGCAGGCGCCGCCGGGAATATAACATCCGCATCGTCAATATCTCCGTCGGCTCCCTCACCCGCCGCAATATGAGCGAAAATTCTGCCCTGGTGCGCGGCGTCGACGCCGCATGGGACGACGGACTCATCGTCGTGGTCGCCGCCGGGAATATGGGGCCGAAGGACGGCAGCGTCACGACGCCCGGCATCAGTCGCAAGGTCATCACCGTCGGCTGCTCCGACGATGACCGGGAGGTTTTCGTCATGGGGAACCGCTTAATCGACTACTCCGGCCGCGGTCCCACCGCGGCCTGTGTCTGCAAGCCCGACCTGATCGCCCCCGGCGCCTCTGTCACAAGCTGCGCGCCGCGGCCTCACGCCTACATCGCCAGAAGCGGCACCAGCATGGCCACTCCTCTCGTCGCCGGATCAATCGCTCTGCTGCTGGAAAAATTCCCTTCCCTGACCAACCGCGACGTCAAGCTTCGTCTGCGCGAGACGTCCACAGACCTCGCCCTCCCGCACAACCGGCAGGGATGGGGACTCCTGAACGTAAAGAAGCTGCTGGAGGCATGAACGTCTGCCGCGCCGCCAAAAAACGCGTCACCGGCACATTCTCCGGACGCCCGACGGCGTAAGCACCCCGACGGCACACGCCTATGTCAGCCGGTGGATAAAGAGGCCGCTTCGCAGCTTCGGCTCAAACCAGGTCGATTTCGGCGGCATGAGAAGCCCCGCGTCCGCCACGGCGAACAGCTCCCGAATCGAGGTCGGATACATGAGAAACGCCACCGCGGGCTGACGCCCGTAGATGTGTCCGCCCCAGCTTCCGGAGCCAAGGATTTCACCGCCGTCTACCAGCCGCTCCAGCTCCTTCGCGCCCCGAATCCCTCCGACAAACTGAATCCGCGCATCTGCGCGTGGATTGGAGATCCCCAGAACCGGCTCCAGGAGAATATCCTGCAAAATCGACACATCCAGCTCCCGCACCGGATCAATGGACTCATACGCCGGACGGACAGTCAGCTCATACCAGATTCCGGCCAGGTACATTCCGATCCTGTGACGCGCAGTCGGCACATACACCTGTCTTCCATAGCGAACGACCTGAAAGCGCTGCTTCACCAGATTCAGAAATTCGCGGACCTGATAGCCGTTCAGATCCTTCACCACACGGTTATAGGGCATGATCATCAGCTGATCGTCCGGGAAAAGAACCGACAGGAAATAATTAAACGGCTCCTCTCCGGTATAACCCGGATGCTCCCGGCGGCGCTTCAGCGCCACCTTAACCGCCGAAGCCGCCCGATGATGTCCGTCCGCGATATACAGTTTCGGGATCGCCGCAAAGCAGCTGTGGATCGTCTCTATGCTTTCTCTGTCTCCAACCCTCCACGCTCTGTGCCGGATCCCGTCGTCCGCCACAAAATCATAGAGCGGCTCCGACTGCTTTTCTTCCTCTACCAGGTCATTCAGCTTACGCACCGACCGATAGGCCAGGAAGATCGGGCCGGTCTGCGCATTCGTCACATCCACATGCCGAATCCGGTCCTGCTCCTTTGCCTCCACCGTATTCTCATGCCGCGCCACCGTGCCCCTCAGATAGTCGTCCACCGACGTGCATGCCACGATCCCGGTCTGTGCCCGCCCGTCCATCGTCAGCTCATAAATATAATAGCAGTCGTCCGGATCCTCAAGAAGGATTCCCTTTTCCAGCCAGTCGCAGAGCATCTCCCTGGCCTTCTCATAGACCTTTGGCGCATAAGGATCTGTCCCCGGCTCAAACTGTGTCTCTGCCCGGTCAATCGCCAGAAAGGAGCCGGGATTTTTCTCTACCTCTGCTCTCGCTTCCTCCCGGTCATAAACATCATAAGGAAGCGCCGCCACCGTGGACGCCGCTTCCTTATTTGGTCTGATACAACGGAATGGTCTTACCTCTGCCATCTTTAGATTAGCCTCACTCTCAGTACGCCTTCCACGCTGTCAAGCTTCTGTACGATTGCCTCATCCGGCGTCCTGTCCAGGTCGAGAAGCGTATACGCATACTTGTCCCGGCTCTTGTTTGTCATATCCGAAATATTGATCCCGCTCGCCGCCAGCGCGCCGGTGACCTGGCCGATCATATTCGGAATATTCAGATGCATCACCGCCATGCGGCACGCAGACTTTTTCTTTCCCATGTCACATGCCGGATAATTGACCGAATTGCGGATGTTTCCGTTCTCCAGATAATCCATGATCTCCGCAACCGCCATCTTCGCACAGTTGTCCTCGGACTCCTCCGTAGAAGCGCCCAGATGCGGAATCACGATCGCGCCCTTCATCCCGGCGGACTTCGCATTCGGGAAATCCGTCACATAACGGCGCACCCGACCGGAAGCCAGCGCCTCGATCATGTCATCGTCATTCACCAGCACGTCGCGCGCAAAGTTCAGGACAACCGTCCCGTCCTTCATCTTCGCAAAGGCTTCCCGGTTCAGCATGCCCTTCGTGGAATCCATCGCCGGAACATGAATCGTGATGTAATCGCATTCCCCGTAGATCGTATCCACATTGGCCGTATGTCTCACGTCGCCGCTCAGCATCCATGCGTTGCGGATGGAGATAAACGGATCATAGCCGTATACCGTCATGCCGAGGCTGGCCGCCGTATTGGCCACCAGGACGCCGATCGCGCCCAAGCCGATCACGCCCAGCTTCTTTCCCTGGATCTCATGTCCGGAAAAAGCCTTCTTTGCCTTTTCCGCCGCTTTCGCGATCTCCTTATCCTCCCGGTTTTCCCGCACCCAGTCGATACCGCCGACCACATCGCGCGCCGACAAAAGGAGTCCGGCAAGAACCAGCTCTTTTACCGCATTGGCGTTGGCACCGGGGGTATTGAAGACTACGATACCGGCCTCGGCACATTTCTCAAGCGGGATGTTGTTTACCCCGGCTCCCGCCCGGGCGATCGCCTTTAAGGACGCCGGGAATTCCAGCTCGTGAAGGGAGGCGCTGCGAACCAGAATTCCATCCGCCTGGTTCACGTCGTCTGTCAGCATATAATCGTCATTCAGCATATCCGTCCCGTAATGGGAAATCGCATTGAAGCAGTAAATGTTTTTCATGCCTGGTGCGCCTCCTCAAATGCTCTCATAAAGTCAACCAGCTTCTGAACGCCTTCTATCGGCATCGCATTGTAGATGCTGGCCCTCATGCCGCCCACGGTCCGGTGTCCCTTCAGGTTCACAAAACCGGCCGCCGTCGCCTCCTTGATAAACTGCGCGTCCAGATCGGCGTCCCCGGTCACAAACGGGACGTTCATCAGAGAGCGGTCCTCTTTCACGACCGTACCATGGAACAGCTTACTCTCATCCAGGAAATCATAGAGAATCTTCGCCTTCTTCTCATTGATCTCCTTCATTGTCTGAAGACCGCCCTGCTTCTTCAGCCACTTAAATACTTTGCCGCAGATATAGATGCCATAGCAGGGAGGCGTATTGTACAGGGATTTCGCGTCCGCGTGAATTTTGTACTGGCACATGGTCGGCGTCCCCGGAAGGACGTCCTCTGTGATCAGATCTTCGCGGATGATCACGATGACCACGCCGGCCGGTCCGATATTCTTCTGCACGCCGCCGTAAATCAGGCCGTACTTTGTCACGTCGATCGGCTCTGAGAGGAAGCAGGAGGAGACGTCCGACACCAGGGTCTTGCCCTTCGTGTTCGGCAGAGTCTTATACTTCGTCCCGTAAATCGTATTATTCTCGCAGATGTATACATAATCCGCGTCTTCATCGATCGGCAGATCCGAGCAGTCCGGGATATAACTGAAGGTCTTATCCTCGCTGGACGCGACCGCGACGGCCTTCCCGTACTTCTGCGCTTCCTTGAACGCCTTCTTCGACCACTGTCCCGTGATGATATAATCGGCAACGCCGTTTTTCATCAGGTTCTGCGGAATCGCGGAAAACTGCAGATGCGCGCCGCCCTGCAAAAACAGGACCTTATAATGATCCGGAATATTCATCAGATCACGGATATCCTGTTCCGCGTCGTTTATGATTTTTTCAAATGCCTTGGAGCGATGGCTCATCTCCATCACGGACATGCCGGTTCCCTCATAGTCCAGCATCTCCGCTGCGGCTTCCTTCAGCACCTCCTCCGGCAATACCGCGGGACCTGCCGAAAAGTTATATACTCTTCCCATCTCTTCCTACCTCCTGTATTGTGTATATCGAATACCTGATGTCCGCATGGGGATTTGCTGCCGCGCAGCATGCGGACGTTTCCTTAATTGATTTTCAGGTCCAGATCGTCAAACGCGTCCTGGATCGGCGCGCCCGGCGATACCATCGGGAAAACCTTATCGTCACAGTTGATCTGGCAGTCGATGACAACCGGAGCCTGAAGCTTCATGGCTTCCTCCAGGACCCGTCTTAAATCCTCCTTGCCGGACACCCGATAGGCCTTCGCGCCCATGCCCTCGGCCACCTTGCAGAAATCTGTTGCGTCATCCAGCACGGTAGCCGCGTACCGTTTTCCATAGTACAGGGTCTGCCACTGGCGAACCATGCCGAGCACATGATTGTTGATCACGACCTCAATCACCGGAATATTGTAGCGGACAGCCGTCGCAATCTCATTCATGTTCATGCGGAAGCAGCCGTCACCGGCGATGTTAAAGACCGGCGTGTCCGGATGTCCCTCGTCGCCGCAGGCCATCTTCGCTCCCATCGCGGCTCCCAGGCCGTAGCCCATGGTTCCCAGTCCGCCGGACGTAAGCAGCGTCCTCGGCCTGCGGTATTTATAATACTGCGCCGCCCACATCTGATGCTGGCCAACCTCCGTGCAGATGATGGCGTTGCCCTGCGTCAGCTCATTGATCACCTCTACCACATACGGCCCGGTCAGCACGCTCTTGTCATAGCGCAGCGGATACATATCCTTCATCCGTTCCACATGCGCGATCCACTCGTCATGGTTGATCGGATCCAGACGCGCGTTCAGCCTGCGCAGCACGGTCTTCAAATCTCCGACAATGCTTGCGTGCGTCCGGACATTCTTATTGATCTCCGCCGCGTCCACATCAATCTGCAGGATCTTCGCCCCTGACGCAAACTTCGCAATATTCCCGGTCACACGGTCGCTGAAACGGGCTCCCGCTACAATGAGCAGATCACATTCCGACACGCCGAAATTCGCCGTCTTGGTTCCATGCATGCCCAGCATGCCGGTGTAAAGCTCGTCCGTCCCGTCAAACGCGCCCTTGCCCATCAGAGAATCCGCCACCGGCGCCTGAATGCGGTGCGCCAGAGTCCGAAGCTCATCCGCAGCATCCGCGGCCACCGCGCCTCCTCCGACAAAGATGAACGGCTTCCTGGACTTATGGATCATCTCGATCGCCGTTTCCAGATCCTCCTCACGGATGGTATCCGTCTGACGCACGATCGGCTCAGGCTCCTCCGGCGTATACATATATTCCGCTGCCGTGACGTCCTTCGTGATATCGATCAGCACCGGGCCCGGACGTCCGGTCTGGGCGATGCGAAAGGCCTTCCGGATCACGGACGCCAGCCTGGAAACATCTTTTACGATAAAATTATACTTGGTGATCGGCATGGTGATGCCGGTGATATCGACCTCCTGGAAGCTGTCTCTTCCCAGCAGGCTGACACCCACGTTGCAGGTAATCGCCACAATCGGAATGGAATCCATCATCGCCGTCGCGATTCCCGTAACCAGGTTCGTCGCGCCGGGTCCTGAGGTGGCAAAGCACACGCCCACCTTTCCCGTCGCCCTTGCATAGCCGTCCGCCGCATGGGACGCGCCCTGCTCGTGCGAGGTCAGGATATGCGTAATCTCATCCTGATGCTTATAAAGCGCATCATAAATGTTTAAGATCGCTCCGCCCGGATATCCGAATACTGTCTTTACTCCCTGCTCCTTCAAACATTCGATCACGATCTCTGAGCCATTTAATATTCTGGTCTCGGCCATATAACAAAACTCCTTTTATCTCATCGTTTCTGCTCAGTCCTCGTCAAGAACCGCGCCCTTGTCCGCGCTGGTTACCAGCTTCGCGTAGCGCTTCAGGTAACCGCTCACTTCCTTCTTCTTCGGCGTCCAGTTCGCGCGACGTCTCGCCATCTCTTCCTCCGATACCTTCACATTGATCGCATTCGCATTGATATCAATGGAAATGATATCGCCCTCTTCCACGAGAGCGATCGGTCCGCCTGCCGCCGCCTCCGGGCAGACATGCCCGATCGAAGCGCCGCGGGAAGCGCCGGAGAAACGTCCGTCCGTGATCAGGGCGACGCTGGAGCCAAGTCCCATGCCGACGATCGCAGAGGTGGGATTGAGCATCTCTCTCATGCCCGGACCTCCCTTCGGTCCCTCATAACGGATCACAACCACATCTCCCGCTACAATCTTGCCGCCCTTGATCGCCGCGATCGCGTCCTCCTCGCAGTCGAAGACCCTCGCCGGACCTTCATGCGCCAGCATCTCCGGGACAACCGCAGAACGCTTCACCACGCAGGAATCCGGAGCCAGGTTTCCGCGCAGAACCGCGATGCCGCCGGTCTTCGAATACGGATTCTCAATCGTGCGGATCACATTCGTATCCTTGTTCACTGCGTTCGCAATATTCTCGCCCACGGTCTTCCCGGTCACAGTCATGCAGTCCAGATCCAGAAGACCCAGCCTGCTGATTTCCTTCATGACCGCATAGATGCCGCCCGCTTCATTCAGATCCTCCATATAGGTCGGACCCGCCGGAGCCAGGTGACACAGGTTCGGGGTCTTCGCGCTGATCTCATTTGCGATATCCACGTTCAGCTCCACACCGGCCTCATGCGCGATCGCTGGCAGGTGAAGCATGCTGTTTGTGCTGCAGCCCAGAGCCATATCCATCGTCAGCGCGTTGCGGAATGCCGACTCCGTCATGATATCCCTCGGGCAGATATTTTTCTTAAGCATATCCATCACGGCCATGCCCGCGTGCTTTGCCAGGACAAGGCGCTCCGAATAGACTGCCGGGATGGTGCCGTTGCCCTGTAAGCCCATGCCGAGAACCTCTGTCAGGCAGTTCATGCTGTTTGCCGTATACATACCGGAACAGGAACCGCAGGTCGGGCAGACCTTACATTCAAATTCCTTCACGTCATCCTCTGTCATCAGACCGGCCGCATAGGAGCCCACCGCCTCAAACATGCTCGAAAGGCTTCTCTTCTGTCCCTTCACATGACCGGCCAGCATCGGTCCGCCGCTGACAAATACGGTCGGGATATTGATCCTCGCCGCCGCCATCAGAAGGCCCGGCACATTCTTATCACAGTTCGGCACCATCACCAAGGCGTCAAACTGATGCGCGATCGCCATACACTCCGTCGAATCGGCAATCAGGTCTCTGGTCACCAGAGAATATTTCATGCCGACATGTCCCATGGCAATGCCGTCGCAGACCGCAATCGCTGGAAACACGATCGGAACGCCGCCCGCAAGTGCAACGCCCTGTTTTACCGCATCCACGATCTTATCCAGGTTCATATGTCCCGGTACGATCTCATTGTATGAGCTGACAATACCGATAATCGGCTTCCCTAACTCCTCGTCAGTCAGCCCAAGCGCACGATACAGAGAGCGCGCCGGCGCCTGCTGCATCCCGGATTTTGCATGATCACTTCTCATCTCTTCCTCTCCTCCTGATTGTCATGATTTCCTGATTTCCGCCGCGATCCGGTCTCCCATCTCCACGGTTCCCACCTTCTGGCATCCCTCCGCCATAATATCCGGCGTGCGGTATCCGTCCGTCAGCACCTTCTGCACCGCCGCCTCGATCGCGTCCGCCTCCGCATCCAGATCGAAGGAATAGCGAAGCATCATCGCCGCCGACAGAATCGTCGCGATCGGATTCGCAAGATCCATCCCCGCAATATCCGGCGCTGAGCCATGGCTCGGCTCATACAGGCCGAACTTCGTCTCGTTCAGGCTCGCGGAGGACAGCATGCCGATCGAACCGGTAATCATGCTTGCCTCATCCGACAGAATATCGCCAAACATATTCTCCGTCAATATCACATCAAACTGGCCGGGATTCATGACCAGCTGCATCGCACAGTTGTCTACCAGCATATGCGAAAGCTCCACTTCGGGATAGTCCTTCGCCACGTCCTCGACGACCTTTCTCCACAGGCGGGAGGAATCCAGCACATTCGCCTTGTCCACACTGGTAACCCGTTTCGACCGCTTCATGGCGATGTCAAACGCCTTGACCGCGATACGGCGGATCTCATTCTCACTATAAACCAGAGTATCTGTCGCCTGCATCACGCCATCCACCTGTTCCGTATGGCGCTCTCCAAAGTACAGACCCCCCGTCAGCTCGCGCACAATCACCATGTCAAATCCATCCCCGATGATCTCGCTCTTTAACGGACATGCCCCGGCAAGCTCCTGATACAGATACGCCGGACGCAAATTCGCAAATAAATTAAGACCTTTGCGAATCGCCAGCAGCCCCGCCTCAGGTCTTAACTGCGGCGCCACATCATACCATCTCGAATTGCCTACGTTTCCTCCTACCGCACCCAGCAGGACGGCGTCAGCCGCCTTTGCCGTGGCGAGCGCTTCCTCAGTCAGCGGAACCCCATACGCGTCGATGGAGCATCCTCCCATCAGAATCTCCGTATAGGTAAAGGTATGGCCGTACACGCTTCCCACCCGGTCCAGTACCTTGCACGCTTCCCGTACAATTTCAGGGCCGATCCCGTCGCCCGGAATCGTCACAATCTTACCTTCCATCTCAGTTCTCCTTGTCTTCCCCCTCCGATCTGCGCGGCCGAAGGGTATGCTGCCTTTTATACTAACGCATTTAATTTTTTTTTTCAACCAGATCGAAAGAAAATATTGCGGAAAATCCATATTTGATAGGAATTCGTTGCATAACCTGAATTTATAGCTGCAGGGTTTGTCACTGAAAATCTTCGTATACGTTATAGAAAAGAATGCGCCTTAGCGCATCCTCGCGGAGCGTTTTTGCTTTATATAAAGAAAAAAAGGTGCGGCGCCAACCGGCTCCACACCATCTCTTCCTGATCTCAGTTTTCTGATTCGGATTCCCTCACGCTCTGGCCTAACGGCTGGTCGTCCAGGCGCCGCTCCGACCAACATAATAGCCGTCGATATACTGGCTGACTGCCATCTTATTGTCCTGGGAAAAGTAATACCATCTGCCGTCAATCTCCTGCCAGCCGACCGCCGCAGCGCCGCTGGCGTCCAGCCAGTACCAGGTCTTTCCCTCCTGATGCCATTCGGCGGCAGCCATACTCCCGTCTTCCTTGATCCAGAACAGGGATTCCCCTTCCTTCAGCCACTGATTCGCGGCCATCTCGCCTTCCTTGTCATAATAATTCCAGGCTTCTGTCTCATCATTGTAGACCCAGCCCGTCTGCGCAAAACAGGGAAAGACGGACAGGAGCGTCCACAGCAATACCAGGAACAGGACCTTCGATCCTCTCCGCTTCATCCCCGTCACATCCTTTCTGCCTGTATGCCTGCGATCTCACCGGAAACGACGATACAGGAGCCGTGTCCGCACACGATACGCTTATTTCTGCACCCACTTGCCGTCCGCGCCGACACGATATCCGCCCGGCACCAGCGCGTCAACCGCCATCACGCCGCTCTTGGTGAAGTAATAATAATCTCCGTCGATCTGCTTCCAGCCGTTCTTCACCGCCGTGCCGTCCGTATCCATATAACGCCACTTGCCGTCCTCGGTCTGAATCCACTCGTCAGACGCCATCACACCGTCTTCCTTCAGATAATACGTGTCAGTGTTCAGTGTCAGCAGCTGGCTCTTCACAATAGCACCGTCCCCATCTACATAATACCAGGCGTCATCCGAGTAAATCCAGCAGCTCTTGGCCATCACGCCGTCATTATTCACCCAGTAGGAGGTATCCTCTCCCTCAATCCACTGGTTCTTGGCCACAGTCCCGTCCTCGTAATAATAATACCAGGAGCTGCCGACCTTACCCCAGCCCTCTTCCGCCAACGCCGCCATGGGAGTAAGCGCGGAAAGCGCCAGAACGGCAGCCGCAGCCGCGATCATCTTTCTCTTCATCATAAAAAATCCTCTCCTTCGTCATTTCAACGCAAAGGCAACATACGTCCTTTCATCTGTTGGGCTCATGCTAGCTCAATTATAGCGTTGCAAAGAGGGTTCGTCAACGGATTTTTGCCGCCCCAATCTGACGATTTCCTTTCGGTTTTATGAATCTTCCCGCGAACTTCCGGCTGCGTCTTTTATACCGGATCCGGCCATGCCAGACTGCCGTCCTCTTTCGCCTGTCTGCCGTCCGGCGCGCGTCCTTCCGTTATCATACGTCCGTCCTTATCCACATAATAAGTATTCTGTCCCCATCTGATATAGGCGTCGGTCTTCAGGAATCCATATTCGTCAAAGAAATACCACTCTCCTTCCGATTCCTGCCAGTTCTGCTGCACATAGCCGCCGTCCTGTTCGTGATACCACCACCTGCCGTCCTCATTCTGCGTCCAGCCGACGTTATGGTAAATCGTTTCGGCCGGCGGGCCGTCCCCGTCAAAAATCTCTTCCACATCCAGGCCGAACCGCGCCTTATTCTCCGCCGCCTGCTCCGCGCTGATCCGGCAGGAGAGCGAGGTCTGCCTTTTCTCCACTGTCCGAAACCGGCCGGATGGAATAGGAATATTCCCCCTCCTTTAACATGTAGGGCCGGAAATCATAAGCCGTCGCCCCGGTGACCTTCCCTTCGGCCTCCCGAATCGTTCCCCGGTCCAGCCGCAGCTCATACCAGGCCGGAGATCCGCTCAGGGAGCTGCCCCACTCGGCGACGCCGACCTCCTCTGCCGACCAGCCAAGCTTCCCGATTTCCCAGGCAAGACTGTCCAGCTCGGCAAAGCGCACATACAAAATCAGCTTCTTGCGGCTGTCTTCCCTCTCATGCTTCAGATAAGTCGCGCCGAGCCCGTTTAGCCGGAGAAGGCTTTCGTCTATGCTGAAAATATATCCCTCCTCCGCGTCAAACGTCACGACATAGGTCAGGCCGGACAAAAGCCCCATGCTCCGGCAGGTCAGATTGTAGGAAAGCAGTCCGCTGTTCTTGTATTCCTCCGCAATCAGAGCCTCAATCTCATCCCGGTTCGTCGTGGTCAGCTCATAAACACTGTCAAATGTCTCATCCGAATCGTCCGCAAGCTCCCCGTCCTCGTCGTCCGACGCCAGACCGCTCCCCTGATTGCCGCTCGCGCTGCCCGGCCCCGCGTCCACATAAACCCGGTTTCCCAGATTCCCCAGCCGGTTCGGATCCCTGCCGTCGTTCCCCTCTCCCTCATCGTCAAAATCATACTCCCGGGTAACCTCATAATCCTCCAGAATACTGATCTCATTGATCGTGTATTCCCGGCTCTTCGTCTCTCCCTCGATCAGGGGAATCCCATCCTCGTCCAGCCCGGCTACGGAAAACGTTACCTTCACGGTATTGATCGTGTCCGAAGCGAACGCCTGTGTTGCGCCTCCCGCCATCAGACAGGCAGAAAGCAACACAAGCACCGCCCGCTTTCCTCCTGTCATTTTCCTGATCTTCATGATCTCCTCCTTCCATCCGCCATACTCCCTGTCCAGAAAATCATCCCTTCCTGTCAGGCGACACCGACAGGCCGAAGTCGCAGCTGCCCGGTCAGGACACCCTTCCGGCCTGCATCTCCAGCACATCGTCCGCGATCTTCATCGTCGAGTCCCTGTGCGAGACAAGCACCACGGTCCGATCTTCCTTCTCCTCCTTTAACGCCTTCAGGATCACGCCCTCATTCAGGCTGTCCAGATTGGACGTCGGCTCGTCCAGCAGCAAAAACGGCGCATCATGCAGGAAGGCCCGCGCAAGGCCGATCCGCTGACGCTCGCCGCCCGACAGACTGTCGCCCAGCTCCGCCACCGGCGTATCATACCCCCGCGGCAGCGCTTCGATCATCTCATGGATCGACGCTTTCCTGGCCGCGGCGATCACCTCCTCCCGGCTCGCGCCGATCTTTCCGATCGCGATATTGGCGGCAATCGAGTCATGAAACAGGACCGTCTCCTGAGTGACATAAGCCTCCATCTCTCTCAGATTTCCGGTATTCACCTCGCGCACATCCCGCCCGGAAATTTTCACGCTTCCCTGCCCGACGTCCCAGAAGTGCATCAAAAGCTTTAGGATCGTGGATTTTCCGGAACCGCTACGGCCATGGATCCCCACGATCCTTCCCGCCGGGAAACCCATCGTCACCTCATCCAGGACAGTCTCGGAGCCCGGATAGGAAAACGTCACCCCGTGCAATCCGGCTCCGTCAAAAGAAATCTCTGACTCCCCGGCAACCTCCTCCACCTGCGGCGTCTCCTCCAGCACAGACAAGACGCGCTCTCCGCAGGCCAGCGTCTGCGACAGATTGTTGGAAAGATTCGAGAGCGCGGTAACCGGCCCGAACGAGCTCATCATGGCAATGCTCCCAAGCACCACGCCGGAAACATCCATCTGTCCCCGTTCGCAGAGAGCCAGATTCAAAAACAACATCCCAAAGGAAAACAGCGAAATACACATCCCCGTAACCGCGCCGGAATCTCCTTCCAGTTTTTTTAAGCGCTCCTGGCATCCGGCCAGCTCATCCGACCGGCAGTTCAGCTCGTGATGCCGTCTTTCGCCGCCTCCGTACTGCAGCGTCTCTCGCAACCCCCTCAGGCTGTCAAGCACAAAGCTGGTCATCTCGCCGAAACGGTCGCGATACGTCATCCCCGCCTCCCGACCCCTCCTGCCGTTCCGGAGAGGAAGCGCCGCCCCGACTGTAAGATACCCGGTCAGAGCCAGCGCTCCACAGAGCGGATGAAAGCTGCCGATAAAAAGAATCATGACCAGGCTGGTCAGCACCGCGATCGCGATCGGGGAAATGGTGTGCGCATAAAAAACCTCCAGAAGCTCGATGTCCGAAGTAAGAATCGAGATCAGATTTCCCCGGTCCTTTCCCTCCAGCTTCGCCGGGCAAAGCCTGCGCAGCGCCTCAAAAACCTGATGGCGGATCAGGGCAAGCAGCCGAAAAGCGATATCGTGATTGCACTGCTGCTCCAGGTAATGCAGCACGCCCCGAAGCACGGCGATCACCGCCAGCGCAGAAAAAAGAAGGGAAGTACGATCCGGGAAAAAGGACGGAACCGGCTGCCCCAGCCCCATGAGAAGTCCCGCTCCCGCCAGTACCGTCAGAAAAATGGCGCACAGATATCCAACCGTCCCAAACAGGATCGCCGCCAGCATCACCGGCGCCAGCGGACGTACCAGTCCGATTAACTCTGTCATGATCCGGATTCCCGACCTACGCATAGCGCATCACTCCTTTCTCATCCGCCCGCACCGCAGTCACACAACTCAGTCTGCCATCTGTCCGCACAATCGGAATATCCTTATCCTTCTCTGTCTCCGCCTGATCCAGTCCATACTCCTCAAGCGCCTTCTGCTCCCGGTATAGCGCGGCGTACCTGCCGCCTTTTTCAATCAGCTCCGCATGCGTCCCCTCCCCGTCGATCTGCCCCTGATGCAAGACATAGATCCGGTCGGAGCCGACGACGTTCGCCAGGCGGTGCGAGATAAAGAGAACCGCGTGATCGCGCGCAAGCTCATGAATCACCTCCATGATCTGATTCTCGCTCTCGACGTCGATATTGGACGTCGCCTCGTCAAAGAGATAGACCGGCGTGTCGTGCAGCAGCGCCCGCGCGAGCGCCAGCCGCTGGCATTGTCCGCCGGACAGGTTTGACCCGCGCTCGGCAAGCTCCGTCGCCAGACCCTTCTGCGTCGCAAGAAAATCATACAGATTCACCTTCTTTAACGCGGCGATCAGCTCCGCCTCCGACGCTTCCGGCGCCGCAAGCCGCAGATTCTCCTCTACGGTCCCCTTAAAAAGATAACTGTGGGAGCCGACCAGGGTGACATGAGAAAGCAGACTCTCCTCCGCGATCCCGCCCAGCTCCATGTCGCCGATCCGGACGCTTCCCCGGTATCCGGTGCGACTCCCCGTAACAATTGCCGCCACCGTACTCTTCCCACAGCCGGACACGCCGACAAGCGAAACCATCCCGCGCTCCGGTATCCGTAGGGAAATGTCCCGCAGTACCATGCGATCCTCCTCATAAGCGAAATCCACATGGGAAAACTCCACCCCAAGCGGCCCGTCCGGCAAAGCTCCTGTTCCCTTCTCCTCCTCCGGAATATCAAGAATCGCAAACAGCTGATCCGACGCCGCCATGCCGTTCATGGCGATATGAAAATAAGAGCCGAGCAGCCGCATGGGCAGAAAAAATTCCGCAGAAAGCAGGATCACCGTCACCGCGCCGTCGATCCCGATACGCCCAGCAAAAAATTCACCCAGCGCGACCATCATCCCGACCGCCGCGCCGCCGTAGGCGACGACATCCATGACAATAATCGAATTGAGCTGCATCATCAGCACCTTCATCGTGATTCTGCGAAATTCCTCCGCCTCCCGATCCATCTCCTGCGCTTTCTGGCCGTCCGCCTGATAGATTTTCAGCGTCGTCAGCCCCTGCAGATTCTCCAGAAAGCTGTCCCCAAGCTCCGTATACACATCCCAGTATTTGCCCAGCAGACGCTTCGCAATCCGCTGCACCGCGACAATCGTCAGCGGGATGAGCGGCACGCAAAGGAGCAGCACCGCGCCCGCACGCACGCTGATCGGAGCCAGCGCCACAAACAGCGTCACCGGCGCCAGGACGCTGTAAATGAGCTGCGGCAGATATTTTCCGAAATAAACCTCCAGCTGCTCCACGCCCTCAACCGCCACCTGAACCGCCTGCGCCGTGGACACCTTCTCATGATAGGAAGCGCCCAGTCGCGTGAGCTTCTGATACAACAGGCTCCGCAGCCGACCGCGGACGTCCCGCCCCGCGAGAAAGGAGGCCCGCGCCGCCTGCCTGGCGCACACAAAACGCACCGCAGCAGCCGCCAGAATCACCACAGCCGAAACAGCCAGCTCCCGATTCATGTGTTCACCAGAGCCCGAATCTGCCAGCATATCGGCCGCGCAAGCAAGCAACCGGCCCGCCGTCCCCATCATGAGGATCGAAGCTACCAGCCCGACCCATTGCCAGAACACATTCCAGGCAATCTGTTTCTTTGCATCAGCCAGCAGACTGACCAGACGCTTCTTGATCATTCTCTCCCTCCTCTGCTATGGTTCGAATCCCAAAGATAAAATAAACATAATGAAATGCCAGAACCACTGCCAGGATGATCCGGGCAAACCATGGCGAAAAGATAAACCCGACCGTAACAAGAACGGTCACGACGACAAGCACGCGACTCTTCGCCCGCCGGGTCATCGACCGCGTCGCCACAAAATCCGCCAGATACTTCCGATACAGTCCCGTGGATAAAAACCAGCGGTGAAACCGCTCCGATCCCTTCGCAAATAACACCACCGCCAAAAGCAAAAAAGGCGTCGTCGGCAGGATCGGCAACACGATCCCCACACAGCCGCTGCCGACACAGAAAAAGGCCAGCGCCACACAGAT
>JAJQCO010000168.1:2000-5359 GCA_021202655.1 Clostridiales bacterium | reverse complement strand
CGTCGCTTTTTTATGCAAAACTTCCGGGGCGCTCACAGATGATCCAGACACATTTCACACCTGGAACGCCCGCCACGACCCCGGAGGAGCCGCGGCACGGGGAACCGGTATACCCGGTTCCCCGCAGCCACGTTATCTTCTTTCTCTTCTCTTATCTCCAACGGCTGTCCCGGCAAAAATCAGGACAGACAGAACGGTAAGTCCCATCAGCTCCTTCACCGGCATGCGGTCTCCGGTGTACGGGATCACCCGTCCGGCTACCATATGAACCACCTTGCCGCTCTCCTGCGCGTCATCGGCGGCTTCCGCGGCGCTGCTTCTGCTGCTGCCGGAGCTGCTCTTCGTCCCGGATGTGTTCCCGGTATTGCGCGTGGAGCTTCCGCCCGCGCTGCCGGTACTCACCGGAGCCGCCGCCGTCTGTACGGCATTGCTCTCGATCAGCGTGTAAATACTGAAATGCTCCACGCTGGCCTCGTAGTAGAGCCCGTTGACCGCGCCCTCGATGCGGTCTGACGTGCCGTCGTCATTGATCCGGTAAAGGACCAGCTTATTGACGTCATAGTCTGCCGGGATCGGAATCTTAAGCGTCACTGCCGCCGTCGGCTGCACCGTGCTTTCTCCGGAGCGCAGCTTGATGTCGTAGACGACAAGCCGCTCCGCCACGCCCGCGAGGACGCGGGTCGCACGCTCATAATCATCTCCTTCCTCCTTTTTCTCTGCCATCAGCACGACGCCCGGGCCGCCGGTATTGCCCTTGACGCGGATACCGGTCTCCTCATGCACCAGCTCCGTGCTGTAATCGCTGCTCGACGTATAACTGGAGTAGGTGTTGCTCTCATCCTCGTCGTCGGTGTCGCCCTCCAGATCATCCCAGTCGTCCTCGTCGATCTCGTCTAACGACGTCCAGCTCACCTTCAGTCGCGCCTTGACCGGGTCGTCGCCCATGACGTCGACCTGCGGGTCAACCTTACATTTATAATAGGTAGAGGAATTGTCCGGCAGCTCAAACTCATAGATCCACCGGCTGTTCTCCGTCGAGATCAGCTCCGCCTCCTCGTAATCCGTCCCGTCATAAATCCAGAAATCATGAAGATGGGCCGTGATACCGCTGACCGTCATCTTCTTTGTCAGCAGACGCATGGTCGTCTGGTCGCCGTCGACGTGGACATACGCCTTGGTGACCACGGCGTCATCGCCCATGGACGCTTTATTCAGGGTCGAATGCCACAGTCGTACCTTCACCGTGTAATACGCTTCATCGGTGCTGACCGAGCTCGAACTGCCTGTGCTGCTGTCCGACGAGGAGTCGCTGACCGCTACCAGGCCGTTGATCGCGGTCTGGATATCCAGCGCCGCCGCCTTCTTCTCCGCCGAGGTCGAACTCGCGCTCACATAGACCTGGCGCGCGCTTGCCAGCGCCGTCGCCAGCTCCGCCCAGGAATCCTCCGTATAGTCGCCGGAGGAATACCCTGCCGCCACCTGCATCCAGCTGTACAGCAGTTCCTCCGCGGAGGAGGTCGTGCTGCTCTCATCCGAAGTCGTGCTGACCAGATTAAGAATCGCGGTCTGCAGCTCCGTCGCCGCCAGGCTCACCGTATCGGACGTGGCCGACGAATCCTTGTAGACAAAGGTCGCCACGGCCAGCGCCTCTACCAGAGCGCTGTAGCTCTCACTTGTGTAATCGTCGGACGAATACGTCCAGGCCTCCGCCAGGAGATCATAGAGCGTACTCTTGTCCACGGCCTTCTCCAGCGCGTTTACTGCCACCTTCAACGCCTTCACCTGCGCGTCAACCTCATCCTGCGTCGCATCCTGGTTGGCCAGGACCTCCACTGCCTCATACAGCGCCTCGATCAGATTGCTCTTGCTGGCAGTTGTATAGTCGTCGGAAACCAGATAGCTCTTCACCGTGCTGATCCACAGCTCCAGCTCCGTCGTTTTTACATCGGTTGACGTATCCTCTACCAGCGCCTTGATTGCCTTTTCCAGCGCCTTAATCTGCTTTGCTACCATGCCGGAAGTAATATCCGTCTCCATCAGCAGCTTGTCCGCGTCGATGACCGCCTGCGCCAGATTCTCGTAAGAGTCCTCCGTATAGTCGCTGATGGAATAGCTTTCCGCCTCCTCAATCTTCGCTTCCAGCTCCGCCCGTTCGTCATCTGTCGCGACCGGCACCAGGGCGCTGATCGCCAGATTCAGAGCGGTCGTCCGCTCGTCCACCATCGTCTGCGTCGCTCCGCTCAATGTCAGCAGCGTCTTGCCCGCCGTCCTGCTCTTAAGCGCCGCGTAATACGACGCGCTGAGCCAGACAGACGTATCACTGGTTGCCTCGTCAAAGGCGTCGATGGCATCGTTCAGATTGTCATAATCCAGTGTCTCCGTAACCGTTTCTTCCTCTTCTTCCGTCACGTCGATACTGCCGTCAATGTCTGTAGATGAGCTCTGATAATCCAGCGTTGACCAGTAAACCCGCAGTCTTGCCGGTTGAATTGAACTCGAACCCATAACAGGCACGTCAACCTGCACCGGTGTGTATTCCTGCGCGATCGTGATCGGGAATCCCACCATAGACGGATAAGTTCCTGCCTCGCCGTAGTCATCAGATTCATCCGAATAGGTAATATAGCTTGGCGCCTGAGTTGTATATTCCAGTCCGTCCTCCGTCTCTTTCAGGTTTTTCATCAGATAAATACTCTTCAGATGCCCGTAAAGTCCGGTATAGGTCATGCCCTGCAGCTCCATATAAATCGTCGCGGAGCCATTTTTTATAATCAATGTGGCTGGTTTTACAAATGCCGGATTGCCCATGGAAGCGGAATTCTCATCGTACTTCCACAGCGCATAATTCACCGTATACGTGCCGTCGTCCAGATCGTCATCCTCGCTCGCCACGGACGCCACGCTGGCTGCCGCTGCGCTTGTCATCAGGGAAGTCGTCGTGGTCTCTTTCGTCTGCGCATTGCTGTCGCTCGCCAGCGAGCTTCCCAACCGGAACAGGGACAGATAAGAACGGGAACGGCTCGTTTTTAATTCGTCGGTATCTCGTTCGGCGTCCTCCTCATCTGCCGTCTCCTCATCAGCTTCTTCGTCTTCGGCTTCGTCCTCCTCAGATTCCGCCTCGGTCTCTTCCTCTGTTTCGTCTTCCGTCTCGGTTTCTCCCGCCGTCTCCTCTTCGGTTTCCTTCGCCACTTCGATCTCGGTCTCGACTTCGGTCTCCGCTTCGGCTTCGGTCTCATCGGTTGCATCGGTTTCTTCCGCCTCGTCAGTTTCCTCCTCCGCTTCCATCTTTCCCGAAGCTTCGGTCTCGGCTTCGGTCTCCACATCTACTGTCTCCGCAGAGGTGTTCGTTTCCACAGAAT
>JAJQCO010000168.1:0-1990 GCA_021202655.1 Clostridiales bacterium | reverse complement strand
CGTTAGATGCGACTGATTCTCTTGTGTAAGCTTGCACGGCAGACTGTTCCGTCTCCGTGGAAGTACCCGTTCCCGCAGCAGTCTCCGTCTCCGCAGCACTGCTCGCCGTGGTCTCTTCCTCTTCCTCGTCTTCCAGATCGTCGATCAGCGCAATTTCTGCCTCTTCGTCCTCGCTTGCCACGGAGATCGCATTCTCCTCGTAAGTATCCCAGATCAGGGACGCCACGGAGGCCGTGCTCGTACCCGTATCAGATTCCAGATCCGACAGGAGGATGAGTGCCTCGGACTCCCATTCCAGCCACGCGATCTGCGAACGGATCTGTGCGTCAGTCAGAGAATACGGATTATCCTCGTCCGCCATGGAGAGCGCAGCCACATAAGCCGCCCAGCTGGTTTCCTCGTATCCGCTGTTTGTCTCTCCGATCGTTTCCTTCAGTTCCTCGGCCAGAGCGACCCACTCCGCCAGCGCCTCCGCCGCTTCATCGTATTCTGCCAGCTGGTCGATCGCCTCCAGAAGCGCCGTGTAGGCTTCCTTGTAGTCGTCGTCCGTCATGGACGAATCCGCGTAAACGCTTTCCGCATTGGCCAGCGCCTCGGCATAGACGCTCCAGGTCTCCTCGGTGTAATCTTCCTCCTCGTAATAGCAGGATTCGATCAGAATCCTGAGCTTATATTTCGCGGTCGATTCTGTCTCCTCGGCTTCCAGACTGTCTATGGCCTCCTGCAGTTGCCACTCCAGCTCGTCTACCTGCTCCTGCGTCAGATCATCGGCATTTTCGAGCGCTGTTTTCACCGACTCCAGGACGGTCCGCAGATTTTCCAGCGATTCCTCCGTATAGCGATCCGTCTCTTCCAGAGCCGACTCCGCCAGCGTGATGCTTTCCTCGATTGCCGTCAGATCGCCTTTCTCCGCCAGCGCCGCAATCGCTTCCGTGAGCAGCTTCTGCTGTTCATCCACCTGCTCCTGCGTCATATTTGCGCCGTCCGTTTCCAAGGTCTCTCTCACTGCATTCAGAACCGTTTTCAGATTTTCGAGTGAGCTTTGGGTATAGCTGTCTGCCGTATCATCGGCCATCAATGCTTCCGCCTGTTCAATCACAAGACTTACCGCGCTCTGGTCGCCCCGCATCTCCAGACTTTGCATCGCTTCCTGCAGCGAAACTGTCACTGTATCAATCTCGGTCTGCGTCGTATCAGTATCTGTGGCCTCATTCACCTTTACCGCTTCTTCATAAGCCGCGTAGAATACCGCGTAGCTCTCAGCCGTATAGGTGTCCTCCGCCGCAATGACCGTTTCTGCTTCTTCCAGAGCCGCTGTCAGCGCTGCCCTGTCCAGATCGTTGTCATCGTCATTATCAATATGTAACGTTGCATTCGCAAAATCCAGCCACAGGTCTGCTTTCAGGTACGAGTAGCCTCCTGTCAGCATAAACTTGACATACAGACGTTCTTCCGTGTACGGCACTGTGAAGCTTGCGCTTGTGATGTTTCCGGACTCGTCGTACTCATAATCCGTCACATCCACCATCGTCGTCCCTTCATCCAGGCTGTACTGCATCTCCGTGACCCACTTTTCTCCCGCCCCGTCTAAGGACGTGAAGTTCAGCTTCACCGTCATCTCTGTGCTCTCGCCGCTCACAGCCAGCTCCGCACTTTCCACATACGAATTCACCGAATGCGTATTCTCCGAGCCGTTCTTATAGATCACCACCGGGATATCGTATTCTCCATCCGCCAGCGCACTGTCTGTATCATCCGGTTCTTCCGCCTCTTTCAGCGTCGCGTTCGCGAAATCCAGCCACAGGTCTGCTTTCAGATACGAATATCCTCCTGTCAGTTTAAACTTGACGTACAGGCGCTCTTCCGTATACGGCACTGTGAAGCTCGCGCTTGTGATGTTTCCGGACTCGTCGTACTCATAGTCCGTCACATCCACCATCGTCGTCCCTTCATCCAGGCTGTACTGCATCTCCGTGACCCACTTTTCTCC
>JAJQCO010000042.1 GCA_021202655.1 Clostridiales bacterium | reverse complement strand
CGGAACGGGAGCTTCGCGGTCCGGTGAAGGGGCTCGATGAGCTGAATTATTTGATGGGTCGCTTTTGTGAGCGCTTTTCTTATGTCCCTGGGGTGACGACGACCAGGACGACTGCCTCGGAGGCGTTTGCGGGAGGGCAGGGGGTCTGCCAGGATTACGCGCATGTGTTCCTCAGCCTTTGCCGGTCGGCCGGAATTCCGGCCCGTTATGTGGCGGGGATGATACCGGGCGAGGGGGCGACGCACGCCTGGGCTGAGGTCTGGACGCAGGATGGCTGGGTTGGGATGGATCCGACCAATAACCGGTTTACTGACGATTCCTACATCAGGCTGACTCACGGGCGCGACTTCGCCGACGGCGCGGTGGACAAGGGCTGCTTTGTGCGGTTTGCGTTTCAGACGCAGCAGGTATATGTGAATGTGGAAGAGGTAGCAGGATATGTATGAAGAGACGAAGACGGTCGTCTCTGTGGGACTTGCGGTGGACGAGCAGCTGCGGGTGATGAAGCACACACTCAGGCCGGATACGCTGACCGGAGAGGAAAAGCGGATCTGCATTGTGACGGGTACTCACGGAGACGAGCTGGAAGGACAGTACGTTTGTTATGAATTAAACCGGATCATCAAATCCCACAGGGATTGCCTGCGAGGGATCGTTGATATCTATCCGGCATTGAATCCTCTGGGTGTGGACTCCATTTCCAGAGGAATTCCCATGTTTGACCTGGATATGAACCGGATTTTTCCCGGCGAGGAGGACGGGCCGGTCGCCGAGCATGTGGCGGCCCGGGTGGTGAAGGATATCGAGGGGGCGGATCTGTGCCTGGATATTCATGCCAGCAATATTTTCCTGCGCGAGATCCCGCAGGCAAGGGTTAATGTCAATGTGGCTGCGAGCCTGATCCCTTTTGCGAAGCGGCTGAATCTGGATTTTGTCTGGGTCCATGCGGCGGCGACGGTGCTTGAGTCCACGCTGGCTCACAGCCTGAATTCCATCGGCGTTCCCACGGTTGTCGTGGAGATGGGAGTGGGAATGCGCATCACGGAAGCATTCTGCCATCAGCTGACGGACGGGATTCTCTGCGTGATGAAGGATTTGGGAATCTGGTCGGGCGATACGATCCGTCCCAAGGATCCGATCATTTCCCAGGACGGGGAGGTCGGCTTCCTCAACGCGAGCGCGCCGGGAATTTTTGTCCCATGTGTGGAACACTGGAGAAATGTCCGGGAGGGAGAGCTGATCGGACGGATCCTGAACCCGTTAGAAGGGACGGTGGAGGAAGAGGTGAGCTCGCCGATTGGTGGCATGCTCTTCACACTGCGGGAATATCCGGTGGTATCCTGCGGTTCCCTGATCGCGCGAGTGCTGGGGGGTGATTACGCATGAAAAAGGAATGCATTTATTCCCTGAAGAATTTTTACCGGGATGATCTCAATATTTATGGATTTCACTTTGGAAAGGGAGAGAAGGCGGCCTGTATCGTCGGCGCCATACGCGGCAATGAGGTGCAGCAGCTCTATATCTGTTCTCAGCTGGTGCGGGCGTTAAAGAATCTGGAGGAGAAGGGCGCGATTGTCCACGACAATGAGATTATGGTGATTCCGTCCGTGAACCATAGCTCCATGAATATCGGCAAGCGTTTCTGGGCGACAGACAATACGGACATCAACCGGATGTTTCCCGGATACAATCTCGGCGAGACGACGCAGCGGATTGCGGCGGGGGTCTTTGAAGCGATTCAGGGATACAGCTACGGGATTCAGTTTCCGAGCTTCTATATGCCCGGTGATTTTGTGCCGCATGTGCGGATGATGGACACCGGTTTTCAGAACGCGAGCCTGGCCAATCTGTTCGGCCTGCCCTATGTGGTCATCCGTCAGCCAAAGCCAATTGATACGACGACGCTCAACTACAACTGGCAGATCTGGAATACGAACGCCTTTTCGGTCTATACCTGCGCGACGGGAACGATCGACGAGCCCTCCGCGAGGATGGCGGTGGCGTCGGTGCTCCGTTTCCTGACGAGGATGGGAGTCCTTCGCTACACGAGCCACAGCGGCTATATCGCGAGCGTGATTCATGAGGGCGATCTGATGAACGTCCGCAACGACCTGCCGGGCCTGTACCGCAGACATGTCGAGCCGGGACAGGAGGTCTACCGGGGGCAGGTGATTGCATCGGTGATCGATCCGCTGGAGGGCGAGACGATCAGCCAGATTCTTGCGCCAACCGACGGCATTATCTTTTTTGCCCATCACGCGCCGACCGTCATGGAGGGGACGGTCATCTTCAAGATCATCCGCCGGCTGCACGAATAAGGATATTTGCTGTTGCCGGGAAGCAGGGAACGTCATAGGGAAAAGGCTTATGACGTTCCCTTTGTCATGGATTCCTCCTTGCAGAGATCGAGGAATAGCCGGATAATCGGACTGATCCATTTGTTTTTGTGCCAGCAGCAGATGGCGGTGATGGAGCAGTCTCCCAGATCGGTCGGAATTTCCCGGAGTGTTCCGCTTTGCACTTCGGCTTCCGTAGTGAATCTGGGAAGAAATGTGACGCCCATATTGTTCATGACGAGATTTTTTATGGTTGGAATGCTCCAGAGTTCAACGGTTTTATTCAGGGTAATGTCTTTTTTTCGCAGATAATCTTCAAAAATCGTGCGGTAAATGCAGTTATGTTCGTTACTTAAAAGAGGAAGCTCGATCCGTTGTCCGCTCGTGATAAAGTCAGGATGGTGAGCGGCGGTTTCCGGAGAGGCGACGAGGGATAGCGGACACCGTTCGATTCGAACAAACTCCAGGGAATCCGGGATTCCTCCGATTTCTTCAAAAAAGATGCCGACGTCGCAGGTCCCGCGGATCAGGGAATCTCTCACGTTGTGGCAGCTCAGGGAGTGCAGAAGCATGCTGGCCTTCGGAGCAAGCCGGTTGAATTCCCTGACGACGGGCGGCAGCCGATAGCAGAGCCAGGTTTCTGCTACGCCGATCCGGATTTCGCCGCGGTTGCCGGATAGATTGTGATCAAAGCTTTCTAATGCGCTGACGGAGGAGAGAACCTGATGGACATAGGGAATCAGCTCTTTTCCTGCCTGGGTCAGTTCGTTTTTTCTTCCGATTTTTTCAAAAAGCCTGACATGGAGCTCTTTTTCCAGCTGAGCGATCTGGTTTGTGATGGTTGTCTGCGTGTAGTTCAGACGCTCGGCGGCCTTATAAAAGCTTCCCTCTTCCAGAATGGCCTGAAAGGTATATAAATGTCTTAAATCCATAATCTGCTCCCAATAGTCTAATTTTAATAGAATTAAATTCCAAAAACTCCAATTTGATTATAATATGAAAGCAGATTATAATCAAGCCATCATTCGGGACAGGCCGCAGGCCGAGCGGGAGGCGTGTCCGGAAGTGAGCCATTTAATCTGTATAAAAAGAGAAGGGAGAAACAGGATGCCGAATTATGTGGTTACTTCAAAACCGAAGCTTTTGAATGACGAAAAGAAGGATCGAATCGCAAGGTTTATCACGGATGCTCATGTGGAGCTGACGGGGGCTCCGGGCTATTTTGCTCAGATTATATTTCGGGACGAGCCGTGCAGGCGTTATGTGAACGGGATGCCTGCGGACGATCAGATCTGGATCCGCGGAGATATCCGGGCGGGAAGACCTGCCGAACTGAGATCACAGCTGGTGGAGAAAATCATGACAGGTGTGGCAGAGATCGCGGAGGTTCCGGAAACCGACGTCTGGGTATTTCTCGACAACCTGGAAAGCTCAGATATGTCTATCTACGGCAGAGTTCTGGCGGAGCCGGGCAAGGAGCGGGAATGGTTCGCCTCGCTCCCGGCAGAAACACAGGAAAAGCTGTCGGGACAGGCAACAGGGAATCGTCCCTCAGTGACAAGTTGAGGTTGCGAAACATAGATTTCTGTCTTATAATAGCCTCAGTTTTCAGAAAGGGGATTTGACAGTATGATTTTGTTTGAGAGCGATTATACGGAGGGAGCGCATCCGGAGATCATGAAGCGTCTGGCAGAGACGAATCTGGAGCAGCTTCCTGGCTATGGCAATGACAAATACTGTGCGTCTGCGAAAGAAAAGATCCGGAGCGCCTGTCGCTGTCCGCAGGCGGAGATTTTCTTCCTGGTCGGCGGGACACAGACGAATCTGATCGTGATTGATTCCATGCTGAAGTCCTATGAGGGCGTTGTGGCGGCGGATACCGGGCATGTCAGCACCCACGAGGCTGGCGCGATCGAGTATACCGGGCACAAGGTACTGCCGATTCCGCATGTGAACGGGAAGCTGGAGCCGGAAGCCGTCCGGCGTTTCCTGGAGATTTTTTGTGCGGATGGAAACCGGGAGCATATGGTCTTTCCGGGGATGGTTTACATCTCGCATCCGACGGAATTCGGCACATTGTATACGAAGCACGAACTGCAGGCGCTTTCGCAGGTGTGCCGGGAATATCAGATTCCTCTGTTTCTGGATGGCGCCAGACTAGGATATGGGCTGGCGTGCGAGGGGACGGACGTTACCCTCCCGGATGTGGCAGAGCTTTGCGACATTTTCTGTATCGGCGGGACGAAGGTGGGCGCTCTGTGCGGCGAGGCCGTGATATTTACGAAGAATAATATGCCGAAACACTTCCTGACGATCGTGAAACAGCACGGCGCCCTGCTTGCGAAGGGACGGCTGCTCGGCGTGCAGTTTGACACGCTGTTCACCGACGATCTGTATTTGAGGATCGGCCGCCATGCCATCGAGATGGCGCAGCTCTTAAAGCGGGGAATTGCAGAGAAGGGATATGAATTCCTGTTGGATTCTCCGACAAATCAGCAGATTGTGATCCTTGGTAATGAGACGATGCGGGAGCTCGCGAAGGAGGTTTCGTTTAATTTCTGGGAGAATGTGGACGAAAATCACACTGCCGTTCGCTTTGCGACAAGCTGGGCGACAAAGGAGGAGGATGTCAGAAGATTCCTTGAGATATTGCCGACGTCGGTTTAGCATGATTTACAATCCTTTCGGGGATTGTTTGTTTCGGCCGACGGCAGTTTCGATAAAAAGATAATATTTTCCCGGAAAAGTTTGTGCAGACTTTTGGGAGGGCCTGTGCTATTATAATAGGCGTAACCCCCCAATACATGATATAGTTTTTGCAACACCCCAAAGAAACGAAATACCTTCTCCTTAAGACAGCCGGTTCCCCAACCGGCTGTCTTTCTGTCTGTCTTTCTGGCGTGGTGAGCCTGGCGGCGCACGCTTCTGACCGGCGCAGAGGCGGAGACCTTTTCCATTTTTGCGCGAAAAATGCGCAAAAAAAATATATTTTGGTGGTTCCCATATTGAAAATGTTGTGATATAATAATGCAGTCGGCGGATGCCGGAGTGGATTGGGGATATAGCTCAGATGGGAGAGCGCTTGAATGGCATTCAAGAGGCCGTGGGTTCGAGTCCCATTATCTCCACGACGAGACCCTTGAAATTACTCAAGGGTCTTTCTTTTTCTTTAATTATTATAGGAACACAGGGCGCGGCTTTCCGTCTTTGTGACAGGCGGGAAAGGGGCATGAAAACCATGGAAAAGATCGCGAGCTTTACGGTAAATCATTTGAAACTGCTTCCGGGCATTTATGTGTCCAGGAGGGATCAGGTCGGGGAAGAGGTCGTCACGACGTATGACATCCGTATGACCAGGCCGAATACCGAACCGGTGATGAATACGGCGGAAGTGCATACGATGGAACATCTGGGCGCGACGTTCCTGCGCAATGATGAGAAGGTCGGG
>JAJQCO010000083.1 GCA_021202655.1 Clostridiales bacterium | reverse complement strand
TAATTATTCATCATTTTTATTTAAGAGAATTCTCCTCCTTTTTTTGTTTGCCTGTCGATCATAATATAACCAAAGATATCGCAGCACACTTTATGGTATATGTCAGCAATCGTTCTTGACATATGCCATAAACAGGAGTATGATAGGGACAGGTTCAAATCCAATGATAAAACACGCCATGCGGCAGAGAAAGGTGATGAAATGCCAAGACCTACCAAATGCAGAATGATCTGCCGATTCCCGCAGACGCTGGAATTTATCCCGGCAAAGGACGGGGAGCAGAAAGCCCCTGTGATCCTGACAGTAGACGAATTCGAGACGATCCGCCTGATTGACAGGGAAGGATTATCCCAGGAACAGTGCAGCCAGAGAATGCAGGTCGCCCGAACCACAGCGCAGAAAATATATGATTCTGCCAGGAAGAAGCTGGCGGATGCGCTGGTGGACGGCCGTCCTCTCAAAATCGAAGGCGGCGAATACCGGCTTTGTAATGGCATGAATCCATTCTGCGGCATGGCAACATGCTATAAGCAGGAAATTTATCAAACCTATCAAAAATCGAAGGGAGAAACGATCATGAGAATTGCCGTCACTTATGAAAACGGACAGGTGTACCAGCACTTTGGACATACCGAACAGTTTAAGATTTACGATGTCGAGGATGGGAAAATCATATCCTCAGAGGTAGTCAGCACAAACGGCCAGGGACATGGCGCGCTGGCGGAGGTTCTTAGCGCATTACAGGCAGACATTTTGATCTGCGGAGGGATCGGAGGCGGCGCGCAGATGGCGCTCGCCTCGGCAGGAATCCGGCTGTACGGCGGCGTGACTGGCGAGGCGGATGCCGCTGTCGCCTCGCTGCTCGCCGGAACCCTCGCCTATGTCCCGGATGTTCAGTGCCACCACCATGAAGGAGAGCATCATGGCGGCTGCGGCGGACACCATCACGGGGAAGGCCATGAATGCCGACACGGTCACTGCACAGACTGATTGAACATCTATTTTCCCGATTGATAAGCCATACCATTTATGATAAGATTTCTATAAATGGTATGGCTTAACTGTTTTCCATCGACTGTAGCAGAAAGTTCTACCGTGAGCAAAAAGATAACAGAAATATTCGAAGAATGGATATGAAAGAAATAATAACCCGGGAACGCTATTACGAGGATGAGCCCATCCGGTTTTCGCCGGAGCAGGCCAGGCGTCTCCCTCCCAGGGAGTATCGGAGCATGCGGGCGCTTGCTTCCGGCTCGCCGTTTTCGCACGATAACGACGCCAAAATTTTTTACCTTCAGGCTAAGTACATGGAACATTTTGAGGATGACTGTCCTTATGACCGGGAGGTGACACATTACTATCCCACCTATCAAAGCCTGTCTACGTCGGAGCTTCGGGGGTATTTTACATGGAGAAGTCGGCTGCGCCGCGGAGATCTGGAAAAGACCTCGCTGTCTTATGCCTACCTCTATATTTATGAGCTTCTGCACCAGATCGGCTCAAAGACAAAGGAAGAGGGGCTGGACGCCCTGCTCTGGTTCTATACGCAGTACGGTGCCCTGGATGCTCGCATTCAGCGTCATACCAGACAATGGATCATAGACTATGCCATTTATTATGACCTCCCGGCAGAGCAGATCAGAGACCTGACAAACGCCGATTTTGACGAGGCCCTGACCGCCCTTCGCAGCTGCGATACGGTCAGCGACGAAACGCTGTTTGCGGCAATCCTGCGGCTCTCTTCCTACCGCCCGGAAAAGTCCAGGGCCTATAAACAGATTCCGGAGGAATTCGCGAATATCCTCTGCGCGGCTTACCGCAGACAAAATGACCGCTACGCCAGACGCTATGGGCGACCCTATTCGCAGAAGCTCTACGGCAAGCCGTTCCGGACATGGTATTCCCCCTTTCGCGCCGCTGTCTTTTATGATCGAAAGAATTTTCATCACTACGAATACCACTTAAGCCCCGCGCAGCGCTATTTCTGCGAAGAAAAGCAGTGGAATATGGAACGGGACTACCTCTCCCCTCAGAGAAGCCGTGACCTTGGCGTCTTTGTCCGGACTGCCGACCGTCTGATCCGGGAAGCTTACGACGTAAAGCCGCCCCTGAAGCCAGGCAACGAAACCAAAACCATGGTGCAGTTCATTTCCGAGGCCATTGCGGAACAGAAAAAAAGGACTGCCGCCAAAATCGACTTTGACTTAAGCAAGCTGTCCGGGATCCGCAAAAGCTCAGACGCCGTCGGACAAAAGCTCATGACCGAGGAAGAGCGCTATGTGGAAACCGTAAGCGACGAAGAAATAAAAGCGGATGAAAACCCTTCTCCGGCAGAATGCATCCTCTCCGGAGACGAGCTGCGCTTTCTGCAGATTTTGCTGTATGGCGGAGATCTGCAGGGCTTTCTTTCCGAAAAACACCGGATGGCCTCCGTCCTGGCTGAAGCCGTCAATGAACAGCTGTATGACGAATTTGCCGACACGGTCATTGAGTTTGACGGCAATACTCCCGTCCTTGTGGAGGATTATCTGGATGATCTGAAAGGAATGATACCAAATTGAAGATACCAAAAAGAATTGCCAGCACCCTCATCAACGCCTTAAAGGGAGGCGTTGTGCCCCGCATCGGATTGCCCTATATCACCGTCGGGCGCGAACCGGAGATCAACGCTCTGCTTCGCGACGTCGAGATCATTGCCGACGGCGGAGCCGCTTTCCGCTTCATCTCCGGCAAATACGGCAGCGGCAAAAGCTTCCTGCTGCAAACGATCCGAAACTATGTCATGGACCGAAATTTCGTGGTTGTGGATGCCGATCTTTCCCCGGAACGCCGTCTGCAGGGGACAAAGGGCCAGGGACTTGCTACCTACCGGGAGCTGATTCAGAACATGTCCACCAAAACCAGGCCGGAGGGCGGCGCTCTTCCGCTGGTGCTGGATAAGTGGATCAGCGGCGTGCAGAGTAGTGTGGCCATAGAATCCGGTCTGGATTTTGACTCAGAGGAATTTACACGGCTGGTGCAGCAGAGGATTTTCACGGTCATCCACGACCTGAACGGCCTGGTACACGGCTTCGACTTTGCACGGCTTCTGACCCTCTACTATCAGGCATATCTGGACGGCGATGAAGAACAGAAGGCCAAAATCATCCGCTGGTTTCGGGGAGAATATGCGACCAAAACCGAAGCAAAGCAGGAGCTGGGCGTCAATGTGATCATCACCGACGACGACTGGTATGAATACATGAAAATCTTTGCCGCCTTTCTGAAAAACGCAGGCTATGCCGGGATGCTGGTGCTGATTGACGAGCTGGTGAATATCTACAAAATCCCCAACACGATCACCCGGCAGTACAACTACGAAAAGATTCTGACCATGTACAATGACACCCTGCAGGGCAAGGCAAAATACTTTGGCATCATTCTTTGCGGCACACCCCAGTGTATTGAGGATACCCGAAGAGGCGTTTACAGCTATGAAGCCCTGCGCTCCCGTCTGGCAGAAGGACGTTTCGCAGGCGGGGATACCCGCGATATGCTGGCGCCCATCATCCGGCTCTCCCCTCTGACCAATGAGGAAATGCTGATTCTGGTGGAAAAGCTGACGGATATTCACGCCCAGCTCTTTGGCTATGAACCGCATCTGACCCAGGACGACCTCATCACCTTCATCCGGATCGAGTACAGCCGCGTGGGGGCGGACTCCCACATCACGCCGCGGGAAATCATACGGGACTTTATTGAGCTTCTGGATATTCTGTTCCAGAATCCCGGGCTTAAGGTGGCAGAGCTGATGAGCTCAAAGGACTTTACCTACGCAAAGACGCCACTGGAGGAGCAGGCGGCGGACAGTCTGGGAGAATACGCGGAATTTGAATTATAAGGAGACGGTGCGCATGAATACCTTCGATCGCTATGCGCCTTTCATTCAGGACTATATTTATCAGAATGGCTGGGAATCTCTGCGGGCGGTGCAGGCCGCCGCGGCGGACGTGATCTTTCACACCGATGAAAACCTGCTGCTGACGGCCTCCACTGCATCGGGCAAGACAGAGGCCGCCTTTTTTCCCATTCTCACCCTGTTTACGGAGGAAATGCCCGCTTCTGTGGGAGCCGTCTATATCGGACCGTTGAAAGCCCTGATCAATGACCAGTTTTCCAGACTGAACGACCTCTGCCGGGAGGCCCATATCCCGGTCTGGCACTGGCATGGGGATGTGTCGGCGTCCCATAAAAGCAAAATGATGAAGCACCCCTCCGGTATTCTGCAGATCACCCCGGAAAGCCTGGAGGCCATGCTGCTGCATAAGCACTCGGCCATCAGCAGGCTTTTTAGCGATCTGCGCTTTATCGTGATTGACGAGCTGCACTCCCTCATGCGCGGGGACCGGGGCGGCCAGACGCTGTGTCTGATCGAGCGGCTCTGCCGCCTGGCTGGTGCAAATCCCAGGCGCATCGGACTTTCGGCAACCATCGGCGATCCCAGAGACGCCGGAGCCTTTCTCTCTGCCGGAACGGGACGCTCCACCATCGTCCCGAAGCTGCCGCAGGGAGGTGTCCGATGGCGGCTTTCCATGGAGCATTTCTATACCTTTCCGCCCACAAACCCCGGCGCGCCGACGAAAATCCATAATCAGCCGGCAGAGGAGATGCCGTCGGCAGACGACGCGCTCTCGCCGAAGACAGACACCGCCCCTAAGGAGGCAGATCCCGGCATCGGTTACATTTTTGAACATACCAGAGGAAAAAAATGTCTGGTGTTTGTCAATTCCAGGGAGGAATGCGAGGCAGTCACAACAACGCTGCGGCAATACTGTGAGGCCAGAAACGAGCCGGACCGCTTCCTGATTCATCACGGAAATCTGTCGGAAGCCTACCGGGAAACGGCGGAAGCCGTCATGAAGGACGAAGAACAATTCCAGACCACCGTGACGACGGCCACGCTGGAGCTGGGAATCGACATCGGCAGGCTGGAACGGGCGTTCCAGATCGACGCCCCCTTCACCGTCTCCTCTTTTCTGCAGCGCATGGGACGCACCGGGAGGCGGGAGCTGCCGCCGGAGATGTGGTTTGTCATGCGGGAAGAGCCGCCGGAAGCGCGCTCCCTGCTGCCCGTCACCATTCCATGGAAGCTGATCCAGGGCATTGCGCTGGTACAGCTTTACGTCGAAGAGCGCTGGGTGGAGCCTCCGCGTCTGGATGCGCTGCCCTACAGTCTGCTGTATCATCAGACCATGAGTGTGCTTGCCTCCTGCGGAGAAATGACCCCAGCACAGCTCGCCTCCCGTATTCTGACCCTGCACTGTTTTCAACGGGTATCTCAGGAAGATTTCAAAATCCTTCTGCGCCATCTGCTGAAAACGGAGCATATCCAGTACACAGAGGCCGGCGGCCTCATCGTCGGCCTTGCCGGAGAGCGAATCGTCAACAACTATAAGTTTTATGCTGTCTTTCAGGAAAACGAAGAATATACGGTTCGCGCCGGTTCCGAGGAGCTGGGCACGATCGTGAAGCCGCCGCCCGTCGGAGAAAAAATTGCCATCGCCGGTCATGTCTGGCTGGTAGACGAGGTTGATCACCGGCGGCACATGGTTTACTGCGAAATGATACGGGGAAAGGTTCCCGCCTACTTCGGCGAGGTGGCCGGCGATATCCACACCCGGATCCTGGAGCGGATGCTTCAGGTGCTCTGCGAAGATAAATCCTACCCTTATCTCATGAAGCATGCCGTGGCAAGACTGGCAACCGCCCGCACCTCGGCGAAAAATTCCGGGCTGACGGACCGGAAGCTTATCTGTCTCGGCGGAAATATGTACTGTCTGTTCCCATGGCTTGGCACCTACGCCTTCCTTGCCCTGGAACGCTTTTTGAAGCTCCGCTGCGGAAAACGGCTGGGCATCAAAGGACTGGATTCCTCCCGGCCATACTTCATCCAGTTTGTCATGACCGTCTCCGAGCAGGAATTCTGGGACATTCTTACGGAGGAGCTGCAAAAGCCCATCGACCCGATGAGCCTCCTCTACCCCGGCGAAGTACCAATTTTCGATAAATACGACGAATATCTGCCGGAGGCGCTGGTGAAAAAGGGATTTGCCTATGGTGTGCTGGATATCAGGGGGATGAGAGAGAAGATGCTCTCCGCTCATCCCGCTTCAAGAACCAAAACATAAGAATCACTTCGGCGATCGGCTTCCGCACAAATCGCATTCCTTCCCATGCGCGTTAAGGACGCCGATCGCCTGAAGATAAGAATAGATCATGACCGAGCCGGTAAACTTCATGCCGCGCTTCTTCAAATCTCTGGAAATCCTGTCAGAAAGCGGAGACGTGGTGCGTATCCGATAATCCTCCACCAGCGTTTTTCTGTCGGTAAAGCCCCAGATGTATGCGTCGAACGAGCCAAACTCCTGCTGGATTTTTTTAAACGCGATGCTGTTATGGACAGCCGCCGAAATCTTTAGCCGGTTCCGGATAATGCCGGGATTTCCAGTAAGCTCCGCACATTTTGCTTCATCGTAGGCGCATACTTTATCAATGTCAAACCCATCAAAGGCGGCGCGAAAATTTTCCCGTTTGTTCAGAACGCATTCCCAGGAAAGACCGGCCTGAAAGCATTCTAAAATCAGGAGCTCGTAGAGCTTTCGGTCGCAATGCTCCGGAACGCCCCACTCCTCGTCATGATAGCGGATATAAAGCGGGTTTTTCATGTTTACATAGCTGCAGCGACGCTCGATTTTCATTTCTCTTTTCATTCTCTGATCTTCCCTTTCCAAATGATAAGGTCGGGTATAATTCCCCCGTATTTACAGATACTACATATACATGCGAAAGCATTCAGAAACACTTTGAACCGGAAAACATGGAGGAATTTTGTATGAAAGCTACCGGAATTGTGAGAAGGATCGACGACCTCGGCCGGGTCGTCATTCCCAAGGAAATACGAAAGACGCTGCGGCTGCGGGAGGGCACTCCGCTGGAAATCTTTACCGACCGCGAAGGGGAAATCATTCTGAAAAAATACTCGCCGATGGTAGAGCTCACCGCGTTTGCAGGCCAGTATGCGGAATCCATGGCGCAGGCCACCGGCTTCATGGTCTGCATCACAGATCACGACCAGGTCATCGCCGTGGCGGGAGGCCCTAAAAAGGAGCTCCTTCTCAGAAATATCAGCAGCCAGCTCGAGACGGCCATCAATGAGCGGGAAAGCATTGTGGCGGAAAAGGACGACAAACGCTTCATCCCTCTGTGCAGCGAAGAAATCGACGGGATCACCGCCCAGGTCATCGTGCCGATCGTCAGCGAAGGCGACGCCATCGGAGCCGTAGCAATCCTTGGCAGAGAGGCGCGAACGAAGTTCGGGGACGCGGAGCTTAAGCTCGCCGCGACCGCCGCCGGCTTTCTCGGACGGCAGATGGAAGGATAACCCACCGCACAAAGCGTCGGCCTGCCATGACAACACTGGCGAACCGGCGCTTTCCCATCTGACTCTTTCATCCTCTTTCTCTCAGGCCTTATGTCCTCCAATCTGCGCATTGCGATCTCTGCCGGTGGCTCCCTCCTCCAGATTCATCCCCTTCAACAGGGCGTTTTTCCCATACTTTTTCTGAATTTCCAGGACAGCCTTCTGCCGCCGCTTCTCCTTTTCCAGCGCTTCCTCATCCGCCCTCCGTTTCTGCTCCAGAGCGGCATAATCCGTAAACAAATCCAGCTGCTCCGGCTCCGGCGGTCGGATCATATCCTCGCCGACAACATGATTGGCAACGACATACATCCGACGCACCAGCAGACTGCGGTCAACGATGCGGTCAAACAGCTCCATGGTCGCGTTTGTCATCAGCCGCGTGGACGCCGTCTGCCTTCCCAGATTGATGGAGCCGTGCGCCTGCTTCGGGATCCTCCTGCCGTAATGGTCGGTGACAACCTCGCCTTTGTATGTCTTCCGCCGCTCCGGATCCGTCAGATTTTCAATGTCATATCCGACGGTCAACACAATCTGATCCGCCACCAGACCCTTGTCCACCAGCTCCAGCGAAAGCGCGTCTATCATCTCCCGGACAACCAGCTTTGCCTTTTCAAATTCATACGGAAACTGTAACACCTGCCCGGAGCTGATGCTGTTGTTTTCCGGCTTATAGGCCTTGATGTCTGAAATGCGACAGGGCTCCCATCCCCAGGCATGGTCGATCAAAAGCTCCGCATTGACGCCAAATTCCTTATACAGCTGGTTTTCTCCATAGCTGCTTAAACAATATTCCGCAATGTCTCCCATCGTGTAAAGCCCCAGCGTCTCCAGTCGCCTGGCATAGCCGCGCCCCACACGCCAGAAATCCGTGAGCGGCCGGTGCGTCCACAGCTTTTTCCGGTAACTCATCTCATCCAGCTCGGCGATGCGCACCCCGTCCTGGTCCGCCGGAATGTGCTTTGCCTCGATGTCCATGGCAATCTTGCAGAGATAAAGGTTTGTGCCGATACCAGCCGTGGCCGTGATTCCGGTCTCCTTTAAGACTTCCCGTATCATCTTCATCGCCAACTCGCGGGGCGTGAGCTTATAGGTCTGCAGATAATCCGTCACATCCATGAATACCTCATCAATACTGTAAACATGAATGTCCTCCGGGGCGACAAATCGGAGATAAATCTGATAAATCTCCGTGCTGCGCTGCATATAGTGCGCCATCTGCGGCATGGCTACCACATAATCCAGAGACAGGGCGGCATCCGCGTTCAGCTCATTAATATTGCAGGAGGAGCCGGTAAAGACTCTCCCCGGCGCACGGCGACGCCTGTCGTTGTTGACTTCCTTCACACGCTTTACGACCTCAAACAGTCTCGCCCGTCCGGAGATACCCAGAGATTTCAGGGAGGGCGACACCGCAAGGCAGATCGTTTTCTCTGTCCGGCTCTCATCCGCCACCACCAGATTGGTGGTAAGCGGATCAAGCCCCCGTTCCACACACTCCACAGAGGCATAGAAGGATTTCAGGTCAATGGCAATATAGCTGCGCTCTGACAAGCGGTTCACCCCTTTAATGCTTCTGAAGCCAGTCCATGGCGACCTTCGCGTAAATGGCCGCGCTCCGGGGAAGGACATCCTCGCAGAACAGAATATGCGGATTGTGCTGGCTGCGCCACTGCGACGGATCCTCAACGCCCGCGCCCAGGAAGAAATAGCTGGACGGAACCCGCTCGGTGATAAAGGCAAAGTCCTCAGAACCCATCGCGTGGAAGGCGTTGATCGTCTCCATCTCCCCGTCTACCTCATGAATGCTGTCAAGAAATTCCTGTGTCGTGGCGTCGTCACAGACCGTAGCCGGCACATCGCTCAGAACCTCGATCTCAAACTCCGTGCGGTATGCCCGGCAGACAGCCTCTATAATGTCGTGAATCCGTCCGATCAGATACGCGCGCGTCTCCGTCTTAAAGGTGCGCAGCGTTCCCTCCAGAACCGCCGTATTCGGGATGACATTGTTTGCTTTTCCCGCCTCAAAACGACCGATCGTCAACGTCGCCTCGTCCAGCGCGGAAACCTCCCTGGCGATCAGCTCCTGCAATCCCAGATAAACCTGGACACCGGTGTGGATCGGATCAATTCCCATCTCCGGCGTGGAGCCGTGCGCGCCCTTTCCAGTCAGCAGAATCCGGAAACCATAGACCGAGGACATGGTATAATGGCCGTAAAGCAGCGTCTGATATGCCTGCGCGCCGCCCACATGCATCCCCAGCGCCGCGTCCACCCTGGGATTCTCCATCAATCCCTCTTTGATCGCGGCTGCCGCGCCGGCGAAGATCTCCTCGCCAGACTGGAAAAACAGCTTGACGGTTCCCTTAAGCTCGCTCTCGTGCGCCTTTAAAAGCTTTGCCGCGCCCAGCAGGGCAGCCGCATGCAGGTCATGCCCGCAGGCGTGCATACAGCCGTTCTGTGAGGCAAACGGAAGCCCGGTCTCCTCTTCCACCGGCAGCGCGTCCATATCGCCCCGCAGCAGGATACATTTCCCGCCCTGGCCGACAGTCGCCACAACACAGGAGCAATCCTCATACACCTGATAGGCGATCCCCATCTCCGAAAGCTTCTCCGTGACAAACGCAACCGTCTGGGGAAGCGATAATCCCAGCTCCGGTATCTGATGCAGCGCCCGGCGATTTGCCACAAGCTCCTCACTCATATCCAGCGCTTCCTGCAATAACGGATGTCTCATTTCTTTTCTCCTTCCTTTCCTTTGTCAACCGTCAGCATGGCGACGGCAATACTGAAAAAGATACAGCCGAGAACCGGCAGATAGTTGCTGGCCCCGGGCAGCCAGGCAAACAGGCCGCCATTGATCGCAAGATAAATCAGAATGCCAAACAGCAGGACGACGACGCCCAGCCGGATTTTTTTCATGGCAAACTGAACCAGCAGCGCGCCAAACAGCGACGGCAGCAGATAGCTCAGCGCTTCCGTAACGGCTGCAGGCAGCATGGAAAGCACCGAGCTTCCCAGGATCACGCCGACTGTCAGGATGGAAATATTCATCACGATCGACACGGCCATCCCGAGCGTAGCGATCACCGACGCCTTCGGGCTGCCCGGCTCCACGCCCGCCGCGGCCTGGGCCACACTGGCGCAGGGCACACGCATATTGGAAATATTCCCGGACAGAAACGCCATATAGGTTCCCACCGTCCCCAGAACCGGAAAATAAGAAATCGGTTCTACAAACCACAGCGCGCCAAACGACGCGGCTCCGGCCACAACCGCGGTTACCAGGGCCGCCGGCTGAGGCAGCAGGCCATAGACCACCGCCAGCGCAAGCGCCGGGCAAAAGCACAGAATCACACCCGCAAAACCGGTGATCTTTCCGATCCGGTTCATCTGCGGCATATATTCTCCGTCATAAAAATCTTTCTCCGTCTGATTCATATCTTTCTCCTCCTGATTCGTCCGCTCAAAGCGGCAGCAGAGCAGTGATAATCATACTGCCCAGAATCGCAATGGTCAGTCCCCAGTCGCGCAGCCATTTCACCTGCTTCTTCTCGCAGATGGTCATCATCAGCCACATGATCGCGCCTCCCAGAATCACGGCGATGGAGCTCTTGTTTACCTTGACCAGATTCTGCGCACAGAAGGAGGCAAACGCGCCGATCACCGCCGCGGCGGAGAGCGCCGCCAGCCTGGCCGGATTGCTTCCGGTCACACGCTTCTGAATCTTGTCCATCTGATTTGCGGAGATTGTCGCGAAAATCACCCAGCCGACGGAGCACAGGATCATCGTCCAGAGGCCCATGGTATAGGCAAGCTCATTCATCTGCTCGCTCCCCAGCTCCACACCCACCGAAGCCGTTCCAAAACCGGCCGCCAGGGATTCAAACATCACGGAGCCAATCAGAGAAAGCCGCATCCACGCGACCGGGCCTCCCATCGTCACTAACAGGGACAGCATGCCGCTCAGGATGACCACCGAAGGGCCGATGGCGGTAATTGCGCTGCTTCGCATACCGGCTCTCATCTGCTCCTGCGTGAGACCAAGCTTCGGCCCGGCCTGATAGGCCTTGCGCGCAAAGACGATCGCCTGAACCAAAACCAGGACAACCGGTATTCCGCAGGCCACCCACATGACTCCGCTGTTTTGCAGTTCGGAAACACTCATTTTTTCCACTCCTTTTTTCTTTATCTTCTGAAAAAGGGCGCCTGCCTGTCGCAAGCGCCCTTACTCACTTGCATCTATCTTACAACGAGAGCGGGGAAATGTCAAATTTTTCGATTTGAACCTGTCAGATTTCCGGATTTCAACCAGACGGCTTCAGATCCCCTGCTTTTTAGAAAAGTGTCAGAATTCCATCAAAAATTCCTTGTAAAAATGTCAAAATAGTGGTAGAATTCTATTGGAAAACGCACAGGTAAGAAAGAAGAAAGGAAGAAACCGTCCATGTTGAAAAGAAAAGCAGAACGTGAAATTATGGATTGGATAAGCAGCGGAGAGAAAGCACTGCTTGTTTACGGTGTGAGACAGGCGGGAAAAACCTTTATTATTCGGGAGTGTTTGAAAAAGGCACATCGCGATTATGTGGAATTTAACCTGATCCGTCAACCGGATGTCGTATCTGTGCTGGAACGTGCCCGTGACGTAAATGACCTGATCCTGAAACTTTCCCTGTACAGCAAAAATAAACTTACGCCCGGAAAAACGATTTTGTTTTTTGATGAAATACAGAAATATAAAGATATTGTTACAAGAATCAAATTTCTGGTTGAAGACGGAAGATTTCAGTATATTCTCAGCGGTTCTCTTCTGGGAATCGAGATTGTAAATCTGAGATCAGCGCCGGTAGGGTATTTGAAGTCTGTTACAATGTATCCTCTTGATTTTGAGGAATTTTTACAGGTATTCGAAATATCAGATGAGGTGCTTTGCCGATTAAAGGACTGTTTCACGCAGAGAGAGCCGGTAGACGAAGTGATTCACCAAAAAATGCTGGATATTTTTCATCTCTATCTAATTATTGGCGGTATGCCTGCCGCAGTGGAAAAGTATCGCACAAGCGAGATTTCACACAATACGAGGAGGAAAATCGCAGACTGATTCTCACACGAATCTATGAACTGATTCCAGCTGAACTAAATGAGAAAAATAAACGGTTTATGGTTGCAGACATCAAAAAGAGCATGCGTTTTGACCGGGTGCAGGATAGTTTTATGTGGTTATATAAGGCTGGCGTAGCGCTTCCTGTTTTCAATGTCACCGAACCGTGTCTGCCGCTTCTTCTGAATGAAAAAAGTTCACTCTTCAAGCTGTTTCTGTCAGACATCGGGCTCCTAACTACGATTTATGGAAAAACGGTAAAACTTAGAATTCTGAACCAGGAATCGGATCTCAATAAAGGAGCAATTTATGAGAATGCAGTTGCGCAAGAATTGAACACACACGGATTTCCGCTTTATTATTACAACAGCAAAAAAATGGGAGAACTGGATTTCGTGGTGGAATATCGGAGAAACGTCCTTCCGATCGAAGTGAAAAGTGGAAAAGATTATGAACGGCATTCCGCGCTCAGTCAGGTCATGTCAACAGAAGAGTACCATATAAACGAAGCCTTAATCTTTACGAATCATAATGTAAAGCATAATCATCCATTCTGTTATATGCCCATCTATATGATTATGTTCCTGAAACAGGATGAGCCTGAATTTGCGGATATTTCCGTAAATAAATTTAAATTTTAGTCCTCTCACACGAAAGCAGCACTGTAATAATATTTAAAGAAGAAAGGACAATTTTATGGCAAATCTGGTTACGCTCGGTTCGACCGGCATCGTCACAGACAAAAACGGCTTCGGCGCGCTTCCCATTCAGCGCGTCTCCATGGAGGAAGCGGCAAGACTGCTTCGGAAGGCATATCGCGGCGGCATCACCTTTTTCGACACGGCGCGGGCTTATTCAGACAGTGAGGAAAAGATCGGAAACGCACTTTCCGACGTGAGGGAGCATCTCTATCTCGCGACAAAGACCATGGCTGCAACGGCAGACGAATTGAAAAAGGATCTGGAGACCAGCCTTCGCCTGCTGAAAACGGACCATGTGGACCTCTATCAGTTCCACAATCCCTCCTTCTGCCCGAAACCGGGCAATGGAAGCGGACTCTACGAGGCTGCGCTCCAGGCAAAGGAAGAGGGTATGATCCTGCACATCGGAATCACCAATCACCGTCAGAAGGTGGCGCGCGAGGCCATTGAGAGCGGTTTGTACGAGACGCTGCAGTTCCCCTTCAGCTATCTGTGCAGTGAGCAGGATCTGGAGCTCGTGCAGATGTGCCGGGATCATCACATGGGATTTATTGCCATGAAATCTCTCGCCGGTGGCCTTATTACCGATTCCGCCGCCGCGTATGCCTTTGCCTCCCGCTATGACCATGTGCTTCCGATCTGGGGCATGCAGCGCGAGCGGGAGCTGGATGAATTCCTGAGCTATATAAAGAACCCGCCCACACTAACCGAGGAACGCCTGGCGCTGATCGAACGTGACCGCGCACAGCTCTCCGGCAGCTTCTGCCGGGGTTGCGGCTACTGCATGCCCTGTCCGGTGGGGATCGAGATCAACACCAGCGCGCGGATCTCGCTGCTCGTCCGCCGCTCTCCCTCCAAAAAATATTTTGAGGCGGAATGGCAGGAGAAGATGAGCCGCATCCATGACTGCCTCCACTGCAATCGGTGTATGAGTCATTGCCCGTATGGGCTGAACACGCCGGAGCTTCTGGCGCGCAACCTCAAGGATTACGAGGAAATCCTGGCAGGCAAGGAGATGCTGCCGGACAATTTCTGATTCCACCCTTTTCTAAAGGAGCTGCCTGCGGCAGCTCCTTCTCACCCGGCCACGTCCTCGGCGAGCGCCCCCAGTCCCTCGAGCAGCTCCTTCGCCTTATCCATCATTGCCAGGCAATCCTTATTCTTATTCTTCGTATCCTGATACAGGAAATAGGGCGTTTTGCCGCTCTGATAGCGCAGGCTTCCCCCCTGCGCCTCCATCAGTTCCGGAATCCGGGCCGTGTCAAGTCTCGGCTTCGCGTACATCATCAAACGTACCTCCTGCCGGTTCACCTTCACCTCAGTCACCCATGCCCGGTGGGCAAGCGACTTTAGCACCGCCACACGGAGCAGATTTTCCACCGGCTGAGGGATCTCTCCGAAGCGGTCTATCAGCTCATCCTCCATATCCAGAAGCTCCTCCTCATTTTCAATCGCGGAAATCCGCTTATAAATGTCAAGCTTCTGATATTCGTTTTTAATATAAGCAGCCGGAATATAGGCGTCAATGTCGCATTCCACCACGCTCTTAAATTCCTCCGTCGCCGCCTTCTCTCCCTTCTCCGCCCGGACCGCCTGATTGAGCAGCTTGCAGTACAGGTCGTAGCCGACGGCCTCCATATGGCCGTGCTGCTCGGCCCCCAGGACATTGCCCGCGCCGCGGATTTCCAGATCGCGCATCGCAATCCGCACGCCTGAGCCGAGCTCTGTAAATTCCCGGATCGCCTGAAGACGCTTTTCCGCCTCCTCCCGGAGCAGCTTATCCCGCTTATACATCAGAAACGCATAGGCCGTCCGGTTTGAGCGCCCCACGCGCCCCCGCAGCTGATACAGCTGCGACAGTCCCATCCGGTCGGCGTCCTGGATGATGATGGTGTTCGCGTTCGGGATATCCAGTCCGGTTTCAATGATGGTCGTGGAGATCAGCACGTCGATCTCCCCATTGACAAAATCCAGCATGATCTGCTCCAGTCGGCGCTCCGTCATCTGACCGTGGGCATAGACGACCACGGCGTCCGGCACCAGCGACTGCACGTGGGCCGCCACATCCGCAATACTCTGCACCCGATTGTATACATAGTACACCTGTCCATCCCTGGCAAGCTCCCGGTTGATCGCCTCCCTTATCATCTCGTCGCTGTATTCCATCACATACGTCTGAATCGGCACCCGATCCACCGGCGGCTCCTCGAGCACGCTCATATCCCGGATCCCCACCAGGCTCATGTGCAGCGTTCTGGGAATCGGCGTCGCAGTTAAGGTCAGCACATCGACATTCGCCTTTAATTTCTTGATCTTTTCCTTGTGGCTGACGCCAAAACGCTGCTCCTCGTCGATAATCAGAAGCCCCAGATCCTTAAATTTCACATCGTCCGACAGCACTCTGTGCGTTCCGATGAGAATATCCACAAGTCCCTTCTTCAGATCCTCCAGCGTTTTTTTGATCTCCGCGGAAGTGCGGAAGCGGGATAACAGATCCACCCGCACCGGGAAATCCATCATCCGCTGCTGAAACGTATTATAATGCTGCTGCGCCAGGATCGTCGTCGGAACCAGGTAGACGACCTGCTTATTCTCCTGGATCGCCTTAAACGCCGCGCGCAGGGCGATCTCCGTCTTGCCGTAGCCCACGTCCCCGCAGATCAGCCGGTCCATGATCTTTCCGCTCTCCATATCCCGCTTGGTGTCCTCGATCGCGGCGGCCTGATCCTCCGTCTCCTCATAGGGAAACAGCTCCTCAAATTCCTTTTGCCAGACCGTGTCCGGGCCATACCGGTATCCGTCCATCCCCTGCCTGGCCGCATACAGCTGCACCAGATCCTTTGCGATATCCTTCACCGCGGACTGAACCTTCGCCCGCGTCCGCTTCCACTGCTCTCCGCCCAGACGATTGAGCTTCGGCGCCTTCGCGTCCGCTCCGGCAGATTTCTGGATTCCGTCCAGGCGGGTAGCCGGCAAATACAGATTGCCGCCGTCGGCATACTCGATCTTCAGATAATCCTTTACAACCTTGTCGCGCTCAATTTTCTCAATGCCGCGGTAAATGCCAAGGCCGTGATCCTCGTGAACCACATAATCGCCGACCGAAAGCTCGGTGAAACTGCGGATCGACCGGCTCTCGTCAAAGGTCTTCTTCTTCCGCTTCCGCTTTTTTCGCTTCTCCGCACCGAACATATCGCCTTCGGTGATCACGACAAAACGGATCTGGGGATATTCAAAGCCCCGGTGCAGATTTCCATAGGTGACCAGAATCTCTCCGGGCTGCACCGTTTCGGTCTCGTCATCCGGGCAGAATGCCCGCAGATCGTACTCCCGCAGGTCGCCCGCCAGCCGGCTCGCCCTCGTCCGCGAGCCGGACAAAAGAATCACCCGATACCGTTCCTTCCTCCAGCGCTGCAGATCCCTGATCAGCATCTCGAAGCTGTTCTGATAGGAATTGATGCTCTTCGCACTGATGGCAAACCGTTTCTGCGCCGTCACAACGCTCAGCTTCTGCTCCAGGCCGGTTACAAAAACCGTGTCCGGCCGCTCCGCCCATGCCAGAACCTCCCGCACCGGATACAGAAGCGAGGTCTGTCCGGGAAGCAGATAGCCCTTTTCCAGGCGCTGCGACATGCTCTCGCGAAACTCCTCTTCCACTGCGCCGCCGCGCTCTGCAAGGCGCATCGGTTCATCCAGAAAGATCATGCTCTGAGAGCGGTCAAAGTAATCCAGGAATGACACGGTCCGGTCGCAGAAATACGACAACCAGGCGTCCATTCCCACCGTCCGGTCGCCTTCCTCCATCCTCTCAGAAAACTCCCGCACGATTCCCGCGATCCGGCTCGCTTCCTCCGTGCGCATGGCGCTGCGAAGCTTCTTCTCCTGCGCGGCCGCTTCCTTTTTTATCCGACCAAGGCCCGCAGCGATCTGCTCCTTGCCAAGCACGGCCTCCACCGCCGGATAGACGCTGATTTCCTCCAGCTGCTCGATGGAGCGCTGACTCTCCAGGTCAAATGTGCGGATGGAATCAACCTGCGTATCCCACAGCTCAATCCGAACCGGCGTCTCCTCCGTCAGAGGAAACACATCCAGAATCCCGCCTCGGATCGAAAACTGACCCATGCCGTCCACCTGCGCGGTCCGCTCATAGCCCAGCTCTACAAACGCCTTCTTCACCTGTTCTAAATCAATCTCTTCCCCGTTTTTCACCGTCCATACATGCTCTGCCATCTCCTCCGGCGGCAGCAGATGATCCATCAGCCCGTCGATGGTCGTCACGACAACGCCCGAAGGATCCTCCATCAGATGCTGCAGAACCTGGATCCGCTCTCTCGCCAGCAGATTTCCGTGGATATCCGCGCTGTAAAACAGCAGATCCTTCGCCGGATACAGCCACACGTCCTGACGAAAGCAGGCGAAATCCTCGCTGATTTCCTTCGCCCGCGATTCATCGTAGGTCACAATCAGCTTCCAGGGCTTCTCCTCCGCCACCTCCTGCATCAGATGAACCTTCTGAGAATCCAGGCAGCCGCAGACCTGCACCGGTCCCTGGCCTCTCCGGACGGCCTCGTCCAGCTCTGTAAATTCGTAAAGTCCGGCAAGCGGCTTCCGGAACACCTCACGCATGCTTCCCATCTATCTCTCTATTCCTCTCCACAGCCCGCATCCCCGGCGCTGTCATTCTTCTCTCTTCTTTTTCGCGTTAAAACGGTTCATGGCTCTCTCCGTTCCCTCGGTCAGCATGATGCCGACCGCGTCCGCCGCCTCGCGAAACGCCTCATCCATGCGCTCCTGCTCCCCGGCGCTAAAGCGGCTGAGCACATAATCCGCCAGATCCATCCTCGGCGGCTTCGCGCCGATCCCCACTCTGATCCGTGGGAATTCCTGCGTCCCCAGATGCGCGATGATGCTCTTCATCCCGTTATGCCCTCCGGCGCTTCCGCCGGTGCGGATCCTGAGCTGCCCCGGCTCCAGACTGATATCGTCATAAATAACAAGAATATCCTCCGGCGCGATCTTATAATAATCCGCCACCGCCCGCAGACATTCCCCGCTGGAATTCATATAGGTAAGGGGCTTCACCAGGATCACCTTCTGTCCCTCTATCAAGCCCCGGCCCAGAAGTCCCTTAAGCTTTTTCTCGCCGACATCAATCCCGTGCCGGTCCGCCAGCGTGTCGATCACATGAAAACCGACATTGTGTCTCGTTTTGTCATATTCCTTCGTCGGATTTCCAAGTCCCGCAATCAGATACATCTTTCCGTCTCCCTCCGGCTGCTCATCCTTCGTTTCCGTTCCGGTAAGCCTTTTTAACATTTTCCAGAAATCAAACATAAAAACCTCCCTGCCCCGACACCGACACACGCACACGAAGCGCTGATTTCTCTACCCACGGGTATCGAAACCAACGCTGAGATAACCTTCTCTGTCGTCAGGGTCAAAATATTTGCCCTCCCATCATACCACGGATCCGGCTGTCGAATCAAGAAAAAAAGACCGCAAAGCGAATATTACTCCACTCTGCAGTCTCTCTCCACCTTCCGGCAGTCTTTAATCGGCCTCTTCCTCCCTCGATTGCTCTATGGCCGCCTCGTACCTGCTAAGAATATGTCTCTGAATCATCTCCCGGGTCTCCGAATTGATCGGATGCGCGATGTCACGAAATTCTCCGTCTGCCGTCTTCCTGCTCGGCATCGCAATGAACAGCCCCTTCTCCCCCTCTATCACCTTGATGTCATGAATCACAAACTCATTATCCAGGGTGATCGAAACGATCGCTTTCATCTTTCCTTCTTTTTCGATTTTCCGCACTCTCACGTCTGTTATCTGCATAACGTAACCCCTTCCGTCCCGCAATGCGCTCCCCACATTACGCCTTTCTCTATTATTGATGCGCCCATGCGCACAGATTTCTCGGAAATGTCCCGCTCCTCCCTAAAGCGCGTACCTTTCATTCTTCTCAATCACGATCTTTACCTGATCCGGCTCTCCGATATATGTCGTATTGGCCCGGATCGTATCACGGCTTTCCACAATACAGTTCTCAATCACCGTATTATCGCCGATATAAACATCGTTCAGAATGATGGAATTCCGAATCACACAGTTATTTCCCACATACACCTTCCGGAACAATACCGAATGCTCCACAACTCCGTTGATGATACAGCCGCTGCTGACCAGACTGTTCTTCACCTCGCAGTCCGGGTTATACTTGGCCGGGGGCAGATCGTCAATCTTGGAGTAGATATCCGGATATTCGTGGAAAAAGTAACGACGCACATCCGGCTTCAGGAAATCCATATTGGTCCGATAATAGGAATCCACGGACGCAATATTGCTCCAGTATGTATCCAGCTTATAAGCATAAATCCGTTTCAGATTGCGATATCGAACCAGGATATCACGGACAAAATCAACCCGGTCCTCCGCCGCGCAGCGCTCAATCAGCTCGATCAGCTGCCGCCTGCGAACCACGTAGATGCCACAGGAGATCGTGTTGGACGTCGCCACCATCGGCTTCTCCTCAAATTCGATGATCCTGTCGTCGTCATTCGTCTTCACCAGGCCGTAGCGCGTCACATCCTCATCCTCCGGCATGTCCTTGCAGACGACGGTGATATCTGCCTTCTTTTCAATATGGTATTCCAGCACCTTATTGTAATCCAGCTTGTAAACGCAGTCGCCGGACGCCATCACCACATAGGGCTCGTGGCTGTTCTTTAAAAATGTCAGATTCTGATAGAGAGCGTCCGCCGTGCCGCGATACCAGTCGCTGTTCTCCGCCGTGATCGTCGGTGTGAACACATACATGCCGCCCTGCTTTCTCCCGAAATCCCACCACTTGGAGGAGCTTAAGTGCTCGTTCAGGGAACGCGAATTGTACTGCGTAAACACCGCTACGCTCTGAATGTGTGAGTTCGTCATGTTGCTCAGCACAAAATCAATCCCGCGATAGCTTCCGGCAACCGGCATGGCCGCGATCGCCCGCTTGTTCGACAGCTCACGCATTCTCTTGCTGTTTCCGCCCGCCAATACAATACCGATCGCTCTCATCTCACACCACCTGCCTTCATAATGGTCTCGCCGCCTGCCAGCATGCCGTCCGGATAATCCTCCTCCGACGTCACGCCGGATATCGCCGTATTCTTGCCCACCTTTACGTTCGCCGGAATCACACTGTGCTCGCCAATCGTCACCAGGTCAGACTGATAAACCTTCGGGTCGAAACGGTTCGGCGCGTACTCCCCTACGCCAAGCTCCGCCCCCGCTCCGATCACGGAATTCTCGGCGATGATCGCTCTGGTAATCCTCGCGCCCGCGCCGACCACCGTATCCCGCATGACGATGGAGTCGCGGATCACCGCGCCCGCCTCAATCGTGACGCCCGCTCCGATCACGGAATTGTACACCTCTCCGTAGATTTCCGTACCCTCTCCGATCACGCACCGCTTGACCACTGCCTGATCCGAGATGAACTGCGGCGGGATAATATCGCTCTTCGTGTAAATGCGCCAGTATTCCTCATACAGGTTGAACTCCGGAATGATGTCGATCAGCTCCATATTGGCCTCCCAGTAAGAGCTCAGCGTCCCTACATCCTTCCAGTATCCGTTATACTCAAACGCAAATATGCGCTTGCCCTGATTGAAGCAATGGGGAATGACATGCTTGCCGAAATCGCATCCCGGCACCTCAGAAAGGGCGATCAGCGCCTCTCTCAAAACAGGCCAGCTGAAGATATAGATGCCCATGGACGCCAGGTTGCTGCGCGGCTGCTCCGGCTTCTCCTCAAATTCCGTGATGCGGTTGCCATCATCCGTAATCACGATGCCAAAACGGCTCGCATCCTCAATCGGAACCGGCATCGCGGCGATGGTCACGTCCGCATTATTCGCCTTATGATATTCCAGCATCACCTCATAATCCATCTTATAAATATGATCGCCAGAAAGGATCAGCACATAATCCGGATGATACGATTCCATATATTCCAGGTTCTGAAAGATCGCGTTCGCCGTCCCGGTATACCAGTCGCTCCCCTTGCTTCTCTCATAAGGAGGAAGAATCGTCACGCCGCCGACATTGCGGTCGAGATCCCACGGAATGCCAATCCCGATATGAGCGTTCAGGCGCAACGGCTGATACTGGGTCAGGACGCCGACCGTATCCACGCCGGAATTGATACAATTACTGAGCGGGAAGTCGATGATCCGGTACTTGCCGCCAAAGGACACCGCCGGCTTGGCGACCTTCTGGGTCAGGACGCCCAGGCGGCTGCCCTGTCCGCCCGCCAGGAGCATCGCTATCATTTCTTTCTTAATCACGCTATCACCTCGCTGTCGTTGATTGTTACATTTGATTATAGCACATCTTCATGGAAT
>JAJQCO010000062.1 GCA_021202655.1 Clostridiales bacterium | reverse complement strand
AATATTTCCAGAGAAACACCATCACAGCGCGGGCGACCATGCCTGCCAGAGCGCCGTAGAAGTTCGTGCGCTTCCAGAAGAGGGCGAACAGCATCGTCGGGCCGAAGGCCGCGCCGAAGCCTGCCCACGCGAAGGAGACGATGGTGAACACGGAGCTGTCCGGGTTCCATGCCAGAAGGATCGCAACCACAGAGATGCCGAGCACCGTCAGACGGGCCGCCAGAAGCTGCGTGGCGTTGCTCATTTTAATTCCGAGAAAATCCTGCAGCAGATTCTGGGAGACGCCGGAGGCGGCGGTTAAAAGCTGGGAATCGGCGGTCGACATGGTCGAAGCCAGAATACCGGCCAGTACGATACCTGCAATCAGGGCCAGGACAAATCCGTGCTCTGACAGAAGTCCGGCGAGACGGATGACGATGGTCTCAGATTCAGAGCTGGTGGAAAAGATGGGCAGGTTCCCTGCCAGGGATACACTGTAGCCGATGAGGCCGATCAGGATCGCCACAAACATGGAGATGAAAACCCAGACGGTTGCGATGCGGCGGGAAAAGGAGAGCTTATTTTCATCTTCAATCGCCATGAACCGGAGCAGGATGTGGGGCATGCCAAAGTATCCGAGTCCCCACGCCATGGTCGATACGATGGTAATCAGGCCATAGGGAGTGGAAGCGTTGCTTGCCTGGTCGTACATTTGTGTCATGGAAAGGTAACCGGGAAGCGCTTTTGCGTTCTCCATCGTGACGCTCCAGCCGCCTGCCTGGCTTAAGCCGAAGAAGATAATGACGATCAGGGCGATCGACATGACAATGCTCTGCATCAGGTCTGTCGTGGACACGGCCAGGAACCCTCCGGTGATCGTATAGCTGATGACGACCAGGGCGCCGATAATCATGACGAGATGATAGTCAACGGAAAACAGGCTGGAGAACAGAGTTCCGACGGCCTTAAAGCCCGAAGCGGTATAGGGGATGAAGAAGATCAGAATCACGATGGCCGCAATGCAGGACAGGATATGCTTCTCATCGCGGAATCGGCGGGAGAAGAAGTCCGGAATCGTGATCGCGCCGCAGGTGATTGTGTAGCGCCGCAGTCGCTTCGCGACCAGAAGCCAGTTGACATATGTGCCGACGCCAAGGCCGAGGGCGGTCCAGCCCGCGTCTGAGATACCGCTCAAATAGGCGACGCCCGGCAAACCCATCAGCAGCCAGCTGCTCATATCTGAAGCCTCCGCGCTCATGGCGGCGACAAAGGGTCCCAGCTTCCGGCCGCCGAGGTAAAATTCGTCGGACGACCCGGCGCCTCCGCGTTTGCTGAAATACAGGCCGATGTACATCATTCCGGCCAGATATGCGATGATGGCGATCAATACGCCGATTTGTGATGCTGTCATGCAAATCCCTCCATTTCTTTCTACCATTTATTCTGTTTATCAAGGCATGCGAAGGAGCTGCCGGTGGCAGGCTCATTCGTTTGCACCAAATGAAATCATTTTAGCATAAAAAATTCGTTAAGACAACGCCGGAGGAGGAAATAGCATGTGAAAACTAATTTTTGAAACTACAGAGCCGGTTTTTGGTCAAGCTTTCTGCGCAGTTTTGGTCGGATCGCAGTGAAAAATACCGTGACGGTGACCGTCGCTCCGGCGATATCCGAGATGCTCTCGGAGTAAAAAACGGATTCCAGGGAGAAGAAAAGCGGCAGCAGGAATACGCAGACGATGTATAAAATTTTGCGGAAAAAGGATATGGGCAGGGCAAGCCGCGTCTGTCCCATGGCGGTCAGCCCGTCGACGATCGCGTATTGTACGGCTACGCCCAGAAGCCCCAGCGTATATTTGCGGATGCAGTCGGCGGCAAGCCGGATGGTCTCCCTGTCTGAGATAAAGATTCCCGCGAAAAATTCAGGGATCAGCTGTGACAGGACGGTGAGCAGAAGCATGTACCCGGCACAGAACAGAAAAACGCATTGGAACACCTGCATGACCTTGTCATAATGTCCGGCGCCGAAGTGGTAGCTGTACAATGTCCCGCATCCGGTTGTGATTCCCTGCGCCGGATAAAAGGCCAGCACCATGAAGCTCTGGACGACCGTCGCGCAGGAGAGATAGCGGTCGCCCAGAATCTCTCCGCCGTACCGGCGCAGCGCCGCGTTCAGCGAGATGACAAGCAGATTGTCAAACAGCATGATGAAAAACGGCAGTCCGCCGATGCCAAAAATCCTGGCGACGATCTGCCGGTTAAGCCGTTCGGGACGGATCCGGAAAAGCGCCTGATCGGACAGGAGGAAGGATCCCACATATATCAGGACACAATACTGGGCAATGACAGTGGCGATGGCGGCGCCCCGGATGTCCAGATGAAAAACGTAGATAAAAATCGGATCGAGAAGGGTATTCACGAGCGCGCCGATCATGACGGCACACATGCCCCGCCTGGCATTGCCCCAGGCAAGAACAAACTGGTTCAGACCGCTTCCGCAGAGGACGGCGGGGGTCCCCAGCACATAGAGCCGGAAATAGGCGCGTGCATAAGGATACATCGCTTCGCTGCAGCCTAAGAGGAACAGGAGCGGTTTTTCAATCAGCAGCGCAGTCAGGGTAAGGAGGATGGAAAAGGCAAGCAGCAGTGCGGCAGAGTTGTTGAGTGCCTGTTCTGCATTCCGGTTATTTCGTTCCCCGACGGAAATGCTCATGGCAGACGCCCCGCCGATTCCGATCAGGGAAGAAAAGGCAGTCATCGCGGTCAGGATCGGGGCGCAGACGCCGATACTCGCAAGAGCCAGCTCTCCGCTTCCTGAGATATGTCCGACAAACGCCCGGTCAACGATGCTGTAGAGAATGTTAAAAAACTGTGCCAGCATGGCCGGGACGCCAAGCTTCCACACCAGCGCAGAAATCGGCGTGCGGTCAAATCTGTCATAGCCGGAAGAAACCGCCTGCGACTGGTTTTTTCGTTCGTATTCCATATGTTTCACCTCATGTCTCATATATGTTTTACTGGATCAGGCGTAAAAGCACCTGAAACGCGTAGGCGAGAAAGGCGAGAATCACGGTCAGGTAGACATAGCGCAGTCCCCTCACAAATTGATCGCAGCGGGTGTGCAGCTTGTCAAGGTTCTCGTTGATGACGGTCCGGTACAGGCAGATCAGGCACTGACAGGCTTCCTCCTGGTTTCGCGTTTCGAGCGTTTCCTTGCGGATGAGCTCCGGATCCATGCGTACGATATGCTCAGGCTGCAGCATCCGCATAAAATAAATCAGAACATAGACATAAGAGGCCATCAGGGCGCAGCAGAAAACAATATAGAGAAAAACCGCGACCATCTCCGTGAGGGCCGTCGGCTTTAAAAGCTGAGAAATCCCGCTGAAGAGACCGGTGATAAAGACAAAAAGGAAACCGCAGAATGTAATGGTGATATAAACCTTGTTGTCAAGCTTGTTGCTGCGGTCAAACAGATTTTCGTATTCGATTTTCAAACTGTCCAGTTCAAGAAAACGACCGGAACGTCCCATGACGCGTGCCTCAGACGAGATATCAGGGTCGGTTCCCGAGTATGCGAAATTCTTCATAAAAGCTCCTTTCCGGCGCAAGACAGCCATACGAACCATCATCATTATATTCATTCCGGGAAGGAAAGACAAGACTTTTTGGGTTTACTTTTTGTTTGTAAATTGCTAAAATATTATAATCGACAGGGGGTGAACATATGGATTACCAGCAGATTGAAAGCTTTCTTGCAATTGCAAAGACAAAAAGTATGAACCGGGCGGCCGAACTGTTATATATTTCACAGCCTACACTTACATATCGGCTTCGGAAATTAGAACAGGAACTTGGATATCAGCTTTTTATTCGTAAAAAAGGGCAGCATATTACATTTTTGACTCCAGAAGGTTCCACGTTTCTCCCAATTGCCGAACGCTGGAAAGCTGCTTTCGATGAAACGAATGTTTTTAAGGTCTCAGGCGCTAATACGCAAATCCGCATTGCGTCCACCAGCAGTCTGAATGCTTTTGCCTTTCCGAATTTGTATTATAAGCTGAGAAGCTTTGCGGATTCTTTGGACATCCGTTCTTATCATTCTTATGAGATATACAGTAAAGTATCAATTCAGGAGCTCGACATCGGGTTTGTATTTCATGAATCTCAATTTCAAGACATGCAGACTGTTCCTCTCTTTTCAGAAAAAATGCGCTTTATCTGTAATGGAAAAGAGTTTGATGATCAGTTGACGATCCATCCTATTAATCTCCACCCATCGAATGAAATATTCACTGATTGGGGCATGGAGTATCGACAATGGCACAAATACTGGTTTGGCGAGAGCGCTCATCCTTATGTTCATCTGGATTCCATTCCATTGATGGAACATTTTTTCCTGTCAGAAAGCAGTTGGACGTTTATACCGGATTCTGTTCTCGCTTCTATGCCGAAACTGAATAAGTATGTCAGGTCACTGTCTGCGCCGTATCCGCCTGATCGTGTCTGTCATATGGTGACAAACGCTCATCATCCGATTCGTGATTTTCGATGGGGAAATCAGTTTCTGGATGCATTAAACGAATTTTTAGCTACTTCGCCATGGTTGACAGACTTGTATCATGCGCAGGACAAAACGCCGTATATAAAATAACACAGGAACACCGCAAAATACGGTTTTGATCCTGTATTTTACGGTGTTTCTTGTCTCAGGTTAAATGACAGGCCACCTGATGGCCCTGTGAAATTTCTTTTAACACGGGTTCTTCCTGAAAACAGCGTTCGGAAGCATACTGGCATCTCTGCGCGAACCGGCATCCGGGTTTTGGATTTACCGGACTTGGAACATCTCCTTTTAGCAAAATGCGCTCTTTATGCATTCCGTAGGTAGGATTTGGCACTGCGGACAGAAGCGCGCGCGTGTATGGATGCACCGGGTTTTTAAACAGTTCCTTCGATTCTGAGAGTTCCATCACCTTTCCGAGATACATCACCACAATTCGATTGCTGATATACTTTACAACGCTCAGGTCATGGGAAATGAACAGATAAGTAAGCTTTCTCTCTTCCTGCAGATCCTGTAAAAGATTCAAGATCTGTGCCTGAATTGACACGTCAAGAGAGGAAACCGGTTCATCACATACGATAAATTCCGGATTAAGCGCCAACGCTCGAATAATTCCCACACGCTGTTGCCTGCCTCCATCCAGTTCATGAGGATAGCTGTTAAAAAGTTTTTTTCGTATCCCGCCCTTGTCCATCAATTCCAGAACTACGTGATTCAGTTCGCTGCGCGGCACGGTTTTATTGATAATCAGCGGTTCGGCAATGATCTGTCCGATTGTTTTGCGCGGGTTCAGACAGGAATAGGGATCCTGAAAAATCATTTGCATCTTTATCCGCATGGAAAGCATTTTCTGTTCATCATAATTGAAAATATTTTCCCCATTGTAGAATACCTGTCCGCTTGTATGCGGCAGAAGACGCAGGATCACCCTTCCAATCGTAGATTTTCCGCAACCGGATTCCCCTACAAGTCCCAGCGTTTCGCCCTTCTCAATCGAAAAGGAAACATTATCCACCGCGTGCAGTTCTCCTTCGGATACACGGAAATATTTTTTCAGATTTTGAACTTCAATCAGTTTTTCATTCATACTTCCGTCCTCCTGTTATACAGATGACATTTCACGGTATGTTCTTCTGACACCTGCACCTCCTCCGGTTCTTCCTGGTAGCAAATTCTCATTGCTTCGTCGCATCTCTGGCAAAATTTGCATCCCCTGGGAAGGTTCATCGGGTCAGGCATAGCGCCGCGTATTACCGACAACCGTTCAGATGTGTCTGACTCAATATCCGGAAGACATCCAAACAATCCAATGGTATATGGA
>JAJQCO010000187.1:5651-5867 GCA_021202655.1 Clostridiales bacterium | reverse complement strand
GTATTATCGTTACCTTGGAGAGCTGATGGAGTCTGGGGTGGAGCGGATTTCCTCCAATGAGCTCAGCGCCAGGATGAAGGTGACGGCGTCGCAGATTCGGCAGGATCTGAACAATTTCGGGGGATTCGGGCAGCAGGGCTATGGATATAATGTCAAATATTTATATGAAGAGATCGGTAAGATCCTCGGAATTGACCGCAAGCACAGTATGATTAT
>JAJQCO010000187.1:0-5641 GCA_021202655.1 Clostridiales bacterium | reverse complement strand
GGGGCAGGCCATTGCCAATTATGCCAATTTTGAAAAACGCGGATTTGTGATCAAGGGAATGTTTGATATCAATCCGAGGCTGATTGGGCTGGTCGTCCGCGGGATTGAGATCCGAAGCGTGGATGAGCTGGAGCAGTTCATCGAGGAAAATCAGATTCAGATGGCGGCGCTTACCATTCCCAAAACACGGGCCTGTGAGATCGCGGACCGCCTGGTCGCATCCGGGGTCAATGCGATCTGGAATTTTGCTCATGTCGACCTGAATGTGCCGGATGATGTGGTCGTGGAGAACGTACATCTGTCAGAGAGCCTGATGCGGCTGTCCTATCGCGTCAGCCGGTTACAGGATGAGAAGAAGAATAAAGAATTGCGAAAAGCAAAATAGAGACGTCGGGGAAGATGCCGGGGCGCGAAGGCGCACCGGCGTTTTTAGTCTGTAGTTGACATTTGAGCGGATTTGTGCTTTTATTATTGATAACCGCAGACGCTTTGCGAAGAAAAAAGCGTGACGTGGGAAAGGGGATGGGATTAAGTTGCGTGTGACGGTAACCGGCAGACAGATGAAGGCGATAGACGGGGATACGATCCATCGGATCGGGATTCCTTCGCTGGTATTGATGGAGCGGGCGGCGCTTGCGCTCGCGGACGAGGCGGCAGAGCTGGCCGGGACGGGCGGACGGATTCTGATCGCCTGCGGCACGGGGAACAACGGTGCGGACGGGATCGCGGCGGGACGGATTCTGTACGAGCGGGGATATGATGTGACGGTGCTGCTTGCCGGGAATCTGGAACGCGCTTCCGAGGAGCATCTGCAGCAGCAGCGAATCGCCCGGGCGCTCGGCGTATGTATGCTTACCTGTGATACCTTTATCGGCGGGGCGCAGGATCGCGGGCAGGAAGGCTTTGGGGCGTCCCGCGCGGGCGGGTACGATGTGATTGTCGATGCGATATTCGGGATTGGACTTACCCGCGAGATTGAGGGAGCGTATCGGGAGCTGATCGCCATGCTGAGAGAGCTGGCAGGCAGGGGAGCCGATGAGGACGGAGGACGATCGGGCCTGTCATCGACAGCTTCTCCCACAGGCATTGGCAATGCGGGTCTTCGCTCTGACGGACGTCGCACACGGGTCGTGGCGGCAGATATGCCGTCCGGAATCAGCAGCGAGACCGGCGCGGTCATGGGGATTGCCCTTCCGGCGGATGTGACGGTGACATTTGGATTTTTAAAGACGGGGCTGCTGCTTTATCCGGGGCGTCTATACGCCGGAGAGGTAAAGATAGCGGATGTGGGATTCTCAGACGAGAGCCTGAGCTATGCCGGATATGACTGTCTGACGCCGGGAGAGGAGGATCTATCGCGTCTGCCGACGCGCCGCGCCGACGGGAACAAGGGGACATTCGGGAGGGTGCTGGTGATCGCCGGGAGCCACGGTATGAGCGGCGCATGCTATCTCTCGGCTCTGGCCGCTTATCGGACCGGGGCAGGGCTGGTGAAGATCCTCACCGTGCCGGAAAACCGGACGATCCTGCAGACGCAGCTTCCGGAAGCGATTCTCTCCGTCTATGATCCGGGCGCGCTGCTTCAGGATGAGGAGGAAAAAGCTTTCGTTGAGGAGCAGTGCGACTGGGCGGATGTGATTATCCTGGGACCGGGGCTGGGACAGGAGCCGTATGTAGAATATCTGACAGAGCTGGTGCTTTCCCATGCCTATGTGCCGATTGTTCTGGACGCGGACGGCCTCAATACGGTAGCGGCGAATCCGTATCTGACCCGTTATTTTACGGAAAATATTGTGATCACCCCGCATATGGGGGAGATGGCGCGGCTTACCTCGCAGTCGGTTCCGGAGTTAAAGAGTGATCCGGTCCGGGCTGCCAGAGAGTACAGCAGCCGTTATGGCGTCGTCTGCGTCATGAAGGATGCGGCCACCGTCACCGCGGACAAGGATGGCGCGGCCTATGTGAACACCAGCGGCTGCAGCGCCATGGCAAAGGGCGGCTCCGGAGACGTGCTGACCGGCGTGATCGCCGGACTGATCGCGAGAGGGATGGATCTGCCGGAGGCAGCCGCGTGCGGCGTATATGTCCATGGGCTTGCCGGAGAGGCGGCGGCAAAGCGTTGCGGGTCGGGCGGCGTCCTGGCGCACGACATTGCGGACGCGATCCGGGTATAGGAGGAAGGAGCGGGGAGAGACGGAGGCTGCAAAAAGCCGCGCCGCAGCTCCCTGTAAAAAGGAGAAACAGATGAATTACACGCGGGTATATGCGTCCATTGACCTGGACGCAGTCGTACATAATATGGAGGCCATGCAGAGAAATCTGCGGCCTGGAGTCGGGCTGATTGGTGTGGTGAAGACAGACGGTTACGGGCATGGAGCCGTGCCGGTGGCGGAGGTCATTGATCCCTATGTGGAGGGCTTTGCGGTGGCCACGGTGGACGAGGCGCTTATTTTGCGGCGTCACGGCTTTGCGAAGCCGATTCTGATTCTTGGCGTCACGCATCCGTCCAGATATGCGGAGCTGATCCGGGAGGAGATTCGTCCGGCGATCTTTACGATGGCGCAGGCGACGCCCCTTTCGGAGCTGTCGGTGCAGATGGGAAGGAAAGCGAGGATTCATCTGGCGCTTGATACGGGCATGGGGAGGATCGGCATGACGCCGGATGAATCCGGCGCAGATCTGGCTTCGGCGATCGCGGCGCTGCCGGGGATCGAGGTCGAAGGTATGTTTACCCATTTTGCCAGGGCAGACGAGACGGATAAGTCGGCTGCCTGGGAGCAATATCGCAGATATCTGCATTTTACCGATCTTTTAAAGGAACGGAACCTAACCATTCCGATCCGGCACTGCGGAAACAGCGCGGCGATCCTGGACCTGCCGGAGATGGGGCTTGACCGGATGAGGGCGGGCATCTCCATTTATGGAATGTACCCCTCGGACGAGGTGGGGCATGACCGGGTCGACCTGCGACCAGTGATGGGCTTGCACAGCTTTGTCAGCTTTGTAAAGGATGTGGCGCCCGGGCAGCAGATCAGCTACGGCGGTACCTTCACGGCGACGGAGCCCATGCGCGTGGCGACGGTTCCCGTCGGATACGGCGACGGATATCCGAGAGGGCTGTCCGGGAAGGGATACGTGCTGATCCACGGGAAGAAGGCGCCGATTCTTGGCCGGGTCTGCATGGATCAGTTCATGGTGGATGTCACACATATTCCGGATGTCGATGTGGATACGGAGGTAACTCTGATCGGAGAGGACGGGGAGGCGCGCATCCGCGTCGAGGATCTGTCGGCCCTCTGTGGCCGGTTCCACTATGAGCTGGTCTGCGACATTGGCAAACGGGTCCCCCGGGTCTATCTTCGCGGCGGCAGGGTAGTCGGGACGAAGGATTATTTCGACGATTACTATGAAACTCAGCGAAGCGTAGCTGAGCGCTAAGTTTCATGTATGCATGCGGCGCTTAGCGAGAGCGAGTCGTAAGACGATGCTCGAGCTTAGCATAGTCGCTTGCTATGCGGGCTTCGGGGCGCGCAGCGAAGAGTCGCACCTGGGAGAAAATCGCATAAGTTAATCACAGGGAGATGCATAGTCGTTTCTTTAATGGAAATACTTCTGTTAGAGAAACGAAAATGGAGTGAAGAACTGTGATTATCAGACGAGGAGATATTTATTATGCGGATTTACGACCGGTGGTCGGCTCGGAACAGGGCGGTGTGCGGCCGGTGCTCATCATTCAGAATAATATGGGAAACCGCCACAGCCCGACGGTGATCTGCGCGGCGATCACGTCGAAGATGAACAAGGCAAAGCTGCCGACCCATGTGGAGCTGGACACGCGTCGCTGTGATATGGTGCGCAATTCGGTGATCCTGCTGGAACAGCTGCGAACCATCGACAAGCAGAGACTGCGGGAGCGCATCTGTCACATCGACGAAGAGCTGCAAAAGGAGGTCGACCAGGCCCTGATGGTCAGTCTGGAGCTGGCTACATAACGTAGTTCATATGCCGGGACGAACCCACGGCCTGCCGCACCTTTCGTTAAGGAGAAAGAATAGGAATAACAGTATGGAAGAGGAAAGTCGAATATTGCTGATCGTAAGCCTGATCGCCCTGGCGGCGGTCGCCGCCTGCGTGTACCTGATCTGGCGTTACCGGAAGCGAATGACGGAAAACGTGACGGAAGAGGACATCATGACGATGGTCAGCGAGGGCCAGGAGCAGGGGGTGCTCGAGAGCAGCGAAGCGGAGATGATTACCAATATCTTCGAGCTGAGCGACAAGCAGGCGCAGGATATTATGACCAACCGGAAGAACATCACGGCGCTTGACGGCTCAATGACGTTGCGGGACGCGGCCCGTTTTATCCTGAAGGAAGGGAGCAATACCCGTTTTCCGGTGTATGGGCGCGACCTGGACGATATCATCGGAACCGTGCATCTGCGGGATGTGCTGACGCACGCGGAGAATATGCAGGAGTCCCGGATGGCGATCGCCAACGTGCCTGGCGTCATGCGAACCGCGCATTTCATCCCCGTGACACGCAATATCAATTCTCTGTTTAAGGAGATGCAGTCGCAGAAGATCCACATGGAAATTGTGATCGACGAGTATGGCCAGACCGCCGGACTGGTCACCATCGAGGACATCCTGGAGGAGATCGTCGGCAATATTCTCGACGAGTATGATGTGGACGAACCGTACATAGTGCGCGGCGAAGGAGACGCCCTGATCATGAGCGGCATGACGCCGCTTGAGGATGCGCAGGACGAGCTGGGCATTCAGCTGCCCGAGGAGGATCTGGACGATTATGACACCTTAAACGGCCTGCTGATCTCGAAGCTGGACCGGATTCCGGAGGAGGACGAGCAGCCGGAAATCTGTTATCTCGGCTATCGCTTCTCGGTGCTCAAGGTTGAGGAGAAAATGATTCATTCCGTCCGCGTGACGAAGCTGCCGCAACCGTCGGAAAATCTCTTGCCAGAATGTAAGAATAGTGCTACAATGGGGAAGATGTGTTCCGGAGAGGAACATGATGGACGAGAAGAGAGAAGATAAGGAGCTGTATTTTTTATGTCAGGACATTCAAAATTTGCCAACATCAAGCACAAGAAGGAGAGAAACGACGCCGCCAAGGGCAAGGTATTTACCGTGATCGGTCGCGAGCTGGCAGTCGCGGTGAAGGAGGGCGGACCGGATCCGGCGAACAACAGCAAGCTGCGCGATGTCATTGCCAAGGCCAAGGCCAACAACATGCCGAATGACACGATTGACCGCGGGATCAAGAAGGCGGCGGGCGACGCGAATTCCGTGAATTATGAGACTCTCACCTACGAGGGCTATGGGCCGAGCGGCGTGGCGATCATCGTGCGCACGCTGACGGACAATAAGAACCGCACGGCGGCGAACGTGCGCAGCGCATTTACCAAGGGCGGCGGCAACGTCGGAGCCCAGGGAAGCGTCTCTTTCATGTTTGACAGAAAAGGGCAGATTGTGATTGACAAGGAAGAGTGCGAGCTCGACGCCGACGACCTGATGATGCAGGTCCTGGACGCGGGTGCGGAGGAGTTCTCTGAGGAGGAGGACAGCTTCGAGGTGATCACGGATCCGGATGATTTCAGCGTGGTTCGCGAGGCGCTTGAGA
>JAJQCO010000147.1 GCA_021202655.1 Clostridiales bacterium | reverse complement strand
TAGGGTGATTTCAACGGGAAACAATCGAAAAAGAACTTGAAATCTGAACAGAATCGTTTACAATAAAAATATCCATTTTCTGTCTCTCACCAACGGCAGAAAGACCGATAACGAATAAAATTTATGGAGGTAAAGGTATTTATGTTTGAACTGTTGATTAAACACTTAAAAAAGGATCCGAAGGTAATCGTATTTACCGAGGGGACGGATCCCCGTATCCTGGAGGCTTCCTCCCGTCTGCTTGCCGGTACATTCTTAAAGCCGATTCTGATTGGCAATCCGGACGAGATCCGCGATGCCGCCGAGGAGGTTGGCTATAACATCAACGGCGCTACGATGATCGATCCGCTGAACTATGACAGGATGGATGAGATGGTAGCCCGCATGTTCGAGCTGCGTAAGGGCAAGATGACCGAGGAGCAGTGCCGGGAAGCGCTGACCCACGGCAACTACTTCGGGACGATGCTGGTTCAGATGGGCGTCGCCGACTGCCTGCTCGGCGGAGCGACCTACTCCACCGCCGATACGGTTCGCCCGGCTCTTCAGCTGATCAAAACCAAGCCTGGCAATAAGATCGTATCCTCCTGCTTTATTCTTGTCCGTCCGTCTGCAACCGGTGAGAATGAGGTTCTTGCGATGGGCGACTGCGCGATCAATATCAAACCGTCAGAGGATGACCTGGTAGAGATCGCCCTGGAAACCGCCGAGTGCGGCAAGATCTTCGGCATTGATCCCAAGGTTGCTTTCTTAAGCTATTCCACCTTCGGCTCCGGCAAGGGCGAAGACGTTGACAAGATGCGCAACGCAGCGGCAAAGACGAAAGCGGCAAGGCCGGATCTGATGGTAGAAGGCGAGCTCCAGTTTGACGCGGCGGTATCTCCGAGAGTTGCGAAGGTGAAATGCCCGAACAACCCGGTCGCCGGCCATGCCAACACCTTTATCTTCCCGGATATCAACGCTGGCAACATCGGCTACAAGATCGCGCAGCGTCTCGGTAACTTTGACGCCTACGGACCGATCCTTCTTGGCTTAAATGCTCCGATCAACGATCTGTCCAGAGGCTGCAACGCTCTGGAAGTTTATTCCATGGCGATCATCACCGCAGCTTTAAGCTGAGGACATTTTATCCGTTATCCAGCACATCGAAACGACAGGCAGGAGGCAGCTTTCTGACTCCTGCTTCTTTATTATTTAAGGAGCTTTCCGCCATGAAGACAGCCGCAGTCATTGCCGAATACAATCCGTTTCACAACGGGCATTTTTACCAGCTCCGGGAGATCCGCCGTCAGACCGGCGCAGACGCTATCGTCGCCGTTATGAGCGGGGATTATGTACAGCGCGGAGAGGCAGCCGTATTCGACAAATACACACGCACGCGCATGGCCTTAAGCTGCGGCGTTGATCTGGTTCTCGAACTCCCCGTTGCCCTTGCCACAAGCAGCGCGGAGGATTTCGCGGCCGGGGCGGTTTCTCTTCTTGACGACCTCGGCGTCATCGACCTGCTTTGCTTTGGCAGTGAATCCGGCGATCTGAACGCCCTGAAGCATTCGGCTGATCTCCTGAGCGAGGAACCGGAGGAGCTCTCCGCACAGCTCCGGGAGCTTCTCCGGCAGGGCATGACATACCCGGCCGCGCGAAGCGCCGCCCTGTCACATCTATCCGGCGAAATGTCTCATGAGCAAGACGCGCCGCGTTCCAACGGGCCGAACGACATCCTGGCCATCGCTTATCTGAACGCGCTGACAAAGCTGGACAGCCACATGGAGCCCTGTGCGATCCGGCGGTGCGGACAGGGATACCATGACCCCATCGATCCGAAGACAATGCAAGAACCTGTCTCTGACAGCTCCCTGCGTAAGCTACAGCAAACAGAGAAGGGATACGCTTCCGCCTCCGGGATTCGCGCCGGTCTGGAGGCTCTTACCCATTCTGCTTTGCCCGTCTCCTCTGATCAGACAGAGCGCTTTCTTCAGGCGCATATTCCGGAGGCGGCCATGACTTCACTTAAGATGGAAGGCGCCGCCTCATCCCCCATCTTTGCCGACGATTTATCTGTTCTGTTAAACGCCCGGATTCTGGAGCTTCTCCACGAAGGAATCTCCTTCGACCGATTCGCCGATATGTCGCCGGATCTGGCCGACCGGCTGAAACGCCATGCCCTGACCTTCGAAAGCTTTTCCGGCCGGATCCGCCAGCTGAAGACCAGGCAATATACCTATACCCGGGTAAGCCGTGCGCTGCTTCATCTGCTGCTCGGCATCCCCTCCGGCTTCATCCGCGACAAAGGAGAAACCATCCACGTTCCCTATGCCCGTATCCTGGGTCTGCGCAGGTCCGCCGCTCCTCTTCTTTCCGAAATCCGTCGGCGCTCCTCGCTCCCACTTCTCACCCGCATCGCCGAAGCGGAACGATCCCTGGACGACGTTGGCGTCGCGTGGCTGCGCCAGGAGCTTTTTGCCTCTCACCTCTACCAGTCCCTGGTATTCCAAAAAGGCCGCGCGATGAAAAACGAGTACACCAGATCGGTAGTCGTCCTCCCCTGAACGACGGCAAACGGAAAAGAGCCGCCATCCCCGGCAGCTCTTTTCTCTATAAAAAACTCATCCCCATTAGATAGACAAAACGGCAAAATCTGTTCTTTTATTTATTCTACATGAAATATGTATCATGGTCAATTAACAAATCTTTCCGAAAAGCTTACGTTTTCATTACTATGAAAGCCCAGGAATTCAAGCCGCCAGGCGCACAAAAGAAAAGGCAACCGGTCGCTCCTTCTGCATTCCGGTTGCCTTTCCTCTGTCACTATTTTTTAAATCTTTCCTTCAGCCTTTTTTTCAGCACGCCCACCAGCGTCAGCGAGCGCACCATATGATCCGACGGGACATATTTGCGGATCGCGCGAAGAAGCTCCCTCGGCTTCCTCGCCGCAAACGAAAAATCTCTTCCCTGCCTGGTGCGGACGGCGATGCGCGGAATATATCTTCCCCCAAACATAACCGACGCGATCACATAATCCACATTTTCCCAGGGGATCTGAATGTAATCCTCGACCTTTCTGTTATTGTAATACTCAAATGCCCGGTCACCGATCATGATCTTGCCGTAAGAGTTCAGTCCGGAATAGGACGTGGCGTCTATGACAAAATCAACTCTCGCGTTTAACGACTGTGCCATAGATGACGATTACATCAGCCCAATGAGGTGGAACAGAATACCTACCACAAACAGGCCAAGAATGATAACGATCGGGGATATATTCTTCTTTAACAGCCACATGCAGAGCAGCGTCAGCAGAACCGCGGAGAATCCCGGAATCAGAGAATCCAGGTTATCCTGCAGGGTCGTGACTGTCGTCGGCTCCAGCGACATGCCGGACAGATACTGCTGCAAAGCCATCTTGATACCGGCGCCGCCGTTCGGCAGCTGATCCCACTCAATATAAGCGCCCTCGGACAGCTGCACCGTCGAGACCACCGGCGTCCAGTTAATCGACACCCACCTCTCGATCAAGGCGCCCAGCACGAACATACCGAGGATGGAAGCGCCCTTGGTTACCTTCTGCAGCAGACCGCCGGAGAGATCCTCCGTGATCTTGCTTCCTGCGCGGTAGCCAAACTCCTGCGTGTACCACATGAAGCCCCAGCGGATGACGTTCCACAGAACGAAGAACAGGATCGGTCCGAGGATGTTGCCGCTCATGGCCAGAGATGCGCCCAGAGCGCCGATAATCGGTCGCACGGTATACCAGAACACCGGATCGCCGACACCGGCTAACGGTCCCATCATACCGATCTTCACACCCTGAATCGCGACGTCGTCAACCGGAGCGCCGTTCGCTCTCTCCTCCTCCAGCGCCAGAGTCACGCCGATAATCGGAGACGCCACATACGGATGCGTATTGAAGAATTCCAGATGGCGCTTCAACGCCGCTGACTGTTCTTCCTTGGTTGAATACAGCTTTTTGATCGCCGGGATCATGGCGAAGCACCAGCCGCCGTTCTGCATACGCTCATAGTTCCAGGAACCCTGAAGGAAGGTGGAACGGATTGCAACCGCTAAACGATCATTTTTCGATAATGTGATTTTCTTATCTGCCATTTCTTTTCCCTCCTTCTCCATCAATAATCATTCAGAATATCATCCAGCGGATCGCCGACATTGCCGCCTCCGCCGAATCCGCTTCCGCCGCCCTCAGACAGCTTCAGATAGATCAGGGCGATTGCCACCGCGATCGCGCCCAGGGCGATCAGCGTCAGCTGAGATACTGCTGCCAGGCAGAAGCCGATGATAAAGAAGGGCCATACCTCTGCGGTCGCCATCATGTTGATAACCAGCGCATAACCAACTGCCACGACCATGCCGCCGCCGATGGACATACCGTCGGTCAGCCATGCCGGCATGGAATTCAAAAGACCTGCAACCGTCTCAGTCGGGACAAACAGAAGAGCCGCCGCCGGCAGCATGATACGAAGTCCCTGCATGATGATGGCGATGATATGCCATGCCTCTACGCCTGCAAAGCTTCCCTGCTCAGCCGCCGCGTCCATCCGATGCACACAGGCAACAGACAGAGTGCGGACGATCATGGTCAGGAACAGGCCGGCTACTGCCAGCGGAATTGCCACTGCGATCGCGGTAGATACTCCCGCGACTCCCTGTCCGCCCTTAACCAGGATCAGGGAAGAAGCAACCGCCGCAAGAGCGGCGTCCGGCGCGACAGCCGCGCCGATATTCGCCCAGCCGAGCGCGATCATCTGGAGCGAACCTCCCAGAATGATCCCCGCTTCCAGATTGCCGGTTACCAGTCCGATCAGCGTACATGCGACCAGCGGCTGATGGAACTCAAATTCATCCAGAATACCTTCCATACCAGCGAGGAAGGCAACAATCAATACCAGAACTACGGAAATAGGTGACATGATTTTCCTCCTTCTTTACATATTCAATTCGGTTCTCGCCTTTTCGATGATCGCGTTCATGTCTTCCTTGGAATCCGAAGGCACCTTGCGGACGTCAAAACCGATGCCAAGCTCCTTCAAACGGTCAAAGGTCTTTACATCGTCCGGCCCCAGAGACAGAACCTTGTTTACGGCCACCTTCCCGACGGAATGAGCCATGGAACCGACGTTCAGCTCCTTGACCTCCACGCCGCCCTCGATCGCGCGAAGCGCGTCCTGCGGAGTCTCGAACAGAAGCAGCGCCTTCGTGTTGCCGAAACGCGGATCCTTCGCGACCTGGATCATCTTGTCGATCGGGATGACATTGGCCTTCACTCCGGGCGGCGCCGCCTCGGTGATCAGCTTCTTGCGCAGATCGTCATGCGCCACACCGTCCGACACAACGATGATACGGGTCGGCTGCACGGTCTTGGACCAGGCGGTCGCAACCTGACCGTGAAGCAGACGGGAATCGATACGAGCCAGGACATATTTGATCTTGCCGTCTCCGACCACTGTTCCCTCCGGCAGCTTCCCTCTCGGCGCTCCCGCTGCAGCGGCTGCCTGCGGCTCCGCCTTCTTCGGCTCCAGAGACTCCGGATTCACCTTCACGCCGTCTCTGCCAGGCGCCAGAATCGCGGCGGCTACCTCATGCGCAGTCTCCATCCCCATCCGGTCTGCGTAAGCCTCAATCAGCATCGGCAGATTCAGGCCCGTGACGATTGCCCACTTATCCTCGTGCCCGGCAATCAGCGCGCTGGCCTGGTTGAACGGAGTGCCGCCCCAGAGGTCAACCAGAAACAGCACATTATCCGGGTCCTCAAATGACGCGATCGCATCTTCCATCTGCTTCCTGATGTCCGCCGGGCCCATGCTGGGCTGCAGGCAGCAGGCTGCAAGGTTGGGCTGTTCGCCAAAGACCATAGAGCCAGATTGCATAATGCCCTTCGCGAATTCGCCATGGCTAGCCAGAATAATTCCAACCATTTGTAATTCCCCTTCCTTCATGATTAGTCACAGTTGTACGATTGCACAATACAAC